>NZ_BAABFO010000022.1:0-88753 GCF_039541095.1 Pigmentiphaga soli
GCGATGCGAGCGGACCGGCGGAGCCGGATCCGCCGCATCCTGGAGGGGCGGCGCAGGGATGAGTGCCGCGCTATGGACCAATGATGACATGAACGCTCCGACACCGTTTCCCGACGATACGCTCGCCCCCCCCGACAACCCCGCCGAAGCGGCGGGGGGCATGGTCGCACGGCTGCATGCGCGACTGCACGAGATGCTGCTGACGCACGAGATCCCGCTCGGCACGCCGCTCTCGGAACGCCAGCTGTCGCTGCGGCTGGGCGTCTCGCGCACGCCGCTGCGCGAGGCGCTGCGGCGGCTGGAAGGCGAAGGCCTGATCCAGCGCCACAACGGTGTGCTGGAAGTACGCCGCATCACGCTGGAGGAATTCCTCGAACTGCTGAAGATCCGCCGGCTGCTGGAGGTGGAGGCCGCCGGCGCGGCGGCCGGCCACATCTCCGACGCCACGCTGGACGACCTGCGCGCCCGGCTGGCCGCGCTGCTGCATGCCGACACGCCCGACAACCACGCCCGCGTGCTGCTCGACATCGAACTGCACCGCGCGGTGTGCGAGGCCTGCGGCAACCGCAGCATGGCGGAGCTGATCGAACAGCTGCGGCGCAAGTCGATGCTGTTCGCGACCCCGCCGGCGCCGCGCCACTTCCCGCAGGTGGTGGCCGAGCACCTGGCGCTGCTCGACGCGCTGGCCACCGGCGAACCGGAACCGGCCCGCGCCACCATGGCGCAGCACCTCGACAATGTGCTGGACAATATTCTTTCGCGCCTGCTCCGCCGCTAGGCACGGCGCCCCAACGACAAAGGACACCCGACATGACCGAACCGCAAACCCGAGACACCGCGCAGGCGCCGGCCGCCGCGCAGCCCCTGCTGTTCCAGCCCCTGACGCTGCGCGGCCTGACCGTGCGCAACCGCATCGTCGTCTCGCCGATGTCGCAGTATTCCGCCGTCGACGGCGCGCCCACCGACTGGCACCTGGTCCACCTGGGCAAGTTCGCGATGGGCGGCGCCGGCATCGTCTTCTGCGAAGAGACCTCGGTCTCGGAACGCTCGCGCAAGACCTACGACTGCCCCGGCATCTACACCGACGCCCAGGCCAAGGCCTGGCGCCGCGTGACCGATTTCGTCCGCGGCCAGGGCGCGGCGGCCGCGATCCAGCTCGGCCATGCCGGCCGCAAGGTCGCCACCCGCGCGCCGTGGGACGGCTTCTCGCCGCTCGGCCCGGCCGACGCCGAACAGGGCCGCCCGCCCTGGGCCGGCCTGGCGCCCAGCCCCATCGCCTTCAAGGAAGGGGCGATGACGCCCAGGGAAATGGACCGCGACGACATCCGCAACGTGATCCAGGCCCACGTCGACGCCGCCAAGCGTTCGCTCGACGCCGGCTTCGACATCTGCGAGGTGCACGGCGCGCACGGCTACATCATCCAGCAGTTCCTGTCGCCCATCACCAACCACCGCACCGACGGCTACGGCGGCGACATCGAGGGCCGCATGCGCTTCGCCCTCGAACTGGTCGAGGCGGTGCGCGCGGCCTGGCCGGCCGACCGGCCGCTGTTCTTCCGCGGCTCCTGCGTGGACGGTCGCGGCGGCATCTGGAACATGGACGACACGGTGGTGCTGGCCGGCCGCCTGAAGGAACGCGGCGTCGACATGTTCGACTGCTCGTCGGGCGGCATCGACGGCCCGCTGACGTTGCACGTGGTGCCGCGCGTGCCCGGCTACCACGTGCCCTTCGCGCGCCGCATCCGCGCCGAGGTCGGCATCCCGACCATGGCCGTGGGCCTGATCACCCAGGCCAGGCAGGCCGAAGGCTACCTGGAGGCCGGCGACTGCGACCTGATCGCGCTGGCCCGCGAAATGATGTGGAACCCCAACTGGCCCGCCCACGCCGCCAAGGAACTGGGCATGGCCAGGCCGCACGAACTGCTGCCCCGCCCCTATGCCTGGTGGCTGCAGAAGCGCGAAGAAACGCTCGAACTTTCCGCGAGGACCCAACATGACGAACGACCTGTCGCGTGACCGGCGCCCCTTCGCCGAGCTGTCCGACGTCGCCATGCACTATGGCGGCGCCGAAGGCACGCTGGCGCTGGAAGGCGTCACGATGAACGTCGACCACGGCGAACTGGTCGCCGTGGTCGGCCCCTCGGGCTGCGGCAAGTCGACGCTGATGCGCCTGATGAGCGGGCTGTGGCTGCCGACCGACGGCGGCGTCATCATCGACGGCAAGGAAGTGGACCGGCCGCTGTCCATCGTCGGCATGGCCTTCCAGAACCCGACCATGCTGCCCTGGCGCACCATCCTGGAAAACGTGATGCTGCCGCTGGAAGTGGTGGCCGAGCACAAGCACCGCCTGCGCTCGCACCGCGCCCACTACGAGGCGCGGGCGCGCGAGCTGCTGGCGCTGGTGGGCCTGGCCGGCTTCGAGCACAAGCTGCCGCATCAGCTGTCGGGCGGCATGCAGCAGCGCGCCTCGCTGTGCCGCGCGCTGATCCACGATCCCAAGCTGCTGATGCTCGACGAGCCGTTCGGCGCGCTCGACATCTTCACCCGCGAGGATTTGTGGGCCGTGCTGCAGGAGCTGTGGCTGGCAAGGCGCCCCACCGTAATGCTGGTCACCCACGATCTGCGCGAGGCGGTGTACCTGGCCGACCGCATCGTGGTGTTGTCGGCCCGCCCTGGCCGCGTCATCGCCGAACGCCGGGTGCCTTTCGTGCGGCCGCGGCGGCGCGAACACACCTTCACGCCGGAATTCAACGCGCTGGTCCAGGAACTGCGAGACCTGATCGATATCGCGCGACAACCGTCCAACGCGACCGCCGGAGAGCCCGAACATGTTGGCTGATACCCCCACCTACGCGCTTACGCGCGCCTCCCGAGGGGGCGGCGCTGGCGGACCGGCAGAGCCGGCTCCGCTGCGCCCCGGATCGAACCGCGCCGTTCGCGCGCAGCAGCGCGCGGCCGCCCTGCGCCGCCGGCGGCGCCTGGAAAAAGTGCTGCCCTGGCTCATCATCGTCGCGTTCTTCGCGCTGTGGGAGATCTTCGTGCGCGCCTTCGGCATCGCCGAATTCGTGCTGCCGGCGCCCAGCACCGTGGCCGCCAGCGCCATCCGGTGGTGGCAGCCGCTGATGCTCAACGCCGGCCAGACGCTGCTGACCACCTCCATCGGCTTCGCGCTGGCGGTGGTGCTGGGCATGCTGATGGGGGTCGCCTTCGGCTCGTCGACGCTGATCTACCGCGGCGTCTACCCGCTGCTGATCGCGTTCAACAGCGTGCCCAAGGTGGCCGTGGTGCCGGTGCTGGTGCTGTGGTTCGGCATCAACGCGATCCCGGCCATCATCACCGCGTTCGCGATCAGCTTCTTCCCGATCGTGGTCAACGTGGCCACCGGCATCGCCACGATCGAGCCCGAACAGCGCGACGTGCTGCGCGCGCTGGGGGCGCGCACGATAGAGATCGTGCGCAAGGTGGGGGTGCCGCGCGCGATGCCCTACTTCTTCGCGTCGCTGAAGATCGCCATCACGGTGGCCTTCGTCGGCAGCATCACGGCCGAGACGGTGTCGTCCGAAACCGGCATCGGCCACCTGATGATGGTCGCGTCGTCGCGTTTCGACGTGGCGCTGGTGTTCGCCGGCCTGATGGTGACCGGCGTGATGGGCATCGCGATGTACGCGGTGGCCGCGGTGATCGAAGCGCGGATGACCACCTGGGCCACCCGCGGGCAGAACGATCTGCAGAACGGCGGGTATTGAGCCGGCCGCCGCGTGCCGGAGCTCCGGCGCGCGGCATAGGCGGCACGGTCGCTGTGCGGCAGCCGCCTGCTTACCAGCCCCAGCAGGCGCCGGCGCGCGGCGCGCCGCAGGCGCGGTAGTGGGCGGCGAACCAGAGTTTGCCCGCGCCGCGTTCGTCGCCGTTGTCCTTGACATCGCTGCGGGCCAGGTCGCTCAGCTCGCCGCGGGCCTCGCCGGTGGGCGTGTCATCGTCCTGCCCGGGCAGCATCGTGATGTGGCCCAGGCTGCCGGCGGTGCGGTCGCCCGACACCACGTCATCGTCGGCCAGCGTATTCATGCGCAGGGTGGCGTCGCGCACCGCGGCCGAGTAGCTGGTGTTGCTGTTGTTGGGCGACAGGTCGGCGGCCTTGATCGTGCTCTTGGCCAGCACGGCGTCCAGGTTCGACGCGGTGGCGATCGTGTCGTAAGCCGACAGCGGATCGAGCTGGCCCGCCGTAACCTGGCCGCGCAGCCAGTCGCCCCACAGGAATTCGGCGAATTCGGGCAGGTCGCCGGCATCGTAGGCGATGTCGCGCGTGAAATAGACCAGCGAACGGTACGGATCGTCCTGCATGCCGCCCGGTTCGTCGTCGTGCGGCAGGCCCAGGCGGGCCGGCAGCTGGTCGACCGTGATCGGCTGGTTGTCGCCGTCGCGCAGCCAGGCCTTCTTGTTGTCGACCATGCGCTGCCAGAAGGCGTCGTGGTCGGGCGAATCGCTGTAGTTCGCGTCCACCTTGACGTACACCTCCAGCTCCGGGCCGCCGTCGGCGATCTCGCGCAACGCGCTGAACGAGTGGTGGCCATCGGTCAGGTAGAGGTTGCCATCCCAGCCGATCACCACGGTCTTCATCGCGTCGGCGTGAGTGCCGGGGGCATCCTCGCACTCGTAGGTAGAAGGGTCGGCCAGCGTGGCGGCGCGCAGGGCCTCGATCGTCGTGAACTTCACCACGTCGCCCTGGCCGGTGTCTTCGCAGTAGTCGCCGAATTTCTTGCCGACGGTGTCGTTCAGGTATTCCAGCTGGTTTTCCTCGTCGTCCTGCCAGGTCGGGCGGTCGAAATCGCCCTGCCAGCGGCCCAGCTTGTAGTAGATCTGGTCGTAGCCGAGCGTGGCCTGGGTCGGGATCAGCTCCTTGATCTCGACCTTCAGGACGTCGCCGGGCTGGGCGTTCAGATAGGCGGTGTTGCGGGTGGGCGTATCGTCGGGCGGCGCGGTGTCGTCCGGCGGCGTGTCGGGCGTCGTCTGCGACGGCGGCGCATCGGCGACGACGTCATCGTCGTCGCCGCCGCAGGCCGCCAGCGCCAGCGGCAGCAGGGCCGCGGCCAGCGCCTGCATCAGACGCCTGCGCAGCAGCAGGGAAATCGAGGAAGGGGAAATCGACGGCATGGTGGCGGTCTCGCTCTTCGGGTGAAAAACAAAGACCGCATTCTGTGGGGGCTGTGTGCCGGGGATATGACAGATTTCTGAAAATGGAAGATTGCCGGCAAGATGGCTTCGCACTTTCTACCGGAGACGGTGACGGAACGCCGTTGCGGAAATGTCCGTCCGGCACCAGGCCTCTTCCGGTCGGATCACGTGAGCCGAGCTGCGATGCACCGCTATCTAGACTCGGCAATGCAATTGCATTACCATACCTCATCCACCCCTGGGAGATCATCATGCCCACCACTCTGGACGTCGAGTCCACCCTCACCGAACGCTACCAGACCACCGTTCCGGAAACGGTGAGGCGCGTCCTTGGTCTGAAGAAACGCGACAAGATCCACTACAGCATTCGTCCCAACGGAGACGTAGTGCTCTCGCGTGCCGGGAATACCGATGATGAAGACCCCGCACTTGGCGCATTCCTGACTTTCCTCGCCCGCGATATCGCGTCGCATCCTGGACGCCTGGAGCCCCTGACTGACGACTTGCTCGCTGCCGTGCAAAAGGCTGCAAGCGAAGCTGGAGATATCGACCTCGATGCACCGCTGTCGGCCGATGACGAATGACGGCTGAATCGAGCAAGCGCGTCACGGTCAATGGATGGACCCTCTACCTGCATCCGCTCTTTCGTGCACAACTGGATAGTCTGCAACAGCAGGTTGAAGCACTGAAGCGCAAGGATCCGGATGGATACCGTCGACGCAATGCCACGAAGCGTCTGGCTGCCATTGCCCGATTGGCTTTCGAGGTCATACCTCAAGACCCGACTCGAGCGGAATACCGGCAAGGTGAAACCTTGGGACACCAACACAAGCATTGGTTCCGGGCAAAGTTCTTCCAGCAGTACCGACTGTTCTTTCGATACCATGCGGCCAGCAAGATCATCGTGATCGCATGGGTCAATGACGAAGACACGAAACGGGCTTATGAAAGCGACGACGATGCTTACCGCGCGTTCAGGAAGATGCTGGATAGAGGAAATCCACCGGATGACTGGGATGCGCTTGTTCTTGCAGCCAAACGAGGTGACGTGGGGAAACGAGGATGACTGCTGTCGGCCCTGAGCGGCCACGAGATCGGCCGTTCAGGTGTTTCAGTTGGCCGTGTATTCCGCGTCGGAAACCCTGCCCCGCAAGGCCTTGCCTTCCACCACGCTGGTGCTTACGGCGGCATCGGCCGCCGGCCCGGCCCTGTCCGCCACGACCGGCGCGGACTCATAGCGGCGGGAAAGTTCGAACGCCAGCAGGCGTCGCTGGCTGGCTCGGCGGGTGTATTGGAATAGCTTGCTCATCGTGGCGAACGCAAATGTGTTCAGACGAACTTAGCACGCCGATGTGACGGCGCGGTGGAGACACCGCTGGCTTCCCGTTGTGGCGACTACGAATCGCGCAGCAGCCGGCTACAACCGATACCAGCATCGCTGGAGGACCGACGCGACACCGTCGCTTGCCGCCATCGTCCAAATTGGTTATTGTAGCTACATAAACTGATGAAAATTACCTTCAATCCGGCCAAGCGCGAAAAGACCCTCATCGAACGCGGCCTGGCTTTTGAAGAGGCCGCGCAAGTGTTCGAGGGACCACGGCCGAGATCGAAGATATCCGGTCCGACTACGGCAAAAGACGAATCATCTGCTATGGCCTGCTTTGCGGCCGTATGGTCGTCATCGGATACACCCAACGAGACCGGGAGCGCCGAGTCTTCAGCATGAGGAAAGCCAATGAGCGCGAGCAAGAACGCATCGGCCCATACCTTGAAATCTGACTTGTCCCGCGTAGATACGCATGAAATCGACCGCGGTGAATATGACGAATTGCCCGACCTGACCGAGGATGCGCTCAAGCGCGCTGTGGTCAACAAGGGCGGCCGTCCTCATTCCCCTTCACCGAAAATCCTGCTGTCCGTCCGCTACAGCCGGGAAGTCGTCGAGTTCTTCCGCGCCAGCGGCAGCGGCTGGCAGTCCCGGATGGACGAGGTTCTGCGCGAATACGTGCGGCGTCATGGCGATGTCGGCGGGCCCACAAGCGAACAACTCCGCACCGTGCGCAAGAAGGCTGCAGGAGCCTGACCGGAAAAGCAAAGGCCAACCCCATGGGTTGGCCTGAATGCCGAAATCTACTGGTGCCGGATATAGGAGTCGAACCTACGACCTTCGCATTACGAATGCGCTGCTCTACCAACTGAGCTAATCCGGCGTCCCTTCCCGCCGCCCCCTGCCGCACAGGGCAAGAAAGACTGCTGGAAAGCCCGGCATTCTAGCAAAGAATCGCTCCTGAGTTCAAACAATCCTTCGCTCAAGCCTTCACGCCCTTCGACAACCCCTTCGGCAGCGGAAACGCCACGCCCTCTTCCACCCCGGCCAGCGTGCGCACCGACACCGCCCCTTGTTCCTTCAGCCGCGCAATCACGCTCTGCACCAGCACTTCCGGCGCCGACGCCCCCGCCGTGACGCCGACCCGCGACCGCCCGGCAAGCCAGCCCGGATCGATATCGTCCGGCCCGTCGATCAGGTAGGCCGCGGCGCCCTTGCGTTCGGCCACCTCGCGCAGCCGGTTCGAGTTGGAACTGTTGACGCTGCCCACCACCAGCACCAGGTCGCACGCGGGCGCCATGATCTTGACGGCATCCTGGCGGTTCTGCGTGGCATAGCAGATGTCGCTCTTCTTGGGCTCGACGATGCCGGGAAAGCGCGCCTTCAGCGCCGCCGCGACCTCGGCCGCGTCATCCACCGACAGCGTGGTCTGCGTCACGTAGGCCAGGCGGGACGGATCGGCCACCCGCAGCGCCTGCACGTCGGCCACGGTCTCGACCAGGTACATGCCGTCGTCGGACTGGCCCAGCGTGCCCTCGACTTCCGGATGCCCCTTGTGGCCGATCATCACGATCTCGTTGCCGGCGGCGCGCATCTTGGCCACTTCGACGTGCACCTTGGTGACCAGCGGGCAGGTGGCGTCGAACACCTGCAGCCCGCGCTCGGCCGCCTCGCGGCGCACCGCGCGCGCCACGCCATGGGCCGAGAACACCACGGTGGCGCCGGCCGGGGCCTCATCCAGTTCGTCGATGAAGATGGCGCCCTTGGCGCGCAGGTCTTCCACCACGTAGCGGTTGTGCACGATCTCGTGGCGCACGTAGATGGGCGCCCCGTACAGCTCGATCGCGCGCTCGACGATCTCGATGGCGCGGTCGACGCCGGCACAGAAGCCGCGCGGCTGGGCCAGGACGACCTCTGCCACCATCACAGCACCCCGAGGATGGCCACGTCGACCTTGAGCGCGCTGCCGGCCAGCGGATGGTTGAAGTCGAACACCGCGTAGCCGTCGCCCATTTCCTTGAACACGCCGGAATAGCGGCCGCCGTTGGGCGCCGCGAATTCGACCAGGTCGCCGGGCTCGAATTGCTCGTCGCCGGCGTGCTCGCGCAGCATCGCCAGGGTGACGCGCTGGATCAATTCGGGATTGCGGTCGCCATAGGCCTGGGCAGGCGGCAGTTCGATGCTGAAGGATTCGCCTTCGGCGTGCCCCAGCAGGCCGGCTTCCATGCCGGGCGCCCACTGGCCGGCGCCCATCTGCAGCGTGGCCGGGCGGCCGGTGAAGGTGTCGGCGAACACCTCGCCGGCCCCCGCGCCGGACGCGAGCGAGATCCGGTAGTGCAGGGTTACGTAGGAGTCCTCACGGACAACCGGGAGCGAATCGGCGGAAGCGGAAGTCAAGATCGTGTCACCGTAGCGGTGCCGTGCGGCAAAAAGGGAATTTTAGCCGCTTTGCCGGCTGCCACTTCGCCACTCCACCCGCCCATCATGCTAAGAACCACTTCCCCCCAGGCCGCCCTGCCGCCCGAAGAACAGCCCCGCGAACGCCTGCTGCGCCACGGCCCCGGCGTGCTGACCGATGCCGAGCTGCTGGCGGTGCTGCTGCGCACCGGCACGCCGGGCTGCAACGCCCTGGAACTGGGCCGCGCGCTGCTGACGCGCTTCGGCGGCCTGCGCGGCCTGTTCGCCGCGCCGCGCCACGAATTGCGCAAGATTCCCGGCCTGGGCGACGTCAAGACGGGCCAGTTGCAGGCCATCCTGGAACTGGCGCGCCGCGAGATCGGCGAGACCCTGCAGCGCGACGACGTGATGGACCATCCCGAGGCCGTGCGCCGCTACTGCGCCACCACGCTGGCGCACCGCGAGGTGGAATGCTGCCTGGCGCTGTACCTGGACACCCGCAACCGCCTGATCGCCGGCGAAATGCTGTCGGAAGGTACGCTGGCCCAGGCCACGCTGTACCCGCGTGAACTGGTGCGCGCGGCGCTGCGCCACCACGCGGCGGCGGTCATCCTCGCGCACAACCACCCGTCCGGCAATCCCGACCCCAGCCAGGCCGACGAGCAGCTCACCCGCCACGTCCGCAGCGCGCTGCTGCTGGTGGACGTGCGGCTGCTCGACCATCTCATCGTAGCCGGGCGGCAGATCACGTCGATGGCGGAACGCGGGCTGGTCTAGGCGATGCGCCGCTGCCGTGCGCCGCCACGGCCTTGCGCAGCGCGGCCGGCTTCCAGCGCGGCTCCACCATGCCGATGAAGTCCTGCATGTAGCCGTGCAGGAAGCTGTCGTGCCGCAGGGTGAGGAAGGTGGTCGACGGCGGGAACAGCGTCCCGGTGTCCAGCACGCTCAGGTCGGTGTCGCGGCCGGCGTCCACCGCGCGTTTCTGGATCACCGCCACGCCCACGCCGGCCGCCACGTAGGCCTTGATGATGCCGGCCTCGGTGGCGCGCAGCGCGATGCGCGGCGTGATGCCGGCGCGCTGGAACGCGGCCAGCACGACCTGGCCCGAGCTGAAATTCTCGTCGTAGGTGATGAGCGGATGGCGGGCGATGGCCGCCAGCGTGAGCGGCCGGGTGCGCAGCAGCGGGTGGCCGCGGGCGGCGATCAGGCAGCGTTCGATCGGATAGCTCGGCAGCGCGACGACCGACGGCGGCATGACCGCGGCCGGGGTCGACACGCCCAGGTCGACCGCGCCCTGATCGACCCAGTCGACGATCTGCGCCGGCGCGCCCTGGCTGATCGACAGGCTGACGTCGGGATAGCGCCGGGCGAAGCGCTGCACCACCGGCAGCAGCGCATAGCGGGCGTGGATGTGGGTGGTGGCCACGCGCAGCATGCCGCTGGCCCGGCCGCTGCCGTGGCGCACCAGGGCGTCGATGCCGCGCGCGGCGTTGACGGCGCGGCGCGCCAGCACCAGCGCCTCGCGTCCGGTGTCGGTCAGCCCGACCAGGCGGTTGCCGCGGCGCATGAATACGTCGCCGCCTACCGTGGTTTCGAGGGCGCGGATCATTTTGCTGACCGCCGGCTGCGTGGTGTGCAGGGCATCGGCCGTGCGCGCCACGCGCAGGTCGCAGTCGACCAGGGTGCAGAAGCAGAGCAGCTGTTGCAGCGTCATGGGGCGCAAAGATATGCGATGGTTGCGGAAATCATTGCCATTGGGCAATGGAATTGCCCGAACAACTCATTTTACGCAATGGTTTTCGGCCCCGTATAGTCGACGCGATCAAAGGAGGACGGTATGGCAATCACTCTCAGGCGCCTGTCGCATGCGCTAGGCGCGGAAGTCTGTGGCATCGACATCGCCGCCGGCGTCGACGACAACACCTTCGCGGCGGTGCACGAGGCCTTCCTGAAATACGGCATCCTGCTGTTCCGCGGCCAGCGCGTCACCCGCGAGCAGCACATCGCGTTCAGCCGCCGCTTCGGCGAGCTCGACCGCCACGACAACCTGCCGCGCGACCGCCACCCGGAATACCCGGAGCTGCTGATGGTCACCAACGCGCCCAAGGCCAACGGCCAGCCGGGCGACGGCAAGTACACCGGCCAGCTGTGGCATTCCGACATGTCGTTCACGCTGGTGCCGGCGCTGGGCTCGCTGCTGCGCGCGATAACCGTGCCGCCGGTGGGCGGCGACACCATGTTCGCCAACATGACGATGGCCTACGAGGCGCTGTCGCCCGGCATGAAGCGGCTGGTGGAGAACCTGGAAGGCATCCACGCCGGCGGCGTGCGCAAGATCGTGGACCTGAGCGCCGAGCGCGCCGCCGAAACCCGGCGCCTGAACCCGCCGGTGGCGCAGCCGGTGGTGCGCGTGCACCCGGAAACCGGCCGCAAGGCACTCTACATCGGCGAGAAGGTCAAGAGCTTCGTCGACATGACCGAGGCCGAAAGCCGCCCCCTCATCGACTACCTGTGCCGCCACGCCAGCCGCCCGCAGTTCGTCTACCGCCACAGCTGGAAGCCCGACGACATCCTGCTGTGGGACAACCGCTGCACGATGCACCTGGCGCTGGGCGACTACGACGAAGGCGAGCTGCGCCACCTGGAGCGCACCACGGTCCTGGGCACGCCGTCCGGCCGCTACGTAGAGTGAGCGCGCGGCGGCCGCGCCGGCCCTGCCAGCCGCCCGGCCCCGCGCCATCGCGGGGCCGGGCACAGAACGAGAAACGCCATAAGGGGCATGCCCCGACATGCCAGCCAAAGGAGACATCCATGCACATCGCGCGCAGCTTCATCCGCATCGCGTTCGTTTTCGCCGCCCTGTTCCTGGGCGCAGCCGCCGCCCGCGCCGAGTACCCCGACAAGCCGGTCCGCATCATCATCTCGTTCCCGCCCGGCGGCGCCTCCGACTCGCTGGCGCGGGCCATCGGCAAGGAACTGTCCGACGCCTGGCACCAGACCGTGATTCCCGAGAACCGCGGCGGCGCCAACGGCGTGATCGCCGCCCAGATGCTGGCCAAGGCTCCGGCCGACGGCTACACGCTGGGGCTGGTGGCCATCGGCCACGCCATCAACCCGCTGCTGTACAAGAACCTGCCCTACGATACCGACGCCGATTTCCAGCCGATCAGCCTGATCGCCACCTACCCGATGGCGGTGCTGGTGCCGCCCGGTTCACCGGCCAAGGATCTCAAGTCTCTGATCGCGCTGGCCAAGTCCAGCCCCGCGCCGATGACCTACGCCTCCGGCGGCAACGGTTCTTCGCAGCACCTGGCGGGCGCGCTGTTCGCCAAGATGGCCGGCCTGAACCTGACCCACGTGCCCTACAAGGGCGGCGCCCCGGCGCTGAAGGACGTGGCCGCCGGCAACGTCGACATGATCGTGACCCTGCCCTCGCTGCCCATGCTGCAATCGGGCATGGTGCGCGCGCTGGCGATGACCTCGCCCAAGCGGGCGCTGGCGCTGCCCGACGTGCCCACGCTGTCGGAACTGGCCCTGCCGGGCTACCAGTCGGTGGCCTGGTATGGGCTGGTCGCGCCCAAGGGCCTGCCGCCGGACGTCCTGCGCAAGCTCAGCGAGGCCACCATCCGCGCCGTGCATTCCAAGACGGTGCGCGACGTATCGGCCACCCAGGGCGGCGAGCCGGCCGGCAGCACGCCGGAAGAATTCGCGGCCTTCATCAAGGCCGAGCGGGCCCGCTACGAACCCATCATCCGCGAGGCCAACATCACGGCCGAATAGCCTCGCCTTGGCCGCCCGTCGCGCGGCGAATACGCAACAACCGGCTGCCCGCGCCCCGGGGGCCAGCCGGTTGTTGATTTGGCGGGCGGCAAATGTTAAGCTAGCGAGCTTTCTGCCAGCCGGTACGCCCATTGTCGCGAACGGACTGCTGGAAACGGGCCGCGGGGTGCTGCGTATCCCTTGGTTTTGCGCCTGTTTCGCATTTCACGAACAAGTTAACAGTAGAGGTTTCCGCCATGGCACGAGTCTGTCAGGTTACCGGTAAGGCGCCGACCGTCGGCAACAACGTATCGCACGCCAACAACAAGACCAAGCGCCGCTTCCTGCCCAACCTGCAATACCGCAAGTTCTGGGTCGAAAGCGAAAACCGCTGGGTCCGCCTGCGCGTCAGCACCAACGCCCTGCGCACCATCGACAAGAACGGCATCGAATCCGTGCTGGCCGACCTGCGCGCGCGCGGCGAAGCGGTTTAATATCCGAACATCCCGAGCGCTTCCCAGGAGCACATCATGGCCAAAGGCATTCGCGAAAAGATCAAGCTGGAATCCACCGCCGGCACCGGGCACTTCTACACCACGTCGAAGAACAAGCGCACCACGCCCGAAAAGATGCTGATCAAGAAATTCGATCCCGTCGCGCGCAAGCACGTCGACTACAAAGAAACCAAGCTGAAGTAATCGCTGCTTGCGTTTCCGCCCGGCCGCGCCGCAATTCCCGGCGCGCCGGCTGGCACGAGCCCCGCACCGGCAACGCCGCTGCGGGGTTTTCGTTTTGGGCGGCCACAAGACCCGGCCTATATTGCCCGCCCTATCAAATCTCCTTATCGACGGCCCCGCCGATTCGATTGGCCGGCGCGCCGGCCGCTTCGCATAATCGTCACACTTCAATGCTTCGCCGCGCCATCGCGCGAAGCGAACGAGAGAGGCGGCGATGCGATTTGCGGTACGGGAAGTGGTGGACGGATTCGTCGGGGAAATCGAGGATTTTCCCTTCGACGCGATCGACCGGGAGGTCGTCGATCAATTGAAGGCGGCGTGGTTCCGCTACCCGGTCTTGCGCTTCCGCAATGTGCGGATCGGCGACCGGGAACAGGTGGCCTTCAGCCGCGCGCTGGGGCCGGCGGTATTCCATCCCCGGCAGTTGCAGCAGGGAAAGAACACCGAATTCCCCGAGATCCTGGTCATCAGCAACAAGAAAAAGGCCGACGGCTCGCCCGCCGGCGACCTGGGCGACGGCGAAGTGCGCTGGCATACGGACACCTGGTTCGTCGAGCGCCCGCCTTCGGCCGCCATCCTGCGCGCGATCGAGCTGCCAGGCCAAGGCGGCAATACGTATTTCGCCAATATGTACGCCGCGTACGCGGGGCTCGATGCCAGGCTCAAGGAAGGGCTGGACGGGCTGCGGATCCATCATCAGTCGGTGATCGACGGCCGCGGCGAGGTCAGGCTCGGCAAGAAGGCGCCGCTATCGGACGACTACGCATCGTGGGAAGGCGTGGACCACCCGATCGTCCGCCGCCACGCCGGCTCCGGACGGCCCTGCCTCTACCTCGGGGGCGACCGCCCGCACCAATCCATCGTCGGCGTGCCGCAGCCGGAGGCTGCCGCGCTGCTGGCCGAACTGTGGGCCGCTGCCACCGATGCGCGCCACGTATGGGCCCAGCAATGGCGGCCTGGCGACATGCTGATGTGGGACAACCGCTGCCTGCTGCACCGGCGCGACGCCTTCGATCCCGATTCGATCCGGCTGATGCACCGCACGACGGTCGAAGGCGAACGGCCGCTGGCCGCCGAGCTTGCCCATGCCTGAGCGATTCCTGCCTGGGCTGGATACGCCCGGACCCGCGCAGACAGCCGCAGGCAAGCCTTCGTGCCAGCCCGGATTCCGCTTCGCGCCGCCGCCGCCCGCGCTGTCGCCCGACCTTCGCGCGCTGGCCGACGGCCTGGATCCCGCGGCGCTGGGCCACCTGCTGGCCGACGGCTTCACCGGCCCCGAATTCCGCCACCTGGCAGGACGGCGGGAGCCGTCGTTCGGCGTGGCGGTCACCTGCCGCTGCGAGGGCGACGATAATTCGGCGCTGCACTACGCCGTCTCGCGGCTGCGGCCGGGCGATTTCCTCGTCGTGCAGCGTCCCGGCGGCGGCCGCGAGGCCTGCTTCGGCGGCGGGCTGGCGCTGGCGGCCGACCGCGCCGGCTGCGCGGGCGTATTGATCGACGGCCCGGTCACCGACTTGCAGGAGCTGCGCGGACTGACCTTGCCCGTGTGGGCGACCGGCCTGACGGGGCTGACCTGCAAGCGCCGCTACCAGGGCGGCGAGTTTTGCGGCACTGTCGAGGTGGGCGGCATCGCCGTCGCGCCCGGCATGTTGGCCGTGGCGGACGAAAACGGCATCGCCTTCGTGACCGAAGCCGTGCTGCGCGAATGCGCCCCCAGGGCGCGCGAATTGCAGCGCGCGCAGGCGCAGCGCTACGGCCGCGTCCGTGCCGGCGAACGACTGGCTTCGCTCAACGGCACCGACGAAGCCTTCGCGCGGATCCTCCCGGCGCCGGCGGAGCCGCGGCGATGACGGCGCCGCTCGATAGCGCGCAACTGGAGCGGCTGGTCCGCATCCGCCGCGACATCCACGGCCATCCCGAACTGGCCTTCGCCGAACACCGGACAGCCGACATCGTGGCGCGCCATCTGGCGGAGCTGCGGCTCGAACCGCTGCGCGGCGTCGGCCGCACCGGCGTGGTGGCGGTGCTGGACACGGGCAGGCCCGGCCGCACGGTGGGATTGCGCGTCGACATGGACGCGCTGCCGATGGACGAAACGGCCGACGTGCCCTTCCGCTCGACGGTGCCGGGCGCCGCGCACACCTGCGGCCACGACGTGCACTGCGCCATCGGCCTGGGCGCCGCGACGCTGCTTTGCGGCGGCAGGGACGCGCTGCGCGGGCGTTTCAAGTTCCTGTTCCAGCCGGCCGAGGAAACGCTGGAGGGCGCCCTCGCCATGATCGAGGCCGGCGCGCTCGAAACGCCGCACGTCGACGTGCTGCTGGGCTGCCACAATTCGCCGCAGATGGAGGCCGGCCGCATCGGCTACCGGCACGGCGCCTCGATGGCCTCGTCGAGCGCCTTCGTGATCCGGGTGCGCGGCGCCGCCGGCCACGCCGCGCACCCGCGCTCCGGCGTCGATGCGCTGCAGGCCGTCCCGCCGCTGCTGTCTGGACTGAACGCGATCCGCGCCAAGGAAATCTCGCCCGACCAGCCACTGATCCTGTCGGTGGGCCGCATCGAGGGCGGCCGCGCGCGCAACGTGATCTGCGACGAGGTGGTCCTGGAAGGCACCTGCCGCGCGCTGGACGACGCGCTGGTCGAAGAGATCGAGGCTGCGCTGCGCCGGCTGGCGCATGGCGTATCGATCGCGACCCGGACCACGATCGAGGTCCAATGGCGCAACCTGGCGCCGGCGCTGGTCAACGATCGCGCGGCCCTGGACCGGGCGCTGCAGGCGATCGAACGGCACCTGGGCGCAGGCGTCCTGACGCCGCTGGAAACGCCTTCCATGGGCAGCGAGGATTTCGCCTGGTACGCCCGCCGCGTGCCGGTCGCCCATCTGCGCATCGGCTCCAAGGCGCCGGGCCGGTCCACGCAGCTGCACCGCAGCGACTATTTCTGCGACGAGCGGGCCATCGGCACCGGCGCGCACGCCATGGCCGCCGCGGCGGCCGCTCTCGCGGCGACATGACGGAGACGGATCGTGCAATTTCATTTTCCGAGGGATGCAGCACCATGGACCGAAGACAATTCCTGTTCAGCCTCGCGGCTTGCGCCGCAGCCGGGCCCGCCCTGGCGCAGAACCGGCCGATCCGCCTGATCGTGCCCTTCTCCCCCGGCGGCTCGACCGACGTGATCGCGCGCGAAATCGCCGTCCTGATGTCGAAAAGCCTGAACGCCACGGTGGTGGTGGAAAACCGCGGCGGCGCCGGCGGGCTGATCGGCGCCGCCGAAGTGGCGCGCGCGGCGCCCGACGGCTTCACGCTCGGGCTGGCCACGCAGTCGACCCACGCCGTCAACCCGATCGTCTACAAGAAGGCCGACTACAACCCGCTGACCGATTTCACCTTGCTGGGCGAGATCGCGCTGGCGCCGGGCATCCTGCTGGTCAGCGACAAAGTCCCGGCCAGGGATCTGGCCGGCTTCGTCGAGTACCTGCGCGGCCACCCCGACCGGCTGACCTATTCCTCGCCCGGCACCGGCACCATCGGCCACATCTGGGGCGAGCAGTTCAAGCGCTCCACCGGCACGTCGATGCTGCACGTTCCGTACAAAGGGGCGTCGCAGGCGCTGGCGGACCTGGCGGCGGGCCAGGTCGACTCGACCTTCACCTCGGTGGCCTCCGCCTTCCCATACCTGAAGGGCGGGCGGGTCCACGCGCTGGCCGTCAGCTGGCCCTCGCGCCTGGACATGCTGCCCGAGGTGCCCACCTACGCCGAGGCGGGCTGGCCGGACAACAACCAGCCCACCTGGTACGGCCTGGTAGGCCCGGCCGGCATGCCCGGCGCCGCCCGGCAGGCGATCCAGGCGGCCATGGCGGCGGCGTTGCAGGCCGACGAGCTGCGCAAGAAGTACCTCGGCCAGGGCGTGTTTCCGGCGCACAGCAGTTCGGAGGAATTCGCCGAGGTCATCCGGCGCGACATGGAACGCGTGGCGGCGATCAGCAAGGCGGCCAACATTTCCGTGGATTGATCGGCCCACCCCTGCGCGCTTCGCGCGCCCCTCGAGGGGCGACGCCAGCGGACCGGCAAAGCCGGATCCGCGGCGTCCGTGGGTCGGCTTGCTCTGGCCGTGGCACCGGGAATGCGTGCGCGAAATCATGGACAAACCATGCGTGTTTCTGCTTAATCATCGACGTTGACCCCATCCTGTTCGGAGACCGGGCATTGACGTTGAAACTCAGGCAGATCGAAGCCTTCCGCGCCGTCATGCGCGAAGGCACCATGGTGAGGGCGAGCGCCGTGCTGTCCATCACGCAGCCGGCCGTGAGCTACCTGATCGGCTCGCTGGAAAGCGCGGTGGGCTTCCCGCTGTTCGTGCGCGCCAAGGGCAAGCTGATCCCGACGCCCGAGGCGCACCAGCTGGTCAACGAGGTGGACCGGCTGTACGAAGGGCTGGACGAGATCGAAACCGTGGCGCGACTGATCGCCAACCACCAGCGCGCCGTGCTGCGCATCCTGCTGACGCCGGCGCTGTCGACCGGCGCCTGCGTCCATGCCATCGGCCGCTATGCGGCGCAGCACCCAGGCATCCGGCTGGACATCGACACCGCCCACCGGGCCACCATCGTGCGCCGCATCCTGGCCGGCCAGGCCGATCTCGCGGTGGTATCGCTGCCGGTGGAAACGGACCGCATCGCCACCACGCGCGTGTTCAGCAGCGACCTGGTGTGCGTGGCGCCGGCCGGGCTCCCGCCGGCGGCGGGCGATGCCGCCAGCCCCGCCGACCTGGCGGACTGTCCGCTGATCGGGCTCAAGCCCAGCGGCCTGATCCGGCCCATCGTCGACCGCTGGTTCGCGGCGGCCGGCGTCGCTCCGCGCTTCGACGTCGAGGTGCGCGATGCGTGGACGGCCATCGAACTGGTGCGCAGCGGCGTGGGCGCGGCCATCGTGGCCCGCATCAGCGTGCCGCCCTTCGGCGGCCAGCCGCTGCGCACGCTGGCGTTGGCGCCGGCCGAACGGATCGAGATCGGCGTGGTGTCGCCCGCCGCGCCGCACCCCGACCGCACGGTGGAATCGCTGGTGGCCTTCCTGCGCCGGCAGCTGGGCGACGCGCGCGGCGACGGATCGCCCGCCTAGCCCGCCGACACCTGGAAGGTGCTGACCAGCCGGTGCAGCCGGGCGGCCGCGAAGCTGGTCTGCTCGGCGCTGCGCTGGGCCTCGCCAATGGCCAGCTGCATGCTTTGCGCGGCCTGGCTCATCAGGTCGATCTGCTTGCCGCCCACCTGGGTGCTGTCGGCGATCTGGCCGATGGTGGCGAACATGCGCTCCATCACGGTATCGATCTCGCCGCGGTCGTTGGCGGCTTCGGTGGCCAGCTTGAAGCCTTCTTCCATCTGCGCCAGGCCGTCGACCATCATCTGCACCGATTGCTTGGCCTCCTGCTGCACCTTGCCGATCATCGCCTCGATCTCGCCGGTGGCGTTGGCCGTGCTGTCGGCCAGCTTGCGCACCTCGTCGGCCACCACCGCGAAGCCGCGGCCGGCCTCGCCGGCGCGGGCCGCTTCGATGGCCGCGTTCAGCGACAGCAGATTGCTCTGCCGCGCGATGGCCGCGATCATCGTCACCACGCGGCCGATTTCTTCGGTGCTGGCTTCGAGCTGCGAAATGCGGTCGGCGGCCGAGCCCACGGCCTGGCGGATGTCCTGCACGCGCGCCTGCAGCACGCCGAACTGGTGCTGCGACTTGCTCTTCTCGTCGCGCACCACCTGCTGCATGGAATGGGCGTTGTCGGTGGCGGCCTGCACCTCGGCGCGCTGGCGGCCGAGCGCATCCAGCATCGACTGGGTGGTCTTGAGCATTTCGCTGGAGGCGGCGCTGCTGTGCTGGCTCTTGTACTGCAGCGACTGGTTGGTGGAGTGGATCTCGCCCGAGGTGCGGACCACGCGGCCGATGGTGCGGTCGAGCGCATCGATGAAGCTGTTGACCCACTGCGCCACGGTAGTGGTTTCGTCGATGCGGCCGTCGACCGCCGGCAGGCGCTGCGTGAGGTTGCCGCCGCCTTCGGCGATGCCGCGGATCACCGCGCTGGTGCGGCGGATGCGGCTCGACACCGGCTTGACGCCCCAGCGGCGGAAGGCCCAGGTGCTGACCGCCACCCAGGCCAGCGCGAGCCCGGCCGACTTCGGCGGCGACAGCGCCAGCAGGTATTGCGCGCCCACCGCCACGGCGCCGACCGAGATGGCCAGCACGATGTACAGGCGCAGCAGCCCGAAGCCGATGCTGCGATAGCGGTAGACCTCTTCCAGATCGCCCTCGCACATCATGCCCCATCTGTCGATCGAGCCGGGCATCTGGAAAGTGACGCCCTTGCCGATCACCGGCACGTGGCGGTAGTCGGAATAGCCGGGGTAGGTGACGAACAGGTTCTGCCCCTTGCGCATGGTTTCGCGCACGCCGGGGTGGAGCTGGCCGGTGGCCGGATCGGTGAACAGCAGTTCGAGTTCGGTATGTTCGCGGATGCGCACGGTGCCATAGGCGGTGCGCACGCCGTGCTTGAGGTTGTCGCCGTGCGTGAAGGTGTCGTCCTCGAAGCGCGAGCGCGATAGCGCGGTACCGGGCCGGATCGACGGATCGAAGCGCGATTCGACCATGAACACGTAGTTGTCGCCCGACTCGCGATACACGTGGCCGGCCTCGCGCTGGATCAGGTCGCCCAGCACGTCGTTCGGCACGCGGCCGCACAGCGCGCCGACCGTGAGGCCGTCGCGCACGATGGGCTGGTAGAACATCAGCGTGACCTCGTCGTGGAAGCGCGAGGTGGACGGCGGCAACTGCGCGGTGACGGGGTCGGCATAGGGGCCGTGCAGGAAGGGCTGGGCCAGCCCGCGGCGGCCGGCCTCGGGCACCGCACAGGACGCGCCGATCCGCGACGGCACGGTGGAAGCAATGACGCGCAGGTCGGCGCCGATCACGAACAGCTCGGAAAATTCGGGGGCCATCCCTTTTTTCTCGTCGAGCCAGCCGGGCTCGATGGCCGGAAAACCCGGCGCCAATTGCGCGGCGCACGCCTCCAGGTGCTGCCACAACTGCTCGGCCCAGGTCTTGAGGATGGCCACGCGCGTTTGCGCGATGCCTTCGAAGGTGGCCTCGATGGCCTCGTAGCGGTCCTTGTTGAGCCAGGTCGACCAGCGCATGCTGAGCTTGCCTGTTTTGCCCCACCAAGGCAGCCAACTGCGTTCCTTCTTGTCCAGCGACATTTCCTGACTTTTCAGCATGCGACCACTCTTCGGTGATGTTGATCAAGCGGTTGGAAGGCTTGCGGGGAGCCCTCCCATCGCCTTTATATCGACGCTTTTCGCATGACCTTGAGCGCTGGTTTGCGGCACTGCACCACAGCGGCGCGGCGTGCCTGCCGGTCAGGCCCGGCGTAATTGCTGCAATGCATCCGCCGCCGTGGCCAATTGCGCGCCGTGCCCGGGCATGGCAGTCTCGTCGGCATGGACGAAAAAAAGAGAGCCCGCAGGCTCTCTTTGATCCGGCCCTGGCCGCTTCAGGCCGCGTAGCTGCGCAGCCGCGCCGAGAATTCCTCGAGCCGCGCGATGCCGCTCTGCTGGGCCCTGTTGCACCAGTCCTGCAGGTCGCGCATCAGCTGCTCGCTGGAGGCGCTGGAACGGTCCCAGATCTTGGCCAGTTCGCGCCGCATCTCGACCAGCAGGGCCAGCGAGCGATGGTCGGCCAGCACGGTGTCGACCTCGGAGCGATGGGCATCGGGCACCTCGTCGTGGTGCAGCAGCGCGCGCACGCGCGCCAGCACCGCGGCCTGGGTGGAGTCGCTGGCGGCCTTCAGGCGCTGGATCTCGTCGTGGCATACATGCTTGAGCACGTCGGCATAGCGCGCCATGATTTCGTAGCGGTGAGTGATGACGGCCTGCAGCGTTTCCAGGTCTACCGCCGGCTTGCTGTGATGCAGCCGCACCTTCGGCGCCACTTTCTTGACCTTGGCCAGGCCCAGGACTTCGAACAGGCGGATGTACCACCAGCCCAGGTCGAACTCGTACCACTTGGTGGAAAAGCGCGCCGACGACGCATAGGCGTGGTGGTTGTTGTGCAGTTCTTCGCCGCCGATCACGATGCCCCAGGGGAACACGTTGCGGCTGGTGTCGGGGCTGGCGTAGTTGCGGTAGCCCCAGTAGTGGCCGATGCCGTTGACCACGCCGGCGGCCCAGAACGGGATCCAGATCATCTGCACGGCCCACACCGTCAACCCGATGGCGCCGAACAGCAGGACGTCGATGATCATCATCAGGCCGGCGCCCTGCCACGTGAAGCGCGAGTAGACGTTGCGCTCGACCCAGTCGTTGGGCGTGCCGTGGCCGAATTTTTCCAGCGTTTCGGGGTTGCTGGCCTCGGCGCGGTACAGTTCGGCGCCCTGGAAGAACACCTTGCCGATGCCGAACACCATGGGCGAATGCGGATCGCCTTCGCGCTCGCAGCGCGCATGGTGCTTGCGGTGGATGGAGACCCATTCCTTGGTGACCATGCCGGTGGTCAGCCACAGCCAGAAGCGGAAGAAATGGGCGACCGCGGGATGCAGGTCGAGGCCGCGGTGGGCCTGGGAACGATGCAGGTAGATCGTAACGGCGAGGATGGTGACGTGGGTGGCCACCAGGGTGAATGCGATGATCTGCCACCAGGAGGCGTCGGCCAGGCCATTGGACAGAAACGAAAGCAGGAAATCCATACTACCTCACGGGCCGCGCGGCGGATCCGCCGTCGGCTCAAGGGGGAAGCCCCCGGGACAGGCCACGCCCCGCGGCGCCGCCTGCATACCGAGCCATGTACCCGAAACGCGCCGGGCTCGTAGCGGCGCGTTCCGCGCTCCGCTCTTTCCGCGAGGAAAGCCCGGGGCGCCGGGAAGTTTAGACCAAGCCGCGCTCCGCGACCCCGTTTTTCTACCCGAGGCGTTGGAGAAGCAATGCAGGCTCGGGGTTCCCCAGGGGAAACCCGCTCCTGCGGCATGGCGGACAATTGGAATTGTCTTCTGCGTGCAAAGAAATTGTACGGAGGAATATCCCTGATGCATACAGGGGTACATTGAGGCAGATCAAGGCAGATCAAGCCTGGAGATCGCCATCCGTCGAATCCAGCGGCTCGGACAGCAGATCGGCGCCTGGCCCGGGCTCGTCCTGCGCCTGTTCGGCGTCCGGCTCCGGCAGCGCCACCGCCGCCTGGGCGGCCTGGGCCGGCGCGGGCGACAGCCGCCGCTGCAGGGCCGCGGCGAAAAAACCGTCGCTGCCGTGGACGTCGGGCCGCAGCTTCAGGTAGGGGCCGGCCAGCCCCGGCGGCGCGGCGCGTTCGGCCAGGATGTCGCCGGCCGGCAACAGCTCGAAATCGGGATGGGTGGCCAGGAAGTGCTCGACCTGGTCTTCGTTCTCGACCCGCAGCACGCTGCAGGTGGCATACACCAGCCGGCCGCCGGGGGCTACGCAGCGGGCGGCGGCGGCCAGGATGTTGCGTTGCGTCAGGCAGAGGTCGGACACGCTTTCGGGGCTTTGCCGCCATTTCAGGTCGGGGTTGCGGCGCAGCGTGCCGACCCCGCTGCACGGGGCATCGACCAGCACGCGATGCGCCTTGCGCGCCAGCCGCTTGACGCGCGGGTCGTTCTCGTTGGCGATCACTACCGGTACCACGTTCGACAAACCGCTGCGCGCCAGGCGCGGCTTGAGCCGGGCCAGCCGCGCCTGGGAAACGTCGAAGGCGTACAGGCGGCCGGTGGAGCGCATCAGCGCGCCCAGCAGCAGCGTCTTGCCGCCGGCGCCGGCGCAGAAGTCGATCACCATCTCGCCGCGCCGCGGCGCCACCAGCAGCGCCAGCAGCTGGCTGCCTTCGTCCTGCACCTCGATGCTGCCATCGGTGAAGCGCTGCCAGCGGTTCAATGCCGGCCGGCCCTGCAGGCGGATGCCGAACGGCGAATACGGCGTGGGCTCGGCGCGCGGCGCGCCGTCGGCGGCGCGCAGTTCGGCCAGCACGGCGTCGCGCTCGGCCTTCATCGGGTTGACGCGGATGTCGAGCGGGGCCGCGCGGTTGAGCGCCTCGAACAGCGCGTCGCTGTCGGGCTCGATGGCCAGCGCCTCGGCCAGCCAGTCGGGCACGCTGAGCCGCACTTCGCGCGGCAGCGATTCGGGCGCGATGGCGCCGACGCGTTCCAGCCAGTCGGCTTCGTCGTCGGCCAGCGCGGGGCGCAGCGCATCGGCGCCGAGCGTGGCGGCCAGGCCCAGGATGGCCAGCCGGCGGGTGGCGGCGCCGCGCCCGCCCTCTGCCACGTGGCGGTAGCGGCGCAGGTGGCGCAGCACGTCGTACACCGCCTCGGCCACGTCGCCGCGGTCGCGCCCGCCCAGCCGGGGATGTTCGCGGAACCAGCGCGACAGCACCTGGTCGGCCGGGCCGGCCCATTGCAGGATCTCGCCCAGCGCCGAACGCACCTGGTCGATGCGGGCCGCGGCGGGGTGGCCGGCCGATGCGGGCCGCCGGGGGCCGTCGCCCGATGCAGGGCCGCGATGCGCGGACGGCCGGTTCGGCGAAGGCCGCGGGGCGCCATCGCGCGGCGCGGCGCCGCGCGGTTCCGCCTGGCGCCTGGCCGGCGAAGACGGCCGATCGCCGCCCCGCGAGGGCCGGTTGGCCGGCGCGGCGTCATGCGGCGGCTCCACCGGCGGCCACGGCCGGGCCGGCCGGCGGCTCGACGCCGATCGTGCGCTGCGGGCAGCCTTCCACCTGCACCCGGTCGCCGTCGAGCCGCACCCGGCCTTCGGCCAGCCAGCGCACGACCAGCGGATAGACACGGTGCTCGACCGTAAGCACGCGTTCGGCCAGCGCGGCTTCGGTGTCGCCGGCCAGCACCGGCACCACGCCCTGGGCGATGATGGGGCCGTGGTCGAGCCGGGGCGTGACGAAATGCACGGTGCAGCCGTGCACCTGCACGCCGGCCTCCAGCGCCTGCTTATGGGTTTCCAGCCCCGGGAACAGCGGCAGCAGCGAGGGATGGATGTTGACCAGCCGGCCGGCGTAATGGCCGACGAAGCCGTCGGTCAGGATGCGCATGAAGCCGGCCAGCAAGACGTAATCGGGTTCGAAGGCGTCGATTTCGCGCGCCAGCGCGGCGTCGAACGCGGCGCGGTCGGCGTGGTCGCGGTGCGACACCACGCGGGTCGGGATGCCGTGGCCGGCGGCCCACTGCAGGCCGGCGGCCTGGGGGCGGTTGGCGATCACGGCGCGGATTTCGGCCGGCCAGCCGCGCGTACGGCAGGCTTCGGCGATGGATTGCAGATTGCTGCCCCGCCCCGAAATCAGGACGACCAGGCGGCACGGCCGGGCAGACGGGAAAGGCGATATCGTCATCGCCGGATTGTAGCATCGCGCCTCTGCGAAAGGCCGAAAAACTCCTATAATTCAATGTTTTAGCCCATCCTTCGACGGCAGCCGCTTGAAGCCCGACCCCACTTCCGTTCCCGCTGCGCGCGCCGCGCTGCGCGTGTTCCGCGGCTTGCCGCCGCCGGCGCTGCGCGGCCCCTGCGCGCTGGCGATCGGCAATTTCGACGGCGTGCACCGCGGCCACCAGGCCATGCTGGCGCGGGTGCGCCGGGCCGCCGACACCCACGGCCTGATCCCTACCGTGATGACGTTCGAGCCGCATCCGCGCGAATTCTTCGCCCGGCTGCACAACCGGCCCGAACTGGCGCCCACCCGCATCGCCGCGCTGCGCGACGAACTGTGCGCGCTGGCGCAGGCCGGCATGCGGCACGTGGTGGTGGAACGCTTCGACAGCCGGCTGGCCGGCATGCCGGCGCAGGAATTCATCGACCGCCTGCTGGTGCAAGGCCTGCACGCCCGCTGGCTGCTGGTGGGCGACGATTTCCGCTTCGGCGCGCGCCGCACCGGCGACATCGACCTGTTGCGCGCCAACGCCGCGCGCGGCGGCTTCGTGGTGGAGTCGCTCGATTCCGTCACCGACCACGGCCAGCGCATTTCCAGCTCGGCCATCCGCGCCGCGCTGGCCGCCGGCGACCTCGACCGCGCCGCCGAGCTGCTGGGCCGCCGCTACAGCGTGTCGGGCCACGTCATCCACGGCCAGAAGCTGGGCCGCACGCTGGGCTTCCCCACGCTGAACCTGCGCATTCCGCACCGCAACCCGGCGCTGTCTGGCATTTTCGTGGTGCAGGTGCAGGGCCTGGCTGCCCGGCCGCTGGCCGGCGTGGCCAGCCTGGGCGTGCGCCCGACGGTAGACGACAGCGGCCGCGTGCTGCTGGAAGTACACCTGCTGGATTTCAGCGGCGACGCTTACGGTAAACTCGTACAGGTGGAATTCCTGAAAAAACTCCGCGACGAAGAAAAATTCGTCGATCTGCCCACCCTCACCGCGGCGATCGACGAAGACGCGCGCCAGGCCCGCGCCTACTTCGCCGCCAGCCATCTGGGCCAGATCGACCTCGCAACGTCGGCCACCGACCGAATTTGAAGCGGTGGGCGGCGCCTGCGCCGCGCCCACCATCGCGCAAGCCATCCACGCCTGCCTGACCGCCCCGCAGCCGGGGCCGACGTCGATTTATCTGCCTCCATGGACTACAAGAAAACCCTGAACCTCCCCGACACGCCGTTCCCGATGCGCGGCGACCTGGCCAAACGCGAACCCGGCTGGGTCAAGTCCTGGGAGGAAAAGCACCTGTACCAGGTCATCCGCCAGGCCAGCGCCGGCCGCCCGCGCTTCGTGCTGCACGACGGCCCGCCCTACGCCAACGGCGACATCCACATCGGCCACGCCGTCAACAAGATCCTGAAAGACATCATCGTCAAGGCGCGCACGCTGGCCGGCTTCGACGCCCCCTACGTGCCGGGCTGGGACTGCCACGGCATGCCGATCGAGATCCAGATCGAAAAGCAGTACGGCAAGGGCCTGCCGGTGTCCGAAGTGCAGGCCAAGGCGCGCGCCTACGCGGCCGCCCAGGTCGAGCGCCAGAAGGCCGACTTCAAGCGGCTGGGCGTGCTGGGCGACTGGGACGACCCCTACCTGACGATGAACTTCCGCAACGAGGCCGACGAGCTGCGGGCGCTGGGCAAGATCCTGGAAAAAGGCTTCGTGTTCCGCGGCCTGAAGCCGGTCAACTGGTGCTTCGACTGCGGCTCGGCGCTGGCCGAGGCCGAGGTCGAATACGCCGACCGCACCGATCCGGCCATCGACGTCGCCTTCGCCTTCGCCGACAAGCCCGCGCTGGCGCGCGCCTTCGGGCTGCCGGCCATCGACGAAGACGGCGCGATCGTGATCTGGACCACCACCCCGTGGACCATCCCGTCGAACCAGGCGCTGAACCTGCACCCCGAGTTCGACTACGCGCTGGTGCGCGTGGCCGCGCCGCAGCCCTGGGGCACCCTGCTGATCGTGGCGCGCGACCGCGTCGAGGCCTGCCTGCAATCGTGGGGCCTGCAAGGCGAGGTGGTGGCCAGCTGCAAGGGCGCGGCGCTGGCCGGCATCGCCTTCCGCCATCCGCTGGCCAGGGCCGACGCCGGCTACGACCGCCTGTCGCCGGTCTACCCGGCCGACTACGTCACGCTCGACACCGGCACCGGCGTGGTCCACGCGGCGCCGGCCTACGGCGTGGAAGACTTCGCGATCTGCAAGGCCAACGGCCTGTCCGACGACGCCATCCTGTCGCCCGTGCTGGGCGACGGCCGCTACGCCGCCTCGCTGCCGCTGTTCGGCGGCCTGTCGATCTGGGACGCCAACCCGAAGATCGTCGACGCGCTGGCCGCCGCCGGCTCGCTGCTGAAGGCGGAAAAGCACCGCCACAGCTATATGCATTGCTGGCGCCACAAGACGCCGATCATCTATCGCGCCACCAGCCAGTGGTTCGCCGGCATGGACGTGCAGCCCCGCGAGGGCGGCGGCACGCTGCGCGAACGCGCGCTGGCCGGCGTCGAGGCCACCCGCTTCTTCCCCGCCTGGGGCAAGGCGCGGCTGCACGCGATGATCGCCAACCGGCCCGACTGGACGCTGTCGCGCCAGCGCCAGTGGGGCGTGCCGATGGCCTTCTTCGTGCACAAGGAAACCGGCGCGCTGCATCCACGCACCGTGGAGCTGATCGAGCAGGTGGCGCAGCGCATCGAGGCCGGCGGCATCGAGGCCTGGCAGGCGCTGGACCCGCGCGAGCTGCTGGGCATTGAGGCCGACCACTACGAGAAGAACCGCGACACGCTGGACGTCTGGTTCGACTCCGGCACCACCCACCAGACGGTGCTGCGCGGTTCGCACGCCTCGCAGTCGGCCTGGCCGGCCGACCTGTACCTGGAAGGCTCCGACCAGCACCGCGGCTGGTTCCACTCCTCGCTGCTGACCAGTTGCATGCTCAACGGCACGCCGCCGTACAAGGGCCTGCTCACGCACGGCTTCGTGGTCGACGGCCAGGGCCGCAAGATGAGCAAGTCGCTCGGCAACACCATCGTGCCGCAGAAGGTGTCCGACACGCTGGGCGCCGAGATCCTGCGGCTGTGGGTGGCCAGCACCGATTATTCGGGCGAGCTGTCGATCTCCGACGAGATCCTCAAGCGGGTGGTGGAAAGCTATCGCCGCATCCGCAACACGCTGCGCTTCCTGCTGGCCAACGTCAGCGATTTCGACGCCGCCACGCAGGCGGTGGCGCCCGAGGCGCTGTTCGAGATCGACCGCTACGCGCTGGCGATGACGGCGCAGATGCAGGAGGAAGTGCAGGCGCTGTACGACCGCTACGAATTCCATCCGGCGGCGGCCCGGCTGCAGACCTTCTGTTCCGAAGACCTGGGCGCCTTCTACCTCGACATCCTGAAAGACCGGCTGTACACCACTGCGCCCGCCAGCAAGGCGCGCCGCTCGGCGCAGACCGCGCTGTGGCACGTCACCCAGACCCTGCTGCGGCTGATGGCGCCGATCCTGTCGTTCACCGCCGAGGAAGCCTGGGCGCTGGTCAGGCCGGGCGCGGCCACCATCTTCACCGAGCTCTTCCACCAGGTGCCGGTGCAGGCCGACGCGGCGGAACTGATCGCCAAGTGGGACCGCCTGCGCCAGCTGCGCGCCGAGGTCACGCGCCGCCTGGAAGAAGTGCGCGCCGCCGGCGGCATCGGCTCTTCCCTGCAGGCCGAGATCGACATCCACGCCCCCGAGCCGGACCTTTCCCTGCTGCGCAGCCTGGGCGACGACCTGCGCTTCGTCTTCATCGTGTCGCGCTGCGGCGTGCTGCCGGCCGCCGACGGCGCGCTGCGGGTCGACGTCGCGCCTTCGGCGCACGCCAAGTGCGAGCGCTGCTGGCACTGGCGCGCCGACGTCGGCATCGACCCGGCCCAGCCGCAGATCTGCGGCCGCTGCGTGGCCAACCTGTCGGGCGTGGGCGAACCGCGCGAGGCCGCCTGATGGCCGCGCGCGGAGGCAGCCGGCTGTCGGTATGGCTGATGATCGCCGGCGTGGTGGTGGTGCTGGACCAGCTCACCAAGATCGTGATCGACCGTACCTTCGCCTACGGCCACCGGATGGAGCTGCTGCCGGTGCTCGACCTGACGCGGGTCTACAACCGCGGCGCCGCCTTCAGCTTCCTGGCCGGCGCCGCCGGCTGGCAGCGCTGGTTCTTCACCGCGCTGGCGCTGGTGGTGGCGGTGGTCATCGTATGGATGCTGGCGCGCCACGGCCACCAGCGGCTGTTCGCCTGGGCGCTCGCGCTAATCCTGGGCGGCGCGGTGGGCAATGTGATCGACCGCCTGCTGCACGGCCACGTGGTCGACTTCATCCTCGCGCACTACCGCGGCTGGTTCTTCCCGGCCTTCAACGTGGCCGACTCGGCGATCACGGTCGGAGCGGTTATGCTGGTGCTGGACGAACTGCTGCGCGTCAGGCGATCGCGCTAGCCTCTCTGGGGAAGACCGCCGCATGCTGGAGCTCAACGGAAGACGGATCGTCGTCGGCGTGACCGGCGGCATCGCCGCCTACAAGGCCTGCGAACTGGTGCGCCGCCTGATGGACCACGGCGCCACGGTCGACGTGGTGATGACCGAGGCCGCCACGCGTTTCGTCACGCCGGTCACCTTCCAGGCGCTGGCGGGCCGGCCGGTGTTCACCGACCAGTGGGACGCGCGGGTGCCCAACAACATGGCGCACATCAATCTGAGCCGCGGCGCCGATGCCATCCTGGTGGTGCCGGCCAGCACCGATTTCATGGCGCGCCTGGCCCACGGCCTGGCCGACGACCTGCTGGCCACCCTGTGCGTGGCGCGCGCCTGTCCGCTGCTGCTGGCGCCGGCCATGAACCGCGAGATGTGGAACAACCCGGCCACGCAGCGCAACGCGGCGCAATTGCGCGCCGACGGCGTCGAACTGCTGGGCCCGGCCGCGGGCGACCAGGCCTGCGGCGAAGTCGGCTCCGGCCGCATGCTGGAACCGGCCGAGATCCTGCAGGACCTGATCGCCTTCCTGCAGCCCAAGCCGCTGCGCGGCCGGCGCGTGCTCATTACCGCCGGCCCCACCAGCGAACCGATCGATCCGGTGCGGGTGCTGACCAATCTGTCGTCGGGCAAGATGGGCTACGCGGTGGCGCGGGCGGCGGCCGAGGCCGGCGCCGACGTCACGCTGGTGTCCGGCCCCACCGCGCTGCCGGCGCCGCGCGGCGTGCGGCGCGTGGACGTGGCCACCGCGCAGCAGATGTACGACGCGGTGATGGCCGACGCGCCGCGCGCCGACGTATTCGTCGCGGTGGCGGCGGTGGCCGACTGGCGCATCAAGACGGTCAGCGCGGAAAAGATCAAGAAGACGGCGTCGGGCATGCCGCCGGCGCTCGACTTCGTCGAGAATCCCGACATCCTGGCCGCCGTGGCGCGCCTGCCCGGCGGCCCGTACTGCGTGGGCTTCGCCGCCGAAACCGAACAGCTGGAACGCCACGCCATGGCCAAGCGCGAACGCAAGGGCATCCCGCTGCTGGTGGCCAACCGCGCGCAGGACGCGCTCGGCGCCGACGACACCACGCTGATCCTGTTCGACGCCGACGGCATGCATCCGCTGGCCCGCCAGCCCAAGCTGGCGGCGGCCCGCGAACTGGTGGCGCAGATCGCGCGCCGATTGCCCTGACGCTTATCCCCACGGAGGCTGCCATGTTCTTCGAGAGCGAACCCCGCAACGGCGACTACGCCAGCTACGTCGAACGCCTCGTCAACGGCGGCGGCAACCAGCCCGGCAAGACGGCGCAGCCGGGCGCGCGCGGCGCGATCTTCGCGCCCTTGCCCACCGGCGAGCGGGGCGCGGAGCCCGCGTCGTTCGATACGGGGCCCGGCACGGGCGCACAGCCTTCGCCCTTCGGCCAACCCGCCGCCGGCGCGCAGACGGCCGCAAGCCCGCGGCCCGGCAGCGTCCGGCCGTCGCCCTTCGACACGCCCACCACCGGCACCGCCCAGCCCGCGACGCGCCGCTCCGAAGGGCAATGGGCGGACAGCGAAGTCGCCGGCAACAGCTGGCCATGGCCCGACTCGTCGCCGGCGCCGGCATCGACGCCGGCGCCCGCCCGGCCGGCCGACGCGGCGCCGGCCACGCTGGCCAGCCAGGGATCGGCCGCCACCCGCGGTTTCGGCCAGATGGCGCTGGCCGTCATCGTGGTCTTCCTGGCGCTGGCCGGCCTGGTCTCCGACTTCGTCCGCGCCTGGCCGCCGGCTCCGTCGGCGCTGGCGCGCTTCGCCTTCCTGGCCATCATCGCCGTGCTGCTGTTCCGGCGCGGCCTGGCCCGCGTGCGCGGCGCGCAGTCGCTGCCGTCCCTTCCCCTGCCTCCTTTCGTTCCCACCCGCCGCGGCGCCCCGCGCCGCTGAACCCCGATCCATGAAATCCGTCGACCTGAAGATCCTCGATGCCCGCATGCGGGACTACCTGCCCGCCTACGCGACGGCCGGCTCCGCCGGGCTGGACCTGCGCGCCTGCCTGGACGAGGCCATGACCATCGCGCCGGGCCAGACCGTGCTGGTGCCGACCGGGCTGGCGATCCACCTGGCCGATCCGGGCTATGCGGCCGTGATCCTGCCGCGCTCGGGGCTGGGCCACAAGCACGGCATCGTGCTGGGCAACCTGGTCGGCCTGATCGATTCCGACTACCAGGGCCAGCTGATGGTGTCGACCTGGAACCGCGGCGCCGAGCCGTTCGTGCTGCAGCCGCTGGAACGCCTGGCGCAAATGGTGATCGTGCCGGTGGCCCGGGTGGCGTTCAACGTGGTCGACGACTTCGAAGGCTCGGCTCGCGGCGCCGGCGGTTTCGGCAGCACGGGCCGGCAATAGGCAACGCGACGGCTCGGCGGCGAGACGTCCGGAGGACGCCTGCGCCGCACGGCCGATGCGCACATCAGAATCGATAAGACACGCCGACGTAGACCTGCGGCCACACCTTGAAATCGTCTGCGTCGTCGGCGATCTGCCGGCGCTGCGCCTCGATCTCGGCATCGGCCGTGGTGCCTTCGGCCCGCGCCGCCGCATCGAGCCTGGCATATAGCGCGTCGCTGACGCTGATGCGCGTCTTGGGCTTGCCGAAGGTCACGCCGGCGTCGAACACGAAACCCCAGCCCTTGCGGCCGGTATCGTTCAAGCCCCAGCCCACGCCCAGGTAGGGCGCGACGTCGGGGAATTTGACCGAGGCCCGCAAGTCGTCTCCCGGCCCGTACGGAACGGTGGTGTCGTTGACCGTGATGGTGCCATCGTCATCGGGCGTGCCGTCGCCTTCGACCGCGAGCTTGCGCACGTGCAGGCCGGCCGTCACGCGGAAACCGTTGGCGAACGGGAACCAATCGACGTAGGCGCCCGCCTGGTTGGCCTTGAGCGTGGCCGCGTAGGTCAGGTCGCCCGAGGTTCGATTGCGATGGGGACTGCCGATCGTACTGAGATCGGCGTGCCATCCGAACCGCTCGTTCACCGACTGCGCATACCCCACGCCCAGGCCCAGGAAACCGCCCTTTAGATAGACCTCCTGCGCCGACGCCGTCGCCGCCGCGCCGCTGGCCGCGGCCAGCACCCCCACCGTCATCCATTTCGCCGCCATCGATCGCTCTCCCTTGGTGGCCCGCGACGCGCGGGCACTGGGAAAAATTATGTGAGGCGGAGCAAACACTCCCCGTGGCGCAGCGTGACGCATGCACCACTTGGTTACGTCACGCCATGTATCGCCATGCGCGCGCGTACTGAAGCAGGTCTTTTTGCTGCTCATCCATGGCGCTGGCTATTGCCAAGCAAGGCGCTTAGGTCCTAAGATGATTCCGCACACAAGAATCACATTCTGTCTAAAAGAATATTCTTGAATAGCTATCCTCCCCGCTCCACTCCCGACGAGGCCGCCATGAAACCGGATGTTCCCAAGACCACGACCGCCCGCCATTCGCGCGCGGCCGGCACGCTGGCCGGCCTCGCGCTGCTTGCCGCCTGCGCCGGCGCCTTCGCCCAGGCCTACCCGGTCAGGCCGGTGCAGATCATCGTGCCCTTTCCGCCGGGCGGCAGCCTCGATGCGCTGGTACGCACCGTCGCGCAGCAGATGGGCGAGCGGTGGAATGTCCCGGTGGTGGTGGACAACCGCGCCGGCGCCAGCGGCATGATCGGCCTGAACGCCGCGGCCAAGGCCGCCCCCGACGGCTATACGCTGGCCGCCGTGGCCAACAGCTTCGTGGCCAATACCCTGCTCAGGCAGGACATGCCCTACGACGCGTTCAAGGATTTCGCCGCCGTCAGCCTGCTTGGATCGGTGCCCTTCGTGGTTACCGCCAGCACCGGCCTGCCGGTGAATTCGGTGCGGGAGCTGGCCGACTATTCGAAGCGGCAGCCGGGCCGCCTCACCTATTCCTCCGGCGGCACGGGAACGATGTCGCACCTGGGCGGCGAAATGTTCAAGCGCGCCACCGGCATCGAAGCCACCCACGTTCCGTACCGCGGGCAGGCGCCGGCCCTGACCGACGTGGTCGCGGGCCAGGTTTCGTTCACCATGGGCAACCTGCCCGAAGTCCTGCCCTATGCGCAGGCGGGCAAGGTCAAGACGCTGGCCATCCTGACCGCGTCGCGCTCAGCGCTCAGGCCCGACATTCCCACGCTGAAGGAGGCCGGCTATGCGCAGCTGGAAACCGGCTCCTGGTACGGCCTGGTGGCGCCGGCCGGCACGCCGCCCGCGGTGGTCGGCAAGATACAGGAAACGGTCGCCGCCATCCTGCGCCAGCCCGCCGTGCACGACAAGCTGGTGCAACAGGGCTTCGAGGTGGTGGGCAATACACCCGCGGAGTTCGGCGCCTTCATGCGGGACGAGGCCGCCGCCTACCGGAAAGTCATCGACGCAGCGGGCATCAAGACCGAATGAGCGGCGCCGGGGCGGGCGCTCAGGCCAGCGCCTCGAACACCGCCTCGTCGCCGCCGAACCGGCGCGTCAGCTCGATGGCCGCGGCGCGCACCGACTGCGAGAAGCGCCCGATCGCCTCGCGCTTGAAGCGGGAGGCCGGGCCCGAGATGGCGACCGCGCCGCGCAGTGCCCGGCCGGCGCCGAACACCGGCGCGGCCACCGCCGCGATGTCGGGTTCGCGCTCGCCGATGGTCACGATGACCGCGGCGCGCGGCAGCTTCGGCACCGAGGGGTCGAACTCCAGCAGCACGCGGCCGGCCGCGCCGGTCTGCAGCGGCAGGATGTCGCCGGCGTGCATGTGGTCGCGGATCGAACGCTGCGAGTCGATGCGGAACAGGCAAAGGCGCACGTCGCCCTCGCGGCGGAAGAACGACGCGCCTTCGCCCGTCTGGTCGGCAAGGTCGCTCAGCACGGGCACCACGATGTCTTCCAGGCGCAGCGAGGCCTGGTAGACGCTGCCCCAGTGCAGCACCGCGTGGCCGAGCTGGTAGCGGCCGTCCGGCAATTGCTGGACGCAGCGGAACCGGAGCAGGGAGGCGAGCAGGCGCAGGATGGTGCTTTTGTACAGCCCGGTGCGATTGGCGATTTCATGCAGCGTCAGCGCGTCGTCGTTGTGCTGGAAAACGTTGAGGATGGCGAGCGCCCGTTCGACCGACGCGACCCCTTCATTTTTTTCCGTCATGTAAGTCTTCGCTGGAGAAGGGCAGGCATTTTATCAGCCCGGCATGCGTGCCGGACCGTATTGACACCACAATATTCTACACAGCAGAATTACGTTCTGAAATCAGAATCAACGGACCAGAGGCAGACGACCCGGCTCGCGCCGGGTGGAAACACGAAGATGAATACGACTCCAGAAACAAGCGCGCCGTGGGCCGGCGTGATTCCCGAACATGAACTGGCGCTGTACGCCGCCGCCGGCCTGGGCACCGCCAGCGTCAGGCCCGGCCGCGCCGCGCTGCTGGTCATCGACGTGCAATACCGGTCGATGGGCCACGCGCCGGCGCCGATCGCCGAATCGATCGGGCAATACCCCACCAGCTGCGGCGAGTTCGGCTGGCGAGCGGTGCCGTACATCGCCCGCCTGCTGGCCGCCTTCCGCGCCCGCGGCCTGCCCGTCATCTATCCCCACGTCGCCCCCAAGGGCCGCCACGACGGTCAGCGCTTCGCCGACAAGATGCCGGCCATCATGTCGATCCCGCCCGAAGGCTATGCCTTCGTCGAGGAAACCGCGCCGCGGCCCGACGACATCCTGCTGCCCAAGCACCACGCCAGCGCCTTTTTCGGCACCGCGCTGATCAGCCACCTGCTGCAGCAGAAGGTCGACACTCTTTACGTCACCGGCTGCACCACCAGCGGCTGCGTGCGGGCCTCGGTGGTGGACGCGTCCTCGTACGGCTACCAGATCGTCGTCCCGCACGAGGCCGTCTACGACCGCTCGCAGGTGTCCCACGCGGTCAATCTGTTCGACATGAACAGCAAGTATGCGGACGTCATGTCGACCGCGCGCGCGCTCGACCTGCTGTCCGGCTCGCCCACCTGACCCGGCCCGGAACCTCACGATGAGCAAGAACTTGCACGTATTGATCGCCGGCGCCGGCATCGGCGGCCTGGTCGCGGCGCTGGCGCTGCTGCGCCGCGGGATCGACGTTTCGGTGTTCGAGCAGGCGAGCGAACTGAAAGAGATCGGCGCCGGCGTCCAACTCGGCCCCAACGGGGTGCGCGTGCTGTACGAACTGGGATTGCGGGCCGAGGTCGACCGGCTGGCCGTGAACGCCGACGCCAAGGAAATCCGCATCTGGGATACGGGCCGCACCTGGCCGCTGTTCGACCTGGGCGCCGAATCGGTCGAGCGCTACGGCGCGCCCTACCTGATGATGCACCGGGCCGACCTGCACGCCGTGCTGCTGGCCGCGGTGCAGGCCCTCAAGCCCGGCGCGGCGCGCATCAACGCGCGCTGCCGCGGCTTGGCGCAGGATGCCGGCGGCGTCACGCTGCAGCTCGAAAACGGCGAAACCGTTCGCGGCGACGTGCTGATCGGCGCCGACGGCCTGCACTCGGCCATCCGCAAGGCGCTGTTCGGCCCCGACGCCCCGCAATTCACCGGTGGCGTGTGCTGGCGCGGCATCATCGATGTGGCCAGGCTGCCCGCGCATCTGCGGCGGCCGGTCGGCGTCAACTGGGTAGGCCCGGGGGGGCACGTCATCACTTATCCGGTTCGCAGCGGCACGCTGCTCAATTTCGTCGGCCACGTCGAGCGCGACGACTGGCGCGGCGAGTCGTGGACCGAAGTCGGCACGCGCGAAGAACTGCTGGCCGACTACGCCGGCTGGCACGAAGACATCCAGGCCATGCTGCGCAACATCGACACCCCGTACAAATGGGCGCTGTTCCTGCGCACGCCGCTGCAGCAATGGTCGCGGGGCCGGGTCTCGCTGCTGGGCGACGCCTGCCACGCCACCCTGCCCTACCTGGCCCAGGGCGCCAACATGGCGATCGAGGACGGCCTGGTGCTGGCGCGCGCGCTGCGCGACCACGCCGACGTGGAGCAGGCGCTGCGGCGCTACGAGCAGGCGCGCGTCGAGCGCACCACGCTCATCGTCAACCGCTCGGCCGACAACCTGGGGCGCTTCCACAACGACGAACTGAGCCGGCCGCAGGCCGCGGAGCAATACGTGGCGCGCGAATGGGCGCCGGACAAGGTCAGGCAACGCTACGACTGGCTGTTCCGGTACGACGCGACGCAAGTACCTGTTTGACGATCGAAGCATTTACGAACGAGGGGGATTTCATGTTCAAGGCAATGGTTTCGCGCGTGGCATTGGGTAGCCTGCTGGCAGCGGCGGCGACGGGGGTCCAGGCCGGCAACGGTCCGCACGGCTATCCCAAGGATCCGGTCAGGTTCATCGTGGCGTTCGCGCCGGGCGGCGGCACCGACATCGTCGCCCGCCTGGTCGCCGCCAAGCTTTCCGAGCGTATCGGCCAGCAGGTGGTGGTGGAAAACCGGGCCGGCGCCAGCGGCATCCTGGCCGCGCAATTCGTGGCGCGCTCCGAGCCCGACGGCCAGACGCTGCTGATCGGCGGCAGCGGCCCGATGGTGTTCAACCCGATCACCTACAACAAGCTGCCCTACGATCCGGTCAAAGATTTCGAACCCATCACCATCCTCGGCTCCTACCCCATCGTGCTGCTGGCCAATCCCAAGCTGCCGGTGTCCACGCTGCCCGAGCTGATCGCCTACGCCAGGAAGAACCCGGGCACGCTGAACTACGGTTCGGCCGGCGCCTCGTTCCAGGTGCCCACCGAATACTTCGCCTCGCAGGCCAAGATCACGCTCTCGCAGATCCCGTACAAAGGCACCGCGCTGGCCGGGCAGGCCCTGATGGCCGGCGACATCCAGCTGCTCAGCGCCGACATCGCGCCCGCCGTGCCGCTGGTGAATTCCGGCCAGGCCAAGGCGCTGGCCGTGACCTCGGCCAAGCGCAACCCGATCCTGCCCCAGGTCCCGAGCATCGCCGAGTCCGGCATCAAGGGCTTCGACTTTTCGCTGTTCTCGGCGGCGGCCGCGCCCAAGGGCACCAGCCGCGAGATCGTGACGTACCTGCAGGAGCAGATCCACGCCGTGCTGCATTCCGACGAAATCAGCGGACGCCTGGCCAAGATGGGCGTCGAACCCGAGGGCGGATCGCCCGAGGAAACGGCGGCGCGCTTCAAGCGCGAGATCGACCTGTTCCGGCCGATCGCCGATGCCGCCGGGATCAAGGTAGATTGAGCCCAGGCGCGGGACCGTCCCGCGCCGCCACCGCCTGCGCCCCTCCCGATGAAACCCAGCCGTTTCTCCTATGCTTCGCCCGCCACGCTCGACGCTGCGCTCGCGCTGCTTGCCGGACACGGCGAGATGGCCCGGCCGCTGGCCGGCGGCCAGAGCCTGATCCCGGCGATGAACTTCCGCCTGGCCGCGCCCGAGGTGCTGGTCGACCTGGGCAACATCCCCGCCCTGCGCGGCATCGCGCTGCGGCCCGACGGCGGCCTCGAGGCCGGCGCGATGGCGCGCCATGCCGATTTCGAGCACAGCGCCGCCGTGGCACGCAGCCATCCGCTCATCCCCGCCGTCATGGCCCATGTGGCGCATGCGCAGGTCCGCTACCGCGGCACGCTGGGCGGCAGCCTGGCGCATGCCGATCCGGCCGCGGAATGGGCCGCGGTCTGCGTCGCGCTGGACGCGGTCGTGACCGTGGCCGGCGCGAACGGGCCGCGCGACGTGCCGGCGGCCGATTTCACCCAGGGCGTCTATACCACCGCGCTGCAGCCGGGCGAGATCCTGGCCCGGGTCGCCTTTCCTCCGTGGCCGGCGGGGCGCCGCTGGGGCTTCTGCGAAATCGCCCGCCGCACGGGAGACTTCGCGCTGGCCGGCGCCATCGCCTTGCTCGACGGCACCGCCGACGGCATCTGCCATGCGGCCCGCATCGTCGTGTTCGGCGTGGCCGACACGCCGGTAGTATTGCGCGCGCTCGGCGAGCGCCTGCTGGGCCGCCGGGTCGATGCCGAGGCCTGCGACGAGATCGGCTTTTTCGCGCGCTCGGCCATCGAGCCGCGCTCCGACCTGCACGCCTCGGCGGACTACCGGGTGGACCTGATCGAGGCCGTGGTCGCCCGCGCGCTGCGGCGGGCGATCCAGCCGGATCCGCAGGAGTGGACATGATGCAAGAACAGATCGAACTGACGGCGCAGGACCAGGTGGAACTGGCCTTCGACGTCAACGGCGAACCGGTGCGCGCGCGCGTCGAGGCACGGCTGACGCTGGCCGATTTCCTGCGCGAGCGGCTGGCGCTGACCGGCACCCACGTCGGCTGCGAGCACGGCGTCTGCGGCGCCTGCACGGTGCAGCTGGACGGCGATCCGGTGCGGGCCTGCCTGATGTTCGCGGCGCAGGCCAACGGCCGGCGGGTCACGACCATCGAGGGCCTGGCGCCGGCCGGCGGCATGACGCCGCTGCAGCGGCGGTTCTGCGAGCACCACGCGATGCAATGCGGCTTCTGCACGCCCGGCATGATCCTGACCGCCGACGCCTTCCTGCGGCGCGTGCCGCGGCCCACCGCGCAACAGGCGCGCGAAGCGCTGTCGGGCAACATCTGCCGCTGCACCGGCTACGTCCCGATCGTCGAAGCGGTGCTCGCCGCCGCGCAGGACGGGCCGGCCGGGGAAGCCCCATGAACGCGCCGCTCATCGGCGCCGCCCTGACCTGCCGCGAATCGGCCCGGTTCGCCACCGGGCGCGGCACCTACGTGGACGACGTGCGGCGGCCCGGCATGGTCCACGCGGTGGTGGTCCGCGCCCAGGTGGCCCATGCCCTGATCAAAGGCATCCACGACGACGAGGCGCGCGCCATGCCGGGCGTGCTGGCGGTCTACCGCGGCAGCGACTTCGAGCCCTTCCTCAAGCCGATCCCGCAGCGCGTCTGCCCGCTGCCCGGCATGGAGAACTACGCCCAACTGCCCATCGCCACCGATCGCGTGCGCTACGTGGGCGAGCCGGTGGCCGTGGTCGTGGCCGAAGACCGCTATCTGGCCGAAGACGCGGCCGAACTGGTCTACGTCGACTGCGAAACGCTGCCGGCGGTGGTCGACGCGCAGCAGGCCATCGAAGGCGCGACGCTGCTGCATCCGGCGCAAGGCAGCAATGCCGCGACCCACTACCGGACGGGTTACGGCGATTGCGAGGCCGCGTTCCGCGATGCCCACCTGGTGATCGGCGACCGCTTCTACGTGCACCGCCACAGCGCCACGCCGCTGGAAACGCGCGGGCTGGTGGCCGAATGGGACGAAGCCGCCGGGCGGCTGCGGATATGGGGCGTGGCCAAGGTGCCGTTCGCCAACCGCGCCATCCTGGCCGGCATGCTGGGGCTGGACGCCGCCCTGATCGAGATGATCGAGGTCGACGTCGGCGGCAGCTTCGGCGTGCGGGGCGACTTCTATCCCGAGGACTTCCTGGTGCCCTTCGTCGCCCGGCAACTGGGGCGGCCGGTCAAGTGGATCGAAGACCGGCGCGAAAGCCTGCAGGCCCTGAACCATTCGCGCGACATGCATTGCGAGCTCGAACTCGCGGTCGACGCGCAGGGACGCATGCTCGGCATGCGGGGCCGGCTGGTGGCCGACATCGGCGCCTACGTGCGCACCAATTCCGGCGTCATGCCCGGCAAGGGCGCGCAGTTCCTGGCCGGCCCCTACCGCATCGCCGCCACCGATTTCGACGTGCTGGCCGTGGTCACCAACAAGACGCCGTCCGGCACCTATCGCGGGCCGGGCCGCTACGAAACCACCTTCTTCCGCGAGCGGCTGGTCGACATCGCCGCCGCCCGGCTGGGCCTGGACCCGGCCGAGTTCCGGCGCCGCAACCTGATCCCGCCCGAGGCCATGCCCTACGACGCGGGCGCGCTGGTGCCCGGCATGGGGCCCACGGTGTACGACTCGGGCAACTATCCCGAAGTGTTCCGCCACGCGTTGGAAAAGTTCGGCTACGCCGAACTGGCGGCCAACGACGGCCGGCTGATCGACGGCCGCTACCATGGCGTCGGCATGGGCTGCTTCGTCGAATCGACCGGCGGCGGGCCGGCCGAGCATGCCCGGCTCGAACTGCGCCGCGGCGGCGGCTTCGACCTGTACGTCGGCGCGTCGAGCGCGGGCCAGGGGCACGAAACCTCGATGGCCCAGGTGCTGGCCGACGCGCTGCAGGTGCCCTACGACACGATCCGCGTGCACCACGGCTCGACCACGCTGCTCGACCGCGGCTTCGGCTCGTACCACAGCCGGTCGGCGGTGATGTCGGGCAGCGCGGTGGTGCGGGCGGCCGAGGCCATGCGCGACAAACTCCTGCAGCACGCCGCGGAGCTGTCCGGCCTGCCGGCCGAGTCGCTGCGCTATGCCCATGGCACGATCGCCGGCCCGTCCGGACAGGCCATCGCCGGCATCGCCGACATCGCGGCCGGCATCCCGCCCCACGCCGGCCACGCGCGCGGACCGTTCTCGGCCGACGGCGCCTTCGCCAACGACCGGCTCACCTTCACCTTCGGCGTGCAGCTGGCCCACGTCGCCGTCGATCCTCAAACGGCGCGCGTCGACGTGCTGAAGTATTTCTGCGTGGAAGACCTCGGGCGGATGATCAACCCGGCCATCGTGCACGGCCAGACGATCGGCGCCGCCGTGCAGGGCATGGGCGGCACCTTCCTGGACGAGTTCGTCTACGACGAGCACGGCCAGATGCTGACCGGCAGCTTCGCCGACTACCTGCTGCCGACCAGCACCGATTTCCCCAACGTCGACGGCGAAACGCTGGAGCTGTCGCCCTCGCCCAGCAATCCGCTGGGCGTCAAGGGCGCCGGCGAAGGCGGCATCATCGCCACCGGCGCCGCGCTGTCGAATGCCGTCTCGCGCGCGCTGGCGGCGCAGGGCATCTCGATCACGCGGCTGCCCATGTCCATGAACAATCTGGGCGCGCTCCTGCGCGCCGCGCGCGAAACGACAAGGAAGGAGACCATGAACGTCAACGGCGAATACACGCTCGAGGCGGGACGCGACGAAGTCTGGGAGGCGTTGATGGACCCCGCGGTGCTGCAGGCCTGCATTCCCGGCTGCGAACGGATCGCGCGCAGCGGCGACGGCGAATACCAGCTGACCGTACGCGCCGCGGTGGGCCCGGTGTCGGCGCGCATGAACGCGGCGATGCGGCTCGGCGACATCGTGCCCGGCAGCTCGTACACCCTGACGGTGGAGGGCAAAGCCGGCGCGGCGGGATTCGCCGCGGGTAGCGTGGCGGTCGCGCTGTCGGACGCGGCGCCCGGCCGGACCAGGCTGGCCTATGCCGCGCAAGGCCAGCTGGGAGGCCGGCTGGCGCAGGTCGGTTCGCGCCTCGTGGAAGGCGTCGCGGCCAAGATCGCGGCCGAGTTCTTCCAGCGCTTCCAGGCGCAGATCGGCCGGCCGGCGCCAGAGGCCGTGCCGGCGCCTGCCGCCGCGCCGGCGCCTCGCAAGAACGTCCCCATCGCCTGGATCGCCGGCGCCACCGTCGTGGCGGCGGCCGTCATCCTGGCGATCGTCGCGCTCTGACCGGGAGCCCGCCACCATGCTCGTGTTCCCCACCTGGGCCTGCGGCGCCCACCTGCGCGCCAACGGCATCCGCCAGCATTACTACCGCCTGGGCGAAGACGGGCCGCCGCTCGTCCTGGTGCCCGGCATCGTGAGCCCCGCCGCGCTCTGGCTGCACGTCGGCACCCGCCTGGCCAGGCATTTCCGCGTCCACTTGCTGGACGTGCGCGGCCGCGGGCTGTCCGAAAGCGGCGCCCACCTCGACTACGGCCTGGACGCCTGCGCCGACGACGTCGAGGCCTTCGCCCACGCGCTGGGCCTGTCCGGCTACACGCTGGTCGGCCATTCGATGGGCGCCCGCATCGGGTTGCGGCTGGCCCGGCGCGGCGCCGGCGCGGTGAACCACCTGGTGCTGCTGGACCCGCCCGCCAGCGCGCCCGGCCGCCGGCCGTACCCAGTCGACATGGCGCGCTCGGTGAAAATGGTGCAGGCCGCCCTGCGGGGCGAAGGCGAGGCCTATCTGCGCAGCCCCGGCGTCGCGCCATGGCCCGAGCCGCTGCTGCGCCTGCGGGCGGAATGGCTGGCCACCTGCGACCTGCGCGCGATCGAAGTTGCCTACCGCGACTTCCACGCCCAGGACCCTTACGACGACCTGCGCCGCGCCACGGTCCGCACCTCGCTGCTGGCGGCCGGCGCGAGCGGCGTCATCCAGGACGGCGATCTGGCGGACTTGCGCGCAGCCAACCCCGCTTTGCGCATCGAGGTGCTGAAGGGCGCGGCCCACCAGTTCCAGGCCGAAAACATCGACGCCTTCATGAGCGCGCTGGGCAGCGTGCTGGGCGTCGCACTGCAGTGAGGAAACCGTGACCAAACCGGCGATCGACATCGAGATGGTCGAGCTGTTCATCCAGGAACTCACCCTGTGCCGGGTGCGGCCGGGCGAGACGGTGGCGGTGCTGAGCGCCGGCGCCGAATGGGCCGACTATGCCCAGGCCTTCATGGCCGCCGCCACGCGGCTGGGCGCCGGCACCTTCAACCTGAACGTGCGGCGCGAACAACCCAACCAGGCCGCCGTGCAGGGCCGGCATCCGCTGGTGGGCAATCGCGTGGCGCTGGAAACCCTCGCCAGGTGCGACATGGTGATCGACCTGGTGGGCCTGCTGTTCTCGCGCGAGCAGGCCGAGCTGCAGGCGGCCGGCGTGCGTATCCTGCGCGTGATGGAACCGTTCCACGTGCTCAGGCAGATGTTCCCGACCGAAGACCTGGCCCGCCGCGTCGAACGCGGCCGCGAACTGCTGATGCAGGCGCGCACCATGCGCATCACTTCGCCGGCCGGCACCGACGTCACCTACCGGCTGGGCAGCTACCCCGTGATGTCCGAATACGGCTATACCGCCGAGCCGGGCCGCTGGGACAACTTTCCGTCGGGCTTCGTGTTCACGCAGGGCGACGATGACGGCGTGGACGGCACCGTGGTGCTGCGGCCGGGCGACATCCTGGCCGCCTTCAAGCGCTACGTGCAGTCGCAGGTGGTGCTGCGGATCGAGCGCGGCTGCATCGTCGAGATCGCCGGCGACGGCATGGACGCCGACCTGATCCGCACCTACATCGCCAGCTTCCACGATCCGCGCGCCTATGCGGTCTCCCACATCGGCTGGGGCATGAACGACCGCGCCCGCTGGCATCACATCGAGTCGACGCGCCACCTCGACAGCGAGCACGTGATGAACGCCCTGTCGTTCTATGGCAACGTGCTGTTCTCCACCGGACCCAACGTCGAGCTGGGCGGCAGCAACGATACCGCCTGCCACATGGACATCCCGCTGCGCGGCTGCAGCCTCGCGCTGGACGGCGAGCCCATCCTGGAGCGCGGCGACATCGTGCATCCCGAACTGAAGGTTCCCGACGCGGTGAATCCCCCGCGCTAAGCCAGCTCATTCATACCTGAAGCGGCCTGCGCGCACGATCCCCATCACGCGCGCGCGTTCGTCGAAACCCTGGTGGTCCGCTGCGCTGATGTTCAGCACGCCGTTCGGCACGATCAGGCCGCGGGTCGATTCCAACGCATCGCGCAGCGCCGCGCGAAAGGCGGGCGTGCCGGGCCGGGCGCCGGTGGCCAGCGCGCGGCGGGCGGCGCCGTCGAGCAGCATCCATGCGCCCCAGGCGTCGCCGGCGAACTGGGTGATAGAACCCGTGCCGAAACGGGCCTCGTAGCGCTCCGCGAATGCCAGCGCGACCTTCTTGACCGGGTGCGTATCGGGCAGGTCGCGCGCGACCACGCCGGGGCCGGTGGGAAATAGCGTGCCTTCGACCGTCTTGCCGCCCAGCCGCAGGAATTCGGGCGTGGCGATGCCATGGGTCTGGTACAGCTTGCCGCGATAGCCGCGCTCGGCCAGGGCTTTCTGCGGCAGCAGCGCAGGCGTGGCGGCGCCGGCCACCAGCACGGCATCGGGCCGCGCCGCCATCAGCTTGAGCGCCTGGCCGGCCACCGAGGTATCGGTGCGGTTGTAGCGTTCGTTGGCCACCACCTTGATGCCGGCCTTGGCGGCCAGTGGCGAAAATTCCTTCCACCAGCTTTCGCCGTAGGAATCGGCGAAGCCGATGAAGCCGACCGTGCGCACGCCGGCCGCGGCCATGTGCGAGACGATGGCGCCGGCCATCAGCGAATCGTTCTGCGGCATCTTGAAGGCCCAGCGGCGGCGGCCGTCGCCGGGTGGCTCCACGATGGTGGCGTTGGCCGCCAGCGCCACCATCGGCGTGGCACCCTCGGCGATCGCGTCGAGCACCGCCAGCGCGGCCGGTGCCGTGTTGGGGCCGACCAGCACGTCGATCTTCTGCTCCGCAATCAGCTTGCGCGCGTTGGCCACGGCCTGCGTCGGATCGGACCCGTCGTCCAGCACCACGTAGCGCGCCTTCTGCCCGCCCAGCGTGGGCGGCCACATCAACACCACGTTCTTCGACGGAATGCCGATCGCCGCGGCCGGGCCCGTAGTGGCGAGATCGACGCCGACCGTAATATCGGCGCGGGCCGCCGCAGCGGCAGCCAGCAGCGCAGCCGCCAGCACGCCGCGCAGGAAAGAAACGCGCATGGGAATCCTCGAAACGGACGCCGCACCACCCCCGGCGAAACCTACCCATTTTACCCGTCCCCCACCCAGGACGCCGCGGATCCGGCTCCGCCGGTCCGCCAGCGTCGCCCCTTGAGGGGAGCGGCCAAAGGCCGCCAGGGGTGGGCTTTTCTTCCGGTCCGCCAGCGTCGCCCCTTGAGGGGCGCGCGAAGCGCGTAGGGGTGGGCCCTGCTCCAGGTGGGCCTTGCTCCAGGTGGGCCTTGCTCCAGGCGGGCCTTGCTCCAGGTGGGCCTTGCTCCAGGCCCCTACTCCACGCCAAGCTCGCCTGAGGCGATGCGCACGTCCACTTCCGCTTGCAGCGCGGCCTGCAGCAAGTCGAGGTAGGTGTTCTTCTTCTCGGCCACCGCCTGGATCGCGTCGATCAGCTCCAGGATCCCGCCGCGCCCCAGCGTGTAGGCGTCCTGCGCCATCTGCCGCAGCTGCGGCACCATCGCCAGGCCCTCGCGCTGGTAGCGTTCGGTCAGTTGCTCGCGCCGCTCCATCTGTTCGGTGGCGCGGCGCAGCTCGCTCTGCGCGGCCACGATGATGGCCTGGCTGCGCAGCCGCATGCCCTCGGCCTCGGCCTCGGCACGCGCGATCGGCCCCTGGTTGCGGTCGAACACCGGAATCGCCACCGACAGCCCGAACTCCGTGCTGCGGCCCAGGTCATTGTTGAGGCGGCCGACCGACACGCTGGGCACCGGGTAGGCGTCGCGCCGCGCCACCTGCACCAGCTTGTCGGCGTAGTCCTGCTCGGCCAGCGCCGCCCGTACCTGCGGCAGGCGCTGCTGGGCCTGCGGCCACAGCGCATCGAAGCTCAGCGCCTTCCACTGCGGCACGATGGAGCCCACCGCGCGCGGCCGCCAGTCCGGATCGCCGACGTCGGCCGCCACCTGCGCGGCGGCCTGCAACGTCTCGGCCTGGGCCTGTTCGAGCTGGGCGTCGAGCGTGGCGCGCTCGATCTCGATCCGGGTCTGGTCGTAGCGGCTGCGCGCGCCGGCCTGCACCTGTCCGGCCACGATCTTCGCCGCGGCTTCCAGGTCCTGCTTGGCCTCGACCCAGCGCTTCTCGCGCTCCTGCGAGATCAGCAGCGTCGTGAAGTCGCGCGCCGCGTCCTGCAGCGCCGCGGCGTAGGCCAGCCGCAGGTTCGCCCGGGCGGCGTCGATGCCGCTGCGGGCGGTGTCGATGCGGGCACCGCGCTGGCCGAAGATCGGCAGGTCCTGCGACAGCAACGCCTCGCGCTCGCCGCGCTTGTGGGTGTACGAAGCGGTGGGATTGGGCAGCGTCTGCGCCGTCATCAGGTCGGCCTCGGCCACCTGGACCTGGATCCGCTCGGCCTGCAGCGCCGGGCTGCGGGTCTTGACCAGCTCCAGCAGCTGCGGCAGCGTAACCTCGGTGCCGAGCACGGAGGACGAACCGGCGCCCAGCGGCGCCATCGACGAAGCCGTCGGCGCAGCGGCGGACGCAGCCCCGCCGACGGCCGGCGCCATGGACAGCGGCACGACGGTTGCAGGCGACGCCTGCGTGGCGGCCTGGGCCAGCGCCATCGCCGGCAGCCACGCGCATGCCACCACGGCGGGCAAGAACTTACGCATGGGATTCTTCCTGATTGGCGAGCGCATCGCGCTCTTCGGCGGTAAGGATCTGCTTGGGCCCGAGCAGCGCGTACAAGACGGGCAGCACGAACAGCGCCACCAGCGGCAGCACTGCCATGCCGCCCACCACCACCGAGGCGAACGGCCGCTGCGTTTCGCTGCCGACCCCGGTCGACATGGCCATCGGCAGCAGGCCGATCAGGCCCAGCAGCGCCACCATCAGGATGGAGCGCATCCGCTCGGCGGCGCCTTCGATCAGCGCCGGCAGCATGGCCGCGCCGTCGCGCCGCAGGTGCTCGACCGCGCTGACCACCAGCAGGCCGGCCAGCGCCACCTGCCCCAGCAGCGCGATGAAGCCGATGGCCGCGCTGATCGACAGATCGATCCCGGTCAGGTAGAGCGCAGCGATGCCGCCCACCATCGCGAACGGCGCGGTCAGCAGGATGATGGCCGCGCTGCGTGCGCTGCCCAGCGCGCTGAACAGCAGCACGAACACCACCAGCAGGGACAGCGGCACGACGATCTTGAGGCGGGCCGCGGCGCGCTGCTGGTTCTCCCACTGGCCGCCCCACTGCGCAAGGTAGCCCTCGGGCAGCTGGACGTCTTTCTTGAAGACGGCCAGCGCGTCCTTGACCACCGAGCCGATGTCGCGCCCCTCCACGTTGAACTTGAGCGCCATGTAGCGCGAGTTGCCCTCGCGGAAGATCGAGGCGTTGCCGACCTTGAAGCTGATGTTGGCCAGCGCGTGCAGCGGCACGTAGCTGCCGTCGGGCGCGGCCACCGCGATCTCGCGGATGCGCGCTTCGTCCTGGCGGTCGCCGAACGGCAACCGTACCCGCACCGGCACGCTGCGCTCGCCTTCCCAGGCGGTGGTCACCACCTTGCCGGCCAGCGCGGTCTCGACCGCGGTGTCGGCCGTTTCCATCGAGATGCCGTAGCGCGCCAGCGCGTCGCGGTCGAACTCGATATGCAGCTGCGGCGCCGGGGCGTCGCGGTACAGATCGAGGTCGACCACGCCGTCGACGTGGCTGACGGCTTCCTTGGTCTTGACCAGGATGCCCCGCATGGTTTCGATCTCGGGGCCGAACACCTTCAGCACCACCTGGCCGCGCGCGCCCGAGGTCGATTCCTCCACGCTGTCGCGGATCGGCTGCGCGAAGTTGAACTGCACGCCCGGCATGTCGGACAGCGACTGGCGCATCTCGGACACCAGGGTTTCCTTGTCGAGCCCCTTGCGCCACTGGCTGCGGTCCTTCAGGCGCACCAGCACCTTCGCCACGTTGATGGTCTCGTTGTCGGTGCCGTCTTCCGGCCGCCCCTGTTCGCTGATGACCGAGATGGTCTCGGGCACGGCCTTCAAGCGCTGGCGGATGGTGTGCAGCAGCTCCTGGCCTTTCTCCAGCGAAACCGAGGGCGGCATCTGCACCAGCACGTAGGCGTCGCCTTCGTCCAGCTCGGGCAGGAACTCGGTGCCCAGGCGCGAGCCGGCCGCCAACGCCACCGCCAGCACGACCAGCGCGACCCCCAGCACCTGCCAGCGCCGGCGCGCCGCGCCCAGGACGCCGCCGATCCAGCGCGAATAGGCGTGGTGCATGCGCAGGAACACCTTGGGCTCGGGCGTGGCCACGTCGCGCGGGCGCAGCACCAGCGCGCACAACGCCGGCACCAGCGTCAGCGCGAACACCAGCGCGCCGATCAGCGCGAAGGTGTAGGTCAGCGCCAGCGGCCGGAAGATCCGGCCTTCGATGCTTTGCAGCGAGAACACCGGAATCAGCGCGGCGATCACGATGGCCATCGCGAACAGGGTCGGCTTGGCCACCGACACGGCGGCGTCGATGATCAGTTCGAACATGTCGCGCCGCGAGGCCGGGCGCCGGAGCCGCGCCTTGTGGATGATGGCCTCGGTAAGCACCACGGCGCCGTCGACGATGATGCCGAAGTCGATCGCGCCCATCGAGATCAGGTTGGCCGGCATGTTCAGGAAATGCAGCCCGATGAAGGCCACCAGCAGCGCCAGCGGGATCACCACCGCCACGATCAGCGAGCCGCGCAGGCTGCGCAGGAACAGCCACAGCACGCCCACGATAAGCGTGGCGCCGAACAGCAGGTTGTGGTGCACGGTTTCCAGCGTATGGCCGACCAGCGTGGAGCGGTCGTAGCCCGGCTCGATGCGCATGCCGGCCGGCAGCATGTGGGCATTGATCTCGTCCACCTTCTGGTGCACCTGGTCGAGCACCTTCGAAGGGTTCTCGTCGCGCTTGAGCAGCACGATGCCTTCGACGATGTCGTCTTCGTCGTTCATGCCGACCGAGCCCTGGCGCGGCGTGTACGACTGCACCACCTGAGCCACGTCCTTGACCCGCACCGGCGTGTTGTGCTCGGTCTTGAGCACCACGGTCTCGATGTCGCGCGGCGCGCGCAGCAGGCCGATGCCGCGGATGATCAGCGACTGCTCGCCGCGCCGCAGCAGGCCGCCGCCCACGTTCTGGTTGGACTTCGACACCGCGTCGACCACTTGGTCCAGCGTGAGGCCGTGCGCCATCAGCTTGGCCGGGTCGACCTCGACGTGGAACTCCTTGACGAAGCCGCCCATGCTGACCACGTCGGCCACGCCCTGGATCTGCTTGAGCACGCGCGCCACCGTCCATTCCTGCTCGGAACGCAGCTGGGCCAGCGTATGGCGGTCGCTGTTGAGGCGGTAGTAGTAGATCTTGCCGAGCGGCGTGTTGTCGGGCGCCATCTCGGGCGTGACGCCGTCGGGCAGGTCGGCCGAGGCCAGCCGCTGGGTGACTTGCACCCGCGCGTCGAAGCTCTTGGTGTCGTCGTCGAACACCAGCGTCAGCATCGACAGGCCGAAATAGCTTTCGGAGCGCAGCGAAGTCATGTGCGGCGTGCCGTTGAGCGCGCGCTCCAGCGGCAGCGTCACCTGCCGCTCGACTTCTTCCGGCGCCAGGCCGGGCGCCAGCGAGATGATGCCGACCTGAACGTTGGTGACGTCGGGATAGGCTTCGATCGCCGTGTTGAGATAGGCGTAGGCGCCGTACACCGCCACGATCAGCGTGGCCGCCAGCGCCACCAGGCGGCGGTGCACCACCAGTGCGAGAAGAGAACGCATGAGGAAAGCCCGCCTACAGCAATTGATTGGCCGCGCCGTCGAGCAGCAGGGCTCCCTTCACCACGACCTTGTCGCCGGGGGCCAGTCCGCCGAGTACCGGGATGTACCCGTTGGACGGCGGGCCGAGCTGGACGGTGCGGGCCTCGAACACCGTGTCCTCGACCTGCACGAACACGATGGAGTGGTCGCCGTCCTTGATCAGCACGGCGTTGATGGGAATCGACAGGCCGTCGGCGTCGCGCGTTTCGATGCCGGCGCGGGCCAGCATGCCGGCGCGCAGCCCGGCGTTGCCCTGGTCCAGCGCGATGAAGACCTGCGCCCGGCGGGTCTGGGCGTCGAGCGCGGAGCTCACGCGCGCCACCTTGCCGGCCAGCGGCTCGGCCAGCGAGGGCACGGTGACCTTGACCGCCGCGCCGGGATGGATCGCGGCGACGTCGCTTTCGAACACGTCGGCCGTCACCCACAGCGCCGAAGGATCGCCGATCGTGAACAGGGCCCCGGACTCGGTGCCCACCGCCGCGCCCGGCAGCGCCGTGCGCGCCACCACCACGCCGTCGCGCGGCGCGCGCAGCACCAGGCCGTCGTTGCCGCCCGCGCCCAGGTAGCCGGCCGCGCGCGAGGCCGCGTTCAGGTTCTGCCGGGCCTGCTGCAGGCGCGCCTGGGCCGCCACCAGCTCGGCTTCCACGCCCACGCCCTTGTCGACCATGGTCTGCTGGCGACGGGCCTCGGTCTCGGCCACGCGCAGCTCGACTTCGGCGTTCGACAGCTCGGCGCGGATGCGCGAGGCGTCGGGGCTGGCGATGGTGGCCAACGGCGCGCCGGCCTTGACGGTGTCGCCCACCTGCGCCTGCACCGCGACGATGCGGCCGGCCACCGGCGCCGCCACTTCCGACACGCGGTCCTCGCGGAACGCGACGCGCGCCGGCGCCCACACCTGGCGGGCCTCGGCGGCGGCCGAGATCGCGCGGATCTCCATGAACTTGAGCGAGGCCGGCTGCACGCGCACCCGCCCGGCGGGCAGGGGTTGCGGCGACACCGCCTCGGCGGCGGCCGCCGGCGGTTCCTTGCCCTGACAGCCTGCCAGCGCCAGGGCGCAAAGCGCCACGCCGACGGAAACGAAACCAGTGAAACGCACCTGCATGAAGCCCTCTTCGCAACACACGTGGGAGTCCGGCGGGAGTCTGGGCGGATGGGGTCCGCGCTCCGCTGCCTTGCGGCTATGACCGGTTGCGAGATGCTAGCCAGCGGCAGGCGCGCCGACCATGGACAGAACATTACCGTTTGGTCATGTTGCCGTCATGCCGGGCCGAAGCGCGGCAGCGTGAGCCGGGCGATCAGGCCGGGCCCGGCGTCGTCCAGTTCGAAAGTGGCGTGATGCAGGTGGGCGATGGCCGTGACGCTGGCCAGCCCCAGCCCGTAGCCCGGCACGCGGCGGTTGAGGCGGAAGAAACGGGTGCCCACCTTGGAACGCTCGGCCGGCGCGATGCCGGGCCCGTTGTCCTGCACCACCACCGACACCGCCTCCGGCGTCTGCACGGTGCGCACGCTCACGCGGGCCGGGCTGCCGGCGTATTTGATGGCATTGTCGATCAGGTTGGCCACGGCGCTGGCCAGCAGGTCCTTGTCGCCGGGCGCGATGGCTTCCTCGGCCAGCTCGGTGGAAACCCGCACCTGTCGCTCCTCTGCCACAGGTTCGTACAGTTCCACCACGTCGGACACGATGTCGTTCAGCGACACCGGCTGGAAGGCCTGCCGGCGCGCGCCGGATTCGGCCTCGGCGATCTGCAGCAGCTTGTCGAACACCAGGGTCAGTTCTTCGATCTCGCGGATCGCGAAGGCGGCCGCCTGCGACACCTGGGCCAGGTCGGCCCCGGGCCGGTTGACCACGTCGAGCTTGGCACGAATGCGCGACAGCGGCGTGCGCAGGTTGTGGGCGATGGTGTTGGAGACGTGGCGCACGCCGTCCATCAGGATCTCGATGCGGTCCAGCATCAGGTTGATATCGTGGCTGAGCCGCGCGAATTCGTCGTCGCGGCCCGATACCGGGATGCGCTGGCTGAGGTCGCCGGCCTCGATGCGCGCGGCCGTGCGCCGGATGTCGCCCACGCGCCGTTCGAGCTGGTCGCGGAACACGATGGCGCCGATCACCGCCAGCAGCAGCGCCACGCCGCCGGCGGCGGCCAGCGCGTGGCTGATCAGCTGTTCCAGCGATTGCTGGTCCTGCATGTCGCGCCCCACCACCAGGATCGAGCCGTCGGACAGGCGCTCGACGTGGATCCGGCTGAACGAGGGCCGGCCGTCGCGCAACAGCATCTGGTCGGTGATGTCGGGCGAGGGCTGCAGCAGCGCCGGCGAAGGCGTGATGTTGCCGGCGATGCGGCGGCCGCCCGGCGTGGCCAGCAGATAGCCTTCGGTGTCGCGGTTGAGCCCGTCGGTGAGGGTTTCGGTGATCTCGTCCACCAGGCGCTGCCGCCCCTGGGCCTCGAAATGCCCGACCAGCCGGTGGCTGGCCGACACCAGCTGGCGGTCTATGCGGCCCTGCAGCACGCCGATGGTCTGCACGTACAGCACCGACAGCAGCACCATCATGAACAGCAGCACCGAGGCGCCATAGCCCAGCGCCAGCCGGAACGCCACCGACTGCCACAGCCGCCGCAGGAAGGTGGCCGGCGCCGACCAGAAGGCGGGGGACGCGTCGCCAGGAGTCAATGCGGCGCCGCCGAGATCATGTAGCCGACGCCGCGCACGGTGTGGATCAGCGGCGGCGAGAAACCGTTGTCGATCTTGTTGCGCAGCCGGCTGATCTGCACGTCGATCACATTGGTTTGCGGATCGAAGCGGTAGTCCCACACGGCTTCCAGCAGCATGGTGCGGGTGACCACCTGTTCCTGGTTCAGCAGCAGGTAGACCAGCAGCCGGAATTCGCGCGGCTGCAGCGGAATGGCCTTGCCGTCGCGCTCCACCGTGCGCCGGGCCAGGTCCACCTTGAGGTCGGCCAGGTGCAGTTCGCGGATGTCCTCGCGCGAGCGCGAGCGCCGCACCAGCGCATCCAGCCGCGCCGCCAGTTCCGAAAACGCGAACGGCTTGGCGAGGTAGTCGTCGCAGCCGCCGCGCAGCCCGCGCACGCGCTCGTCCAGGCCCGACAGCGCGCTCAGGATGATGACCGGCGTCATCTTGCCCAGCCCGCGCAGGGTGGAAAGAATCGACAGCCCGTCGACGTCGTTCGGCAGCATGCGATCGAGCACGATCACGTCCCACGACTCGTTGACCGCCCGCGCGAGCCCGTCGGCGCCGTCGCGGCAGGCCGTGACGACGTGCCCGGCCTCCTTGAGGCCATTGCAGATGTAGCGCGAAGTGTCGACTTCGTCTTCGATGACCAGGCAGCGCATGATGACGACCGGGAGGAAAAGACTGTCGCTAGTCTACATCGGGCCGGAAGGCCGGCGCGGCCTGGACATCGGTGAAACCTGAACCCGAGCGCGCACGGCTAGCCGTCGATCACGGCCTGCAGGAACTGCCGGGCCCTTTCGGTGCGCGGCGCGCGGAACAGTTCGGCCGAAGGCGCGTCTTCGATGATGCTGCCCTGGTCGAGGAACAGCGTGCGGTCGGCGCTGCGTTCGGCGAATTTCATCTGGTGGGTGACGATCAGCATGGTCATCGCGCGGCTGGCCGACAGTTCCTGCAGGATCTCCAGCACGCCGCCGACCAGCTCCGGGTCGAGCGCCGAGGTGACTTCGTCGAACAGCATCACGTCGGGCCGCATGGCCAGCGCGCGGGCGATGGCCACGCGCTGCCGCTGGCCGCCGGACAGCCCCGCCGGATGGGCATCGGCCTTGTCGGCCAGGCCCACCTGCGCCAGGTACTCGCGGGCGCGCGCCTCGGCCTCGGCGCGCGGCAGGCCCAGCACGTGGCGCGGCGCCTCGGCCACGTTGCGCAGCGCCGTCATGTGCGGGAACAGGTTGAAGTGCTGGAACACCATGCCGATGCGGCCGCGCACGCGGTGCAGGTGGGCGGCGCCGGCCGGGCGGCCGGTGCGCGGGTCGGTCCACATCGGCACGCCGCCGATCTCGATCGAGCCGGCATCGGGCCGCTCCAGCGTCATCAGCAGCCGCAGCAGCGTCGACTTGCCCGAGCCCGAGGGGCCGATCAGCGCCACCGTCTGGCCGGCCGGGATGTCGAGATCGATGCCGCGCAACACTTCGAGCGGGCCGCGGCGCTTGCGCAAGCCGCGCAGCACCACGCGGGCGCCGGACGGTTGGCCCTCCTGCCGCCGTGCGGCATCCTCCCCAGGGGAGGACGCGCGCCCTCCGGGCGGCCGCGCGGGCGCGCCGGACGGTTGGCCCTCCTGCCGCCGTGCGGCATCCTCCCCAGGGGAGGACGCGCGCCCTCCGGGCGGCCGCGCGGGCGCGCTCATCGCCTTCCTCCCGCCGCGCCCAGCCGGCGCTCGGCGGCGCGCACCAGGGCGGCGGCGGCCAGGCTGAGGACCAGGAACAGCAGGCCCGCCAGGGTCAGCGGCTCGGTATAGCGGAACGTGGCCGATCCGATCATCTTGCTCTCCTGCAGCACTTCGACCACCGTGATGGCCGACAACAGCGGCGTGTCCTTGAACATCGCCACCAGGTAATTGCCGAGCGCCGGCACCACGGGCGGGATGGCCTGCGGCAGGATCACGCCCACGGCCGTGCGCCAGCGGCCCATGTTGAGCGCGACCGCCGCGTCCCACTGGCCGCGCGGCACGGCTTCGATGCCGGCCCGGTACACCTCGGCGCAATAGGCGGCGTAATGCAGGCCCAGCCCCAGCACGCCGGTGGCCAGCGGCGACAGCTGCAGCCCCGTGACCGGCAACACGTAGAACAGGAAATAGAGCTGCATCAACAGCGGCGTGCTGCGCAGGAACTCCACCGCCGCCGTTGCCGGCAGGCGCAGCAGGCGCCACGGAGCCCGCCGCGCCATGGCCAGCGCCAGCCCCAGCGCGGCGGCCAGCAGCATGCCCAGCACGGTGGCCTCCACCGTCACGACGAGCGCCCGGCACAGCTGGGGCAGGATGCGCCACGCGAACGCCCAATCGAAGATCGCCGGCTGCGTCATCGGACGGCCGCCCGGCCCTGCCGGCGCGCCAGCGCCCGCTCCAGCCCGCGCATCAACGCGGCCAGCAGCTGCGCGGCGGCGAAATACAGCAGCAGCGCCAGCCCGAACACCTCCACCGTGCGGAAGGTTTCGCTGCGCAGCAGCTGCGCGCTGAAGGTCAGGTCGGTCAGCGTTATCAACGACACCAGCGCGGAATTCTTCAGCAGCTCGATCAGCAGGTTGCCGGCCGGCGGCAGCATGGCCGGCACCGCCTGCGGCAGCACCACGCGCCACAGGACCTGCCATCCGCTCATGTTCAGCGCCACGGCGGCCTCGCGCTGCGCGGCCGGGACGCCGGCCACCGCGCCGCGCACCACCTCGGCCCCGTAGGCGCCGGCGTTGAGCGCCAGCACCACGGTGCCGGCGGCCATCGCCGATATCCGCAGCCCGAACAGCGGCAGCACGAAATACACCCAGAACAATTGCACCAGCGCCGACGTGCCGCGGAACAGCTCGACATAGCAGGCCGCCGGCCAGGCCACCGCGCGCCAGGGCGCCATCCGCGCCAGGCCGGCCAGCACCGCGATCGGCACCGCCAGCGCGGCCGCGCCGGCGACCACGCGCAGCGAGATGGCCAGGCCGTGCAGCAGCGGGACCAGCAGATGGCCGAATTCAGCCATCCCTGCCCCGCGCCGCGTCTTCCGGGGCGGCCGTGTGCATCGTGGCGACAGGCGCCGCGGCGCGAGCAGCCGGCGCATCGGCGGCGCCGGAAACCTGCGGCTCGCCGCGCCCGTCTTCGCCGGCCTGGTCGCCGCACAAGCGGGCGGCCGTCATGTCGCCGGGCAGCTCGTTGCGCGTGAACCCGAACGGCGCCACCAGCCGTTCGTGCTCGTCGCTGCCGATGAAGCGCGCCAGTTCGCCGTCGAACGCGCGCCGCAGGTCCTGGTCCTGCTTGCGGAAGGCGAACGCGCCGTAGCCGCGCACCGTCTCGCCGTCCAGCACCGGCTGGCGAAAGCCGCGCACCTTGCGGATGTTCCAGTCGGGCACCTTGGTCAGCACGTGATTGACGGTGAGCGAGGTGGCCGCATAGGCGTCGGCGCGGCCCGCCTGCACGCCCTCGACGGCGCTGACGACGTCGGGGAACACCACCACGCGCGAATCCGGGATGCCCGCCCGGCGGGCGTAGTCGACCTGGACCGCGCCGGCCACCACGCCCAGGCGCACCGACGGATCGGCCGCCACCTGCCGGTAGCCGCGCAGCCGGCGCGGATCGTCGGCCCGTTCCAGGAAGGCCTCGCCCACGCCGTAGGTGGGGCGCGAGAACGCGACCTGGCGGCAGCGCTCGGGCAGCACGTACATGCCGGCCGCGATGATGTCGAACCGCCCCGCCAGCAGGCCGGGGATCAGCGCGCCGAACTCGGTCAGCACGCCCTCGACCCGGGGCACGCCCAGCCGCCCCAGCACCACGCGGGCAATGGCCGGCGCCTCGCCCGTCAGCCCGCCATGGCTTTCCATATAGGCGAACGGCGCCTCGTTGGCGTAGCCGATGCGGATGGCGCCCCGCTGCACGGCGCGCGCCAGCGTGGAAGGCGGCGGCGCGCCGCGGTCGTCGCCGGAGCAGGCGGCCAGCGCCGCGCAGGCCGACGCCAGCAGCCCGGCGAGCAGGCGCGTGGAGGGAAAAAGGAAAGACATCGATACGAATGATATCTCTAGATATCATTTCAGTTCAAATGATATGGACGCAGCAACGCCATGTCAGTTCGATGCCGCCGCAGGCCGCGCGGGTGGGCGCCCTCACTCCGGGATGCGCGCCTGCGTGGCCAGCAGCCTGGGCCAGACCTGGGCCGCCGCCCGCAGGAACGCATCGATCAACGGATCGTCGCGCCGGCTGGCGTCGTGCACCAGATGCAGGGGGAAGTCGGTCGCGGCGATCGGCGAGGCCGCCAGCCTGCCCTCCTCCACCCCGCGCTCCACGTGCGACTGCCGCATCAGCATCAGCCCCACGCCGGCTTCCAGCAGCGCCCTGCCCAGGCTCGCATTGTCGAAGCGGGCGACGGTGTTCAGCTCCAGGCCGCGCTCGCCGAACATCTGCTGCAGCATGGTGGCATAGGAAGCGATGCCGCTGTCCAGCGGCGTGATCCACGGCAGCCTGGCGAGTTCGGCCCAGTCGGCCCGCTCGATGCGTTCTTTCCAGGCGACCGGGCCCGCCACGCGGAACGGGATCGAGGTGAGTTCGTGATAGGCGAAGCCGGAAATCGTCGGATGGCCCAGCATCACGGCGATGTCGAGCTCGCCCGTGCGCAGCCCCTCGCGCGCCACGGAAGACGGGCAGGCGCGCAGGTCGACGCCGACCAGCGGGTGGGCCTCGAGCAAGGCCTTGATGACGGGGCCGATGTGGGTGGACACCGGTTCGCTGGTCGAGCCCACCACCAGATGGCCTTCGATCTTGCCGTTCAGTTCGTGCGCGAACGAGGTGAAGAGCGTGGCTTCGTTCAGCAGGTTCCTGGCGCGCGCCAGCAGCAACTGGCCGGCGCGGGTCAGCTCCAGGTTGCGGTTGGTGCGCACGAACAGCTGCATCCCCAGCGCTTCCTCGATGGCCCTTACGTGCACGCTGGCGGCGGACTGGCTGATGTGCAGGCGCTCGGCGGCGCGGGTCAGGTGCTGCTCGGCGGCGACCGCGACGAAGGTTCGCAGTTGGACAAGGTCTATTAGCATGATTGTCGTGCTTGTCGCGGCGTTCGGAAATCGGAAACGCGGCGTCCGGAAAAAAGCCATGGATCGATGCCGGAGGCCTTTCTAGACTATATCCGACCTATGAAAACACTGCCCCTCGATCAACTGCGCCTGGCCGACCACTTGCGGCCGGGCGACGTCGTCGGCTGGCCGCAGGGCCCGGGCGAACCGCCGGCGCTGACCCGGGCGCTGATCGCGCAGCGGGAAGACCTGCGCGGCTGCGCCCTGCTGTTTGGCCTGACCGCGTCGGACACCCTGCAGCCCGCGCTGGGCGAATACTTCCGCTTCCACGCGCTGAACGGCGCGGGCGGCAGCCGCCGGGTAAGCGCCATGGCGGAGATCCATCCCTGCCACGTCGGCACCCTGCCGATGCTGTTCCGCAGCGGCGCCCTCCGCGTCGACGCCATGCTGATCCAGGTGGCGCGGCTTGCCGACGGGCGCTACAGCCTGGGCGTGATCGCCGATTTCACCGCCGCCATGATCGGCCAGGCCCGCGTCGTGATCGCGCTGCTCAACCCCGCCTTGCCGCCGCTGGACGGCGACGCGATCGTCGACGCCGACGACATCGACGTCCTGGTCGAACAGGACGACCGCATCTTCGAGATGCCCGACCCGGAGCCATCCGCGCTCGACATGAAGGTGGCCGAGCAGGTGGCGAACCTCATCCCGGACCGCGCCACCATCCAGCTCGGCATCGGCACCCTGCCGGTTGCGGTGGCCAAGGCCCTGGTCCACCACCGTGGCCTGGGCGTGCACAGCGGCGTGGTGTCCGATCTACTGGTGGAACTGGCCGAACGCGGCGCGCTCACCAACGCGCACAAAGGCATCGATGCCGGCGCGACCGTGACCGGCGGCCTGTTCGGCACCCGGCGCCTGCGCGATTTCGCGGTGCACGGCGGCGCGATCTCGATGCGCAGCGCCGACTACACCCACAGCATCGAGGTGGCGGCCCGGCTGTCCCGCTTCCACACCATCAACTCGGCCGTCGAGATCGACCTGAGCGGGCAAGTGAATTCGGAAGTCGCCGGCGGCCGCTACCTGGGCGCGGTGGGCGGCCAGGTCGACTTCGTGCGCGCCGGCCTGGCCTCGCCGGGCGGGCGGTCCATCCTCGCCTTCACCGCAGCCACGCCGGACGGCAGGCACTCGCGCATCGTCGCCTCGCTCGACGGCCGCCCCGTCACCACGGCGCGCAGCGACGTCGACGTGATCGTGACCGAATACGGGGCGGCGCATCTGCGCGGCTGCGGCCTGCGCGAACGCGCGCGCCGCCTGATCGCCATCGCGCATCCGGACCACCGCGATGCCCTGAAACACGCCTTCGAACGGGGAGCGGCATGACGCAAGACCTTGCTTTCGAGGATCTCGGACACGGGGTGTTCCGGATCCGCCTGCGGCGCCCGCAACGCATGAACGCGCTGGGCGTGGCGGCCACCGCCGCGCTCAGGCAGGCGGCCCTGGATGCCGCCGAGCGCCAGGCGCGCGTGGTGCTGGTCCAGGGCAGCGGCCCGGCCTTCTGCGCCGGCGCCGACCTGAAGGAGCGCCAGGCCATGGACCTGCCCGCGCGCCTGGCGCACAACGCCGACATCAACGAAGCCATCGCCGCGCTGGCCGCGCTGCCTTGCGTGACGGTGGCCGTGCTCAACGGCCTGGCGCTGGGCGGCGGACTCGAACTGGCCATGGCGTGCGACCTGCGCATTGCCGCGGCCGGCGTCAAGCTGGGGCTGACCGAGAGCCGCATCGGCGCCATACCCGGCGCCGGCGGCACCCAGCGCCTGCCGCGCCTGGTCGGCGTCGGCCGCGCCCTGCAAATGATGCTGACCGGCGAGCCGGTCGGCAGCGAGCACGCGCTGGAAATCGGCCTGGTCAACGAAGTGGTCGCGCCCGAACGACTGGACTCGCGCGCCCGGGAACTCGCCACGCTGCTGGCCGGGCGGTCCGCGGCCGGGCTGGCGGCGATCAAGCGGCTGACCTACGCCGGGCTGGACCTGCCGCTGGCCGACGGGTTGCGCATGGAGCGCGCCGCCCTGCCCGGCATCCTGGGCTCGGCCGAGTATGCCGAAGGCATCGCGGCCCTGCTGGAACGCAAAGGAAGTCCCACCTCCTGAAAGGAAAACGAGCATGAGCACCAGCCGCCTGCAACTGAGCGATGAACAACGCGCCCTGGTCGGCACCGTCCGCGAACTGGCGCGCGACAAGTTCCGCGACCGGGCGAAAAAATACCTGGACGGCACCTATCCGTGGGAGAACCTGCGCGACCTGGCCGGGATCGGCGTGCTGGGCATGTCGATCCCCGAGGAATACGGCGGCTCGAACCTGGCGGTGTTCGAAACCGCGCTGGTGCTCGAGGAAGTGGCCAAGGTCTGCTATCCCACCTCGATGGCGCTGCTGGGCGAGGTGGGCGTGCAGGTGCGCGTGATCTCCACCTACGCGCCGGAAAGCATGAAGCGCGACATCCTGCCCAAGGTCTGCTCCGGCGACGCCATGCTGGCGATCTGCATGACCGAGCCGCACGCCGGCACCGACGTGCCGAACTACCGCGTCAACACCACGCTCAAGGGCGACCGCGCCGTGGTCAAGGGCGTCAAGACGCTGATCAGCCGCGCCGACGAGGCCGAATGGTTCGTGGTGTTCAGCCGCATCGACGGCACGCCGGGCCGCGACGGCATCGGCTGCGTGCTGGTCAATCGCAACACGCCCGGCTTCGAGGTGACGGCGCGCTATCACACCATGGGCGGCGAGAACCTGGCGGAGATCCAGTTCAACGACTGCGAGGTGCCGATCGAGAACGTGATCCTCAGGCAGGGCGGCTTCAAGAAGCTGCTGTCCGCCTTCAACACCCAGCGCTGCCTGAACCCCAGCATCTCGCTGGGCCTGGCCGAGGGCGCCTTCGAAGAAGCCATCAAGTACGTGCGCGACCGCAGCATCTTCGGCCACCCGGTGGCCGACTTCCAGGGCATCCGCTGGAAGCTGGCCGAAATGTACCGCGACATCGAGGCCGGCCGCAGCCTGCTGTACCGCGCCTGCCTGACCGCCAACCCCTTCCCCGATCCGCACGAGGCGGCGATCGCCAAGATGTACGTGAACGAAATGGCCATCCGCGTCACCAGCGAGGCCTTGCAGGTGCACGGCGGCTACGGCTTCACCGACGACTACCCCGTCTCGCGCCTGTACCGCGGCGCGCGCTACGGCACGCTGGGCGGCGGCGCCACCGAAACCTTGAAGGACCTGGTCGGCAAGAAGCTGCTGTCGGACTTCGATCCGGTCGACGGCTTCCTCGGCATGAAGACATTCTGATGCGATCGCTACTATTCGTACCGGGCCACGATGCGCGCAAGCTGGCCAAGGCGCCGGATGCGGGCGCGGACGCGCTGATCCTGGACCTGGAGGATTCGGTGCCGGAGGGCGAGAAGGCGCGCGCCCGGCAGGTCTGCGCGGAATTCGTCGCCGCCCATCGCGAGCGCCTGCCGCTGTTCGTGCGCATCAACGGGCTGGCCACCGGCCACGCCCTGCCCGACCTGGCCGCCGTCGTGCGGGCCGCGCCGCACGGCATCATGCTGCCGAAATGCGAAGGCCGGCGCGACGTCGAACGGCTGGCCGACTGGCTGTCGGCGCTGGAAGCGCGCGACGGCCTGCCGCCGCAGTCCACGCGCATCCTGCCCATCGTCACCGAGACCGCGGCCTCGCTGTTCCGGCTGGGCGGCTACGCCGAAGCCAGGGAACCGCGGCTGTGCGGGCTGATGTGGGGCGGCGAGGATCTGGCCGCCGACCTGGGCGCCACCGCCAATCGCGACAGCGGCGGCCGCTACGCGGCGCCGTACGAACTGGCCCGCTCGCTGACCTTGCTCGGCGCCGCCGGAGCGCAGGTGGCTGCGGTCGATGCCATCCATGCCGACTTCCGCGACCTCGCCGGCCTGCAGGCCGAGGCGGAAGCGGCGCTGCGCGACGGCTTCTCGGCCAAGGCCGCCATCCACCCGGACCAGGTCGGCCCCATCAACGCCGCGTTCACGCCCTCGCCCGACGCCGTGGCCTGGGCCCGGCAGGTCGTCGCCGCCCTGGACGCCTCGGGCGGCGCGGCGGTGGCCCTGGAAGGAAAAATGCTGGACCGCCCGCACTACCGCGCGGCCCAGCGGATCATCGCCCGTTGCGGAGGCTAGCCATGTCGTCAAACCAAACGGCGGCCGGCGGCCGCCCCCTGCCCCTCGAAGGCATCCGGGTGATCGACCTGTCGCACGTGTATAACGGGCCGTATGCCACCTTCCTGATGGCGATGGCCGGCGCCGACGTGATCAAGGTGGAGCCGCTCCAGGGCGAACACCTGCGCAGCCGCGGCGACCTGGGCGGCGCGGCGCTGCCCTACGCCATGCTGAACTCCAACAAGAAGGCGGTCACGCTCAATCTCAAGACCGGAAAAGGCCGTGCGCTGCTGCTGGAGATGGTGGCGCGCGCCGACGTGCTGGTGGAAAACTTCGCGCCCGGCGTGATGGACCGGCTGGGCCTCGGCGCCGATGCGCTGCTGCAGCGCAATCCGCGCCTGATCTACGGATCCAGCTCAGGCTATGGCAAGACCGGGCCCTATCGCGACTACCCGGCCATGGACCTCGTGATGCAGGCCATGACGGGGGTGATAGACGCCACCGGCTTCCCGGACCAGCCGCCGGTCAAGGCCGGCGCGGCCATCTGCGACTTCATGGCCGGGATCCATCTGTATGCCGCCATCGCCACGGCGCTGTACGAGCGCGAACGCACCGGCGCGGGCCGCGTGGTCGAAGTTTCGATGCAGGAGGCGACCTACGCCTCGCTGGCCTCCAACCTGGGCATGCTGTACCTGCGCGGCGACGAGGCGCCCGCCCGCACCGGCAACCGCCATGGCGGCCTGGGCATTTCGCCGTACAACGTCTATGCGGCGCAGGATGGATACGTGGTGCTGAATTCGCCCGGCGATCATCACTTCCGCGCGATTCTCGACGTTCTGGGAAGGCCGGACCTGAAGACCGATCCCCGCTTCCTGACCCGCACGACGCGGGTGCAGAACTTCGAGGCCGTGGACGAGCTGATCGAGACCTGGACGCGTACCCTGCCGAAGGACGAGATCGCGCGCCGCATGCTGGCGGCCAAGGTGCCGTGCGCGCCGGTGCGCAGGCTGGCCCAGGTGATGAACGACGAGAACATGCATGCGCGCGGGACGCTGCAATGGGTGGACCACCCGGAGCTGGGCCGGGTGGTGCTGCAGAACTCACCGCTGATCTTCGAAGGCAGCGAACGCCAGGCCCTCGAGCCCAGCCTGCCGCTGGGCGCCTCCAACCGGGAGGTCTTCGGCGATTGGCTGGGCCACTCGGCGCAGGAACTGGAGCAGTTGCAGGCGAACGAGGTGATCGGGCCCAGCCGCTGAAAGCGGGACGGCCTCAGGCTGCCCGGCGGCGCGAGTCGAAGCGGCGCGGCTGGGCGTCGCGGAACTCGCCACGCTCGCCGTCGGGACGCTGGCTGCGCTCGGCGGCCGGGCGCTCGCTCCAGGCGCGCTGCTGCGGGCGCGCTTCGGGCCGGTCGCCCCAGCTGCGCTGGGGCCGGTCGCCCTGGCCGCCCTCGGGGCGCTGGAACCCTTCGCGCCCTTCGGGCCGGCGAAAGCCGTCACGCTGGCCATAGCCGCGGTTGTCGGAGCGCGGGGCGCTCTCGCGATCGCCGTAGCTCCGGCCTTCCGGCCGCTGGAAACCCTCGCGGTTGCCATAGCCGCGGCCTTCGGCCCGCTGGGCACTCTCGCGGTCGCCGTAGCTGCGCCCTTCGGGGCGCGGCTGGTAGCCATCGCGGCCGCCGCGCTGGCCGTCGCGCGCGCCCGGCTTCCAGCCGGGCCGCCCGTTGCCGCGCCGCGGCGCGGGCCGGTCGGCGCCGGGACGCGGCGCGCGCTGGGGCTCAAGCCCGGCGATGACCTGGACCGGCACGCTCTGCGCGATGTAGCGCTCGATGTTGCGGATCTTGTAGCGCTCGGCATGGGTGGCCAGCGTGAACGCCAGCCCGTCGCGGCCGGCGCGGCCGGTGCGGCCGATCCGGTGGACGTAGTCTTCGGCCTGCATCGGCAGGTCGAAATTCACCACGTGGCTGATGCCCTGCACGTCGATGCCGCGGGCCGCCACGTCGGTGGCCACCAGCATGCGGACCTGGCCGCGCTGCACCTTGGCCAGCGTGCGGGTACGCTGGCGCTGGTTCATGTCGCCATGCAGCGCCTCGGCCTCGAAGCCCTGTTCGGCCAGCGTGTCGGCCAGTTCGTCGGCCGCGCGCTTGGTCGAAGTGAAGATGATGGCCTGCTGCACGGACACGTCGCGCAGCAGATGGTCGAGCAGGCGCATCTTGTGCGAGAAATCGTCGGCATACAGCAGCGCCTGGGTGATGTTGGCGTGCTTGTCCTTCTGGCCGGCGATCTCGATCCGCTGCGGATCGCGCATCATCCCGGCCGCCAGCCGCGCCACGCTGCCGTCCAGCGTGGCCGAGAACAGCAGCGTCTGGCGCGAGGCCGGCGTGCGCGCGACGATGGCTTCGATATCCTCGATGAAGCCCATGTCGAGCATGCGGTCGGCCTCGTCCAGCACCAGCACTTCCACTTCCGACAGGTTGACCTTGCCCGACTGCACGTGATCCAGCAGCCGGCCCGGCGTGGCCACCAGCACGTCCACCCGGCGCGACAGCGCCTTCAGCTGCGCGCCGTAAGGCATGCCGCCCACCACGGTGGCGGTACGCAGCCAGTTCAGCGCCTTGCCGAACACGCGGGTGGCGTCGGTCACCTGTTGCGCCAGTTCGCGGGTGGGCGTCAGCACCAGTACCCGCACGCCGGGCGTGCGCAGCGGCGAGGCGCCCAGCTGGCGGTTCAGCGCCGGCAGCATGAAGGCCGCCGTCTTGCCGCTGCCGGTCTGCGACGACACCATCAGGTCGTGGCCGGCCAGCGCTTGCGGAATGGCGCGCTGCTGGACGGGGGTGGGTTCGGTGAAGCCGGCTTCGGCGACGGCCGCGAGCAGCGCCGGGGCCAGGCCCAGGGATTCGAAAGACATGTTTTTTCCTTTCCTTGCGTAATGCCCGGCGCAGGCCAAAGGAACGCCCCGCCGGAACGCAGAAGACGCGAACGGCGAACGGCCCCTTCCTGGGACCGGACATGGACGAACCTGGAGACGCGCACCAGGCGCCGGAGCGGACTTGGCCGTTCCGGGACGGGTCATCGGCGCCGACCGATAATCACCGTGCGCGCAGAGGCGAAGGGAAAGACGAGGTCAGAGACGATGCAGTTGCGGGAACACTTTCCCGATCGACTGCATGGAGGCCGCGTCGCCGTGTCGTGCTTACGACCGATGCGTGCGACGCGATTTGTGCAGCGCAGTGATCATAGCGCACACTGCGCGCTATGTCACTGTTTTTACGGAAGAATCGCCGCAGCCACAACAGCCGCGGCGCAAAAACCACACGGGGCCGGGCTCAGTCCGTCAGGACTTCCGCCGGCTCGGGCTTGGCCTTCGGCTCGTCGCCTTCCTTGAAAGTCAGCACGACTTCCTCGTTGGCGTCGATGTCGACCGTGACCTTGCCGCCGTTGACCAGTTTGCCGAACAGCAGTTCGTCGGCCAGCGCGCGCCGGATGGTGTCTTGGATCAGCCGCTGCATCGGGCGGGCGCCCATCAGCGGATCGAAGCCCTTCTTGCCCAGGTGCGCGCGCAGCGCATCGGTGAAGATCACTTCCACCCGCTTCTCATGCAGTTGCTCTTCCAGCTGCATCAGGAACTTGTCGACCACCCGCAGGATGATCTCTTCGTTCAGCGCCTGGAACGAGATGATCGCGTCGAGCCGGTTGCGGAACTCGGGCGTGAACATCCGCTTGATCTCGGCCATCTCGTCGCCCTGCTCGCGCGCGCCGGCGAAGCCGATCACGTTCTTCTGCAGGGTTTCGGCGCCCGCGTTGGTCGTCATGATGATGATGACGTTGCGGAAGTCGGCCTTGCGCCCGTTGTTGTCGGTCAGCGTGCCGTGGTCCATCACCTGCAGCAGGATGTTGAAGACCTCGGGGTGCGCCTTCTCGATTTCGTCGAGCAGCAGCACGCAGTGCGGCTTCTTGGTGACGGCCTCGGTGAGCAGGCCGCCCTGGTCGAAACCGACGTAGCCCGGCGGCGCGCCGATCAGGCGCGACACCGCGTGGCGTTCCATGTATTCCGACATGTCGAAGCGCAGCAGCTCGATGCCCAGGATGAAGGCGAGCTGGCGGGCCACTTCCGTCTTGCCGACGCCGGTGGGGCCGGAGAACAGGAAGGCGCCGATTGGCTTGTCGGGCTTGCCCAGGCCGGAGCGGGCCATCTTGATCGAGGCCGACAGCGCGTCGATCGCGGCGTCCTGGCCGAACACCACGGCCTTCAGGTCGCGCTCGAGCGTGGCCAGCTTGCTGCGGTCGTCGCTGGAAACCGACTGCGGCGGGATGCGCGCGATCTTGGAGACGATGTCTTCGATCTCGGCCTTGCCGATCACCTTTTTCTGCCGCGACTTGGGCAGGATCCGCTGCGCCGCGCCGGCTTCGTCGATCACGTCGATCGCCTTGTCGGGCAGGTGGCGGTCGTTGATGAATTTGGCCGACAGCTCGGCCGCCGCCGACAGCGCGGCCGCCGAATACTTGACGCTGTGGTGGTCTTCGAAGCGCTGCTTCAGGCCGCGCAGGATCTGCACGGTCTGCTCCACGCTGGGCTCGTTGACGTCGATCTTCTGGAAACGGCGCGACAAGGCGTGGTCTTTTTCGAAGATCCCGCGGTATTCCGTATAGGTCGTGGCGCCGATGCACTTCAACTGGCCCGACGACAGCGCCGGCTTGAGCAGGTTGGAGGCATCCAGCGTGCCGCCCGAGGCCGCCCCGGCGCCGATCAGCGTGTGGATCTCGTCGATGAACAGGATCGAGCGCGGGCTGTCCTTCAATTGCTTGAGCACCGCCTTCAGGCGCTGTTCGAAATCGCCGCGGTATTTGGTGCCGGCCAGCAGCGCGCCCATGTCGAGCGAGTAGACGGTGGCGTCGGACAGCACCTCGGGCACCGCGCCTTCGGTGATGCGCCAGGCCAGGCCCTCGGCGATGGCGGTCTTGCCGACGCCGGCCTCGCCGACCAGCAGCGGATTGTTCTTGCGCCGGCGGCACAGCACCTGGATGACCCGCTCCACCTCGTTCTCGCGACCGATCAGCGGATCGATCTTGCCGGCCTTGGCGGCGGTATTGAGATTCTGGGTGTACAGATCGAGCGGCGATTGCTTGGCTTCCGATTCGGCCTCCGCTTCGGGTTCCTTGGGCGTGCTGGACGCCTCTAGCTGTGGCTGCTTGGTGATGCCGTGCGACATGAAATTGACCACGTCGAGCCGGGTGATGCCCTGCTGGTGCAGGTAGTAGACCGCGTGGGAGTCTTTCTCGCCGAAGATCGCGACCAGCACGTTCGAGCCGGCCACTTCCTTCTTGCCGTTGCCGGTGGACTGCACGTGCATGATGGCACGCTGGATCACGCGCTGGAAGCCCAGCGTGGGCTGCGTATCGGCTTCTTCGGTGCCGGGAATGACGGGAGTGTTGTCGTTGACGAAATTGCGCAGGTTGCGGCGAAGGTCTTCGACGTTGGCGGCGCAAGCGCGCAGGACCTCCGCGGCCGACGGATTGTCGAGCAGCGACAGCAACAGATGCTCCACGGTGATGAACTCGTGCCGGGCCTGGCGGGCCTCGACGAATGCCATGTGGAGACTAACTTCCAATTCTTGAGAAATCACGCTTCCTCCATGATGCACTGAAGCGGATGCTGGTTCTGCCGTGCGAAACGGCTCACCTGTTCGATTTTCGTCTGGGCGATGTCGCGCGGATAGACTCCGCAGACGCCACTGCCCTCGTGATGCACCTTGAGCATGATCTGAGTGGCCTGCTCTCGCCCCTTGCTAAAAAACTTCTCCAGTACCAGCACAACGAACTCCATCGGCGTGTAATCGTCGTTCAACAGCAGCACCTTGAACATTGGAGGTGGCTTGGTCTTCGACGGTTCCCGCTCAAGCAGCGTCGTCTGATTCGGCTGAGAATCGAACCCGGTGCTCATGCGCCTATTCTATCCACTTGAAAGTACCCCGCAAGACGTCAGCATACCTCTTCCGCCCGGGGCAACCCGAGCTTGACGCGCCGGGGCAACTTTCCCATTATTTGGAGCTGAGGGCTTCGCTATCAACCCCTTGTCACTATTATTACTCTGCCAGGGCCGGTAACGAAGAGACTTTTGAAACCGACTACAAGAAGGCATCAGACCATGTCCACCAACGATTCCTCCAGCCGTCCCGGCGCGGGCAGCGGCGCGCCCAGGGGCACCGGCACCGTCAAATGGTTCAACGACGCCAAGGGCTTCGGCTTCATCACGCCGGACGACGGCGGCGATGACCTGTTCGCCCATTTCTCGGCGATCCAGATGAACGGCTTCAAGACCCTGAAAGAAGGGCAGAAGGTCGTCTTCGAGGCTGCCCAGGGGCCCAAGGGCAAGCAGGCGCTGAACATCAGCGAAGCCCGCTGAGCCCGGGCCGCCGGGGGGCGGCCCGCAACGCGCCTCGCGGGGCGCCTCGGCATTGCCTGCCAGCAGGGCAGGTTCGTGGCCAGCCCTGAAAGATGTTTCCACATCACATTCGTACGCTGGCCGCGGCGGTCCATGCTACGCTCGACTCCGCGTCGCCGCCGCGCATGTCGCGCGGCGGGATTGTCGTCGAGCCATCGTGATGTCCGCCCTGATTCCGTTCGCCCTGTCCTTTCCGGCGCGCCCGGTGCGCCGCGTTCTCCGTCTTGCCGCTGCCGCGGCGCTCGCCTGCGCGTCGGCCGCCGCGGCGGCCCAGCAGCCGCAATCGCTGCCCGTGCGCCAGCTGCGGGCCGGCATGTACCTCATCCAGGCCGAAGTGGCCAGTACGGAACAGACCCGCGAACTGGGCCTGATGTTCCGCGAACGGCTCGCGCCCAATCACGGCATGCTGTTCATTTTCGACCAGCCCGGCACGCAATGCATGTGGATGCGCAATACGCTGATCCCGCTGTCGGTGGCCTTCATCGGCGACGACGGCGCCATCGTCAACATCGAAGACATGGCGCCGCAGACGGAAAACAGCCATTGCGCGGCCAGGCCGGTGCGCTACGCGCTGGAAATGGACGCCGGCTGGTTCGCCAAGCGGGGCTTCAAGGCCGGCAGCAAGCTTGAAGGCATTCCAGGCGTGCGCTGAAAGTAAATACTTCTATACCCGTTCCAGGACGACGGCGATCCCCTGCCCCACGCCAATGCACATCGTGCACAACGCGTAGCGGCCGCCCGTCCGGTGCAGCTGGTTGACCGCGGTGGTCGCCAGCCGCGCGCCGCTGGCGCCCAGCGGGTGGCCCAGCGCGATGGCGCCGCCGTTCGGATTGACCCGCGCGTCGTCGTCGGCCAGGCCCAGCTGGCGCAGCACCGCCAGCCCCTGAGCGGCAAAGGCCTCGTTCAATTCGATCACGTCGATCTGGTCGAGCGTGAGGCCGGTCAGCTCGAGCACGCGGCGGGTGGCCGGGGCCGGGCCGATGCCCATGATGCGCGGCGGCACGCCGGCGGTGGCCATGCCCACCACGCGCGCGCGGGGGGTCAGGCCATGGCGCGCGGCGGCCTCTTCGCTGGCCAGCAGCAGCGCGGCGGCGCCGTCGTTGACGCCGGAAGCGTTGCCGGCCGTAACCGTGCCGTCGGGGCGCACCACGCCTTTCAGGCGGGCCAGCGCCTCCAGGCTGGTTTCGCGCGGGTGCTCGTCGCGCGTCACGACCAGGGGGTCGCCCTTGCGCTGCGGAATCGTCACCGGCGTGATCTCGGCATCGAAGAAGCCGGCCTTCTGCGCCGCCGCGGTCTTCTGCTGGCTGGCCAGCGCCATGCGGTCCTGCGCCTCGCGCTCGATGCCGAAGTCGACGGCCACGTTCTCGGCCGTCTCGGGCATGGAATCGACCCCGTAGGCCTGCTTCATCAGCTTGTTGACGAAGCGCCAGCCGATGGTGGTGTCGTGGATCTCGGCCGCGCGCGAAAACGCCGATTCGGCCTTGCCCATCACGAACGGCGCGCGGCTCATGCTTTCGACGCCGCCGGCGATCATCAGCCCGGCCTCGCCCGCCCGGATCGCGCGGGCTGCGCTGCCCACCGCGTCGAGCCCGGAGCCGCACAGGCGGTTGAGCGTGGCGCCCGGCACCTCGACCGGCAGGCCGGCCAGCAGAGAGGCCATGCGGGCCACGTTGCGGTTGTCTTCGCCGGCCTGGTTGGCGCAGCCCAGGATCACGTCCTGCACGGCGGCCCAGTCCAGCTGGGGATGGCGCGCGATCAGCGCCTTGATCGGGATGGCGGCGAGATCGTCGGTGCGTACCGGCGATAGCGCGCCGCCGTAGCGGCCGAAGGGCGTGCGCAGGGCGTCGCAGATGAAAGCCTGGGTGCTCATGGTCCGGTTTCCGTTGAAAGGTACTGGTTCAGCCGCGCATCAGCGGGACGCCGGCGAGGCGTTGCAATTCGTCGAACGGCAGGCCGTCGACGATATCGGTCGCGGTCACGCCGTCGGGTCCGATGTCGAACACGGCCAGGTCGGTGTAGACGCGGCTGACGCAGCCGACGCCGGTCAGCGGGTAGCTGCAGCGCCGCACCAGCTTGCTGCTGCCGTCCTTGGCCAGCAATTCCATCATCACGAACACCTGCTTGGCGCCGATGGCCAGATCCATCGCGCCGCCCACGGCCGGGATGGCGTCGGGCGCGCCGGTGTGCCAGTTGGCCAGGTCGCCCTGCACCGACACCTGGAAGGCGCCCAGCACGCAGATGTCCAGGTGGCCGCCGCGCATCATCGCGAACGAGTCGGCATGATGGAAATACGCGGCGCCGGGCAGCGCGGTCACGGGCTGCTTGCCGGCGTTGATCAGGTCCCAGTCTTCCTGGCCCTTGGCCGGGGCCGGGCCCATGCCGAGCAGGCCGTTCTCGGTGTGCAGCAGCACCTCGCGGCCGGCCGGCAGGTGGTTGGCCACCAGCGTGGGCAGGCCGATGCCCAGGTTCACGTAGGCGCCCTCGGGAATGTCGCGGGCCACGCGGGCGGCCATCTGGTCGCGGTTCAGTTTGTTCATGGCGTCGTATACCTCAGGCGGCACGGGCGGTGGAGGACTGGGCGGGTACTTGTACCACCCGATGCACGAAGATGCCGGGCGTGACGACATGCTCGGGGTCCAGGGCGCCGAGTTCGACCGTCTCGTGCACCTGGGCCACGGTCAGCTTGGCCGCGGTGGCCATGACCGGGCCGAAATTGCGCGCCGTCTTGCGGTAGGTGAGGTTGCCCCAGCGGTCGCCGCGGTAGGCGCTGATCAGCGCGACGTCGCCGCGGATGGGGTACTCCAGCACGTAGTCGCGGCCGTCGATATGGCGCGTTTCCTTGCCTTCGGCCAGCTGCGTGCCGTACCCGGTGGGCGTGTAGAAGGCGCCGATGCCGGCGCCGGCGGCGCGGATGCGCTCGGCCAGGTTGCCCTGGGGCACCAGTTCCAGTTCGATCTTGCCGGCGCGGAACAGGCCGTCGAACACATAGGAGTCGGTCTGGCGCGGGAACGAGCAGATCACCTTGCGCACGCGCCCCGCCTGCAGCAGCGCGGCCAGGCCGGTGTAGCCGTTGCCGGCATTGTTGTTGACCACCGTCAGGTCGCGCGCGCCCTGCTCGATCAGGCCGTCGATCAACGCATTGGGCAGGCCGGCGGTGCCGAAGCCGCCGATCAGGACGGTCGAGCCGTCCTTGATGCCGGCCAGCGCCTCGGCCACCGAAGCGACGATTTTGTCGATCATGGATGTCTCCGCACGGAACCGGCCGGGCGGCGCGGCGTGCTGGGTTGAGAAAAGTTCTATAGGCGAACTATTGTTCGAATATTAAACATTAGACATCGATTCCCGCCCCGCAGCAAGCAGAAGAAAGTGTCCGCCTCCAGGACGCAGCGGATCCAGCTCCGCCGGTCCGCCAGCGTCGCCCCTCGAGGGCGCGCGAAGCGCGTAGGAGCGGACTCGCTACCGCAAGCCGCGCACGGTGACGCGCACGCTGTCGTAGCGGCCCGCCTCGTCCATCGCGGTCACGGTGTGCAGGCCGTTTTCGGTGAACGACACGTCGATGGCGCGGCCGGCCTGCGCCCTGCGCACGGGGCGGCCGTCCAGCATCCACCAGAGCGCGCCTTCCGCGCCGAGGGCTCTCAGCTGGACGTCGATCCGGGCGCGGCCCGGGACGGGACGCAGGACGGCGCCGGTTTCCAGGCCTTCGAGCCGCACCGCCGCGGGGCCGTTGCGCAGGGCCGGCGCGCATGCGGGATGCCAGGGCGGCAACTGCGCGCCGCGCAGCAGTCCGGCTTCCACCCAGGGCTGCAGGACGAGGGGCCAGCGCGCCGTTTGCGTGGCCCGGCCGGGCACGGGACAGCCGGGCGCCGTGCGCCGGCCCGACGCCGGATCGATCCATACGGTTTCGGTCTGTCCGCCGGGCACGTCGCGGTCGGGCAAGGTGGGGGGCGCCGCGTCGTCCAGCACCCAGGCCAGGCGCTGTTGCAGGCACAGGCCGGACGGTGTGACGGCGGCGCGCAGTCCCAGCGGCCAGCAGATCGCCAGCGGGCGCACCGACGGCGGCGGCACGCGGGGCGCGGGCGCCGGCGCGGGCAGGGCCGCGGCCAGGTCTTGCAGCAAGGGCGCGGCGACATTGGCGCCGAAGAAGCCGGGGTTGGGCGTGCCGTCGGGCCGGCCGACCCAGACGCCGAGGGTCCAGGTGCCGGTCACGCCGATCGCCCAGGCGTCGCGGAAGCCGAAGCTGGTGCCGGTCTTCCAGGCCAGGCCGCGGCGGCTGGCATCGAAGGACCGGCCGGGGTCGCCGCCGGTTTCCAGGATGTCGCGGATGATGAAGGCGGCGCCGGGGCTCATCAGGCGCGATTCGATGCGCGGGTCGGACGGCGTGAGCCGCAGCCGGCCGGCCATGCCGCCGCGCGCCAGGGCGCGGTAGGCGCCGACCAGCTCTTCCAGCGTGGTGCCGGCGCCGCCCAGGATCAGGCTGAGGTTGGGCGGGGCGCCGCCGGTGCGCAGGCGGACCCCGCCGGCCCGCAATTGCGCGGCGAACGCGACCGGGCCGATGCGGTCCAGCAGGTCGACCGCCGGCACGTTGAGCGAACGCCGCAAGGCCTCGGCCACGCTGACCGGGCCGGAAAAGGCGGCCTGGAAGTTGCCGGGCCGGTAGCCGCCGAACGATTGCGGCGCGTCCGCCAGCAGGCTTTCGGAATGGACCAGGCCGGCGTCGAGGGCCATCGCGTACAGGAAAGGCTTGAGGGTGGAGCCGGGTGAGCGCACGGCCTGGATCATGTCGACCTGCGAGGCGCGGCGGGCGTCGAAGAAATCGGCCGAGCCTGCATAGGCACGGGCTTCGAGGCTGTCGTTGTCCATCACCAGCACCGCCATCGATACGTGCGGCGGCAGCGTGCCGATGCGGTCCATCAGCATGTTCTCGACCACGCTCTGCAATTCGGGGTCGATCGTGGAGCGTACGACCGGCAAGGCGGACGGCCCGCCTGCGGCGTTCGCATGCGCCGCGGCGGCAGCCGTTCCGGCCGTCGCCTCTGCCGGGCCGGCCTGCGCAGCGCCCGCCTGCGCCACCCCACCCTGCACCGCCCCGCCCTGCGCAGCTTCATCGTGTCTCGCCCCATCCCGCGCAGCCGCCCGCTGCCGCAGCCGCTCGGCGGCCAGCGGCGCGAGCCAGTGCGGCTTGAGCACCTGCACCACGATGCTTTCGGTGCGGGCGTCCTGCACCGCGGCGGCCGGCCATACGCCGCGTTCGGCCATGCGCTGCAAGACCTTGTCGCGCGCCCGCGCCGCGGCCGCCGGTTGGCGGTCGGGCCGCAGCCGCGACGGTGCCTGCGGCAGCGCGGTCAGCAGCGCCGCCTCGGCGTGGCTCAGTTGCGAGGCGGGCTTGCCCAGGTAGCTGCGGCTGGCCATTTCGACGCCCTCCACGATGCCGCCCATCGGCGCGTGGTTCAGGTACAGCGTCAGGATCTGGCGCTTGGAAAGATGCCATTCCAGTTGCAGCGCGCGCAGGATCTGGCGCAGCTTGGCGGGCACCGAGCGCGGCTCGGCGCGCAGCGCGGGGTCCACCATGCGGGCGACCTGCATCGTCAGCGTGGAGCCGCCGGACACGATGCGGCCGGCGGTCAGCCATTGCCATGCGGCGCGCGCCAGCGCCGCCGGGTTGACGCCCGGATGCCAGGCGAACCAGCGGTCTTCGAAGGTGAGCAAGGCCTGCAAATACAGCGGCGACACCTCCTCGGGCGAGACCGGATAGCGCCAGACGCCGTCGGCGCCGGGATAGGCGCGCAGCGGCGAGCCGTCGGCCGCGGTCACCAGCACGCCGCCGTCGGCGGGCGCCCGCGCCGCGGCCGGAAGCGGAAAGCAACGGTCGAGCGCCACCGCCACGAGCGCGCCCGCCGCCACCGCCGCCACCGCCACCGTCCACCGCAGAACCCCGCCGACACCCATGTCACCCCTCATGACGCCACGCGCCTCCGACACCCATGCCCGCGCCCCAGCCCCTCCAGGGATGCGGCGGATCCGGCTCCGCCGGTCCGCCCGCATCGCCCCTTGAGGGGCGCGCGAAGCGCGTAGGGGTGGGCCTTTCCCTCGGGCGCGCGAAGCGCGTAGGGGTGGGGCTCATTCTATGGTCAGGCCGGCCCCGGCCTCGCCCACCGCGCGGATCTCCGGCCGGTACATGTCTTCGACTTCCGGCGCGGGCACCACGAAGCGCCCCGGCGTCACCACCCGCACGCGGTAGAACACCGTTACCGTGCCGTCGATGCGCACGGCGGCGGCGTAACGGTCGTCGCGGAATTCGTGGTGCTTGATGCGCGGATCGCTCAGCGCGTCGGCTACGCTCACGTTGCCGACCTTCCAGTCCTCCATCGACAGGCCCTGGCTGAGATTCATGTTCTCGACCTCGAAACCGGCCGGCACGCGATCGACGACCAAGGCGTCTTCGATGCGATGGTCGGCGCTGGCCTGCAGCCTGACCACCATCGTGTCGCCGGTGGCCAGCGGACGCCCGTTCCACGGCCGGCCGTCGGCCTCGTACCAGTCGCGGCGCACGGCGATGCCGTTGGCCGAGGGCGCCGGCGGCCGCAGCGGATAGCCCTGCAGGTCCAGCTCCACGAACAAGGGCTCGCTGCCGCGGTTGAGCACTTCGGCGCCCTGCGCCGCATCGCTGCCGGCCAGCGCGAACGATTCGCTGTCGCGCCCTTGCATGGCCCGTTCGCCGCCGCCGGTGCGCACGGCGGCCGACCAGTCCGCCCCGGTTCCGCCGCCGGCGGCGCGCGCCGCCAGCAGCAGCGCCATCTGCTCCTGGGTCGACAGGTAGCGGCGGCCGCCCAGGCGGCCGGCCACGTCGTTGAGCAAGGCTTCGCGCTGCGGATGATCGACGCCGTTGGCGGCCAGCAGCGCATAGCTCAAAGCCAGGTCGCGCAGCGCCGAACCGTAGTCGCCCAGCCATTCCCCCGGCCATCCGCCGGCGCCGTCGCCGATGCCGTAGCCGCGCCGCATCGCATCGTCCAGCGCGCCCTGCGCGCGCGCCTGGTCGCCCATCATGCGCAGCGCCAGCGACAGGTGCACCAGCGGCAGCGGCGAGCGCGCACGGTCCCGGAAGTTGTCGTAGAGCACGCGCAGCGTCGACAACGGCGCCTTCTGCTCGCGCGCCAGCACGTAGGCGGCGTGCGCCAGCTCGGCAAAACGGCGGTGGCCGTTGCGCAGCAATTCCCGGTCGGCATCGCGCAGCGGCGTCTGCGGCGCCGCGGCAGGCGCATCGCGCAAGGCCGGCGGCAAGGCAGGCAAGCGGCCCACGCCCTGCTGCAGCTGCGCCAGCAGCCAGTCCTGCGCGCGGCGCGCCATGATGTCCGGCACGGCAAAGCCGGCCGTCCGCGCGTCCTGCAGGAAACCGGCCACGTAGGCGGTAAGCCAGATTTCCTGCGCGCCTTCGCCCCACAGCGAAAAGCCGCCGGCCGCCTTCTGCATGCCGGCCAGGCGCGCGATCGCGGCATCGACCCGCTGCCGGCGCTGGTCGAGCGGACGCGGGGTCAGGTCCAAGGCGCGCGCCTGGGCCTCGTCGATCAGCACGTCGGGATAGGCGGCGCTGGCGGTCTGCTCGGTGCAGCCGTAGGGATAGTCGAGCAGCCCCTGCACCAGCCGCGCGGCGTTGAAGGGCGGCCGGTTCGACAGCGTGATGCCGACGGTGGCCGAACCGGGATGCAAGCCCGCGGCCCAGTCCGCGCCGATGCGCGTGGATTCGCCGGGCGCCAGCCGCAGGCGGCGGATCTCGCGCGCGGCGGGCACGGCGGGCTCCACCTGCAGCCACGATTCGCGCGCGATGTGCGGCGCCTGCGCGCCGTCGCCATCGACCTTCAGCCGCAGGCGCCCCAGCCCGTAGGCGCCGGTGGCCTCGGCGAAGAAGCGCAGCGTCGTACGCTGCCTGTCCTGCAGCCGGACGCTGCGCGCGCCGTCGGCCACGCGCAGCGGATCGTCGCCGTCCAGCCGCACCGACAGCGTCTGCGGCGCGCCCGAGAGGTTGGTCAGGTCCAGCGCCAGCGCCGCGCGGTCGCCCGGGCTGATGAAGCGCGGCGTGGCCAGCTCGGCCACCACCGGCGCGGCCACCACCATGTCGGCCTGGGCGCTGCCGAAGCGGTCGGCGTCGGCGGCCACGGCCATCAGCCGCAGCGAACCGTTGAAATCGGGCAGGTCGAGCGGGACGACGGCCTGGCCTTGCGCATCGAGCCGCACCGGCCCGCTGAACAGGTCGACCAGGCGCACCTTGGTGGGCAGGCTGCGGGTTTCGCGCGGGGCGGCGTCGCCGCCCCATTTGAGCCGGCCGGGGGTGCCGTCCATCTTTTCGATCAGCTTGCCGTACATGTCGAGCAGTTCGGGCGCGTAGCGATGCTTGCCGAAGAAGAAATCGAAAGGGTCGGGCGCGGGATAGCCGGTGATGTTCAGGATGCCCGCGTCCACCGCCGACAGCGTCACATAGGCCTGGCCGGCCGCCTGGGCGCCGCTCACGCGCAGCTTCACTTCGGTGCGCCGCTCCGGCAGCACTCTGGGCGGCGCCTCGATCGCCACCATCAGCTTGCGGTCGTCGCGCGCCAGCGGCAGGTGCGCCAGGCCGAGCGCGCGCGAGGGCGTCACGTGATCGCCGGCGCTGCCCGGCCGGAACACCGCCACCGACACGTACAGGTCGTGGCGATGCCAGTCCTTGCCGATCGGGATCTCCACGCGGGTGCCGGACGCCTTGACGGCCACGCGCTTGCTCCACAGCAGCTCGCCGCCTTCGACCGCGACCAGCGCCTCGCCGTCGTGCGGCGGCGCGATGTCGACGCGCACCGTCTCGCCCTCGCGCACCGGCGCATGGCCGAGCTTGAGCTGCACGCGGTCGGGCCGGTTGCCCATGTCCTCGGCATCCTGCGCGCCCCAGCCGGCGTAGAAACGGTAGCGCGCCGTCGGCCCGTGTCCGGGATCGCCGATCTCCAGGCGATAGCGGCCCCATTTGACGGGCAGCTCGAAGCGCGTGCGGCCATCGATGGCCAGCGTGCGGGCGTCGACCAGCTCCTCGGTTTCGGTAAAGCCGCTGTTCCAGCCGCGCTGGTCGTCGAAACGCCAGTAGTACTGGCGCTCTTCGCGGTACAGCCGCACCGTGGCGGCGGCCAGCGGCACCGGCCTGCCTTCGGCGTCGACCCGCACCGCCTCGAAGCCGGCCAGCTGGCCTTCGGCCGCGACGCCGCGATCGAACAGCGGCCGCACGCCGATCATGGCGGGCGCCGGCCACAAGATGCGTTCGATCGAGCGCACCACCGGGCGGCCGCCCGTTTCGAGCAGGCTGAACGCGGCGCGCACCTTCATCGGCGATGCCGCGCCGTCGGCCTCGACCGGTACCGACACCGTGGCGGCGCCGTGCTCGTCGAGCGTGGTTTCGTCCAGGTCGGCGCGATGGCGGCGATCGTCGTCGGCGAAATCGCCGAACAGGAAGCCCGGCCACTGCGTGGGCAGCGCCTGGGCATCGCGCGACACGTCCACCGTGGCCAGCAGGCGGTTGCCGGCGGCCGGCGCGCCGAACAGGTAGCCGCCCTGGACGTCGACGCGCAGCGGCTGGCCGGGCTCGAGCGTGGCCTGGCCCGATTGCAGGTCGAGCTTCATCCGCTCGGGCAGGAATTCCTCCACCTGGAATTTCCACGCGGCGTCGGCCCGCCGCGCCGCCGGGTCCACGCGCAGTTCGAGCAGCCAGCTGCCCGTCTGCGCGTCGGCCGGCAAGGCCACCGGCCGGCGGAAATAGCCTGGCAGGCCGGCCTCGGGCTGCCAGGACTCGGTGCGCACCGTCCGCCCGTCGGGGCGCTTGAGCGTGGCGGTCAGCGGCGCGGCGGGCATCGGCCGCCCGTCGGCATCGCGCGCCAGCACCGACAGTTCGAACCGCTCGCCCGGCCGGTAGAGATCGCGGCCGGCGTACGGGAACAGCGCGACGTTGCGCGACGGATAGCCGCCCACGTCGAACTCCGACAGGTCCAGCGCGGGCTCCTGCAGCGCGACCACCGAGAGCTCGCCGGCGCGGCGCGCCAGCAGCAGGCGGGCGGCGGCGAAATCGCCGGCGAAGGTGCCGTGGCCCTGGGCGTCGGCATCGGCCTTGGCCATCGAACGCGCGCGATCGTCCAGCAGTTCGAACTGCACGTCGTCCAGCGCGCGGCCGCTCTTGAGCGAGGTGGCGAACGCGTCGATGCGGCCGGCATAGCGGTGCATGTGCAGGCCGATCTCGCTTACGTAGAAATAGGTGACCTGGTAATCGCTGCGGAAGCGGCCCGGCTGGCTCATCACGGCGATATAGATGCCGGGCGCTTTCAGTTCGTCGATGTTCTCGACCGGCAGGAAGGTCACGTGGCGCCGGTCGCGCCGGTCGTCGGTCAGGAAACGGCCCTGGTAGACGCTGCGCGCCACGTCCTTGAGCCGGTCCAGGTCCCAGGCGTCGACGCTGCCTTTCAGGCTGCGGTTGCCGGCGTAGCGCCACTCGTCGCCGCTGTCTTCGCCTTCGTCGGTGTCGGCCTTCTCCGCCGGCCGCCGCACGCCCAGCACCTTGCCGAAGAAATCCGGCATGTGGGCGGCGTCGATACGCAGGAATTGCACGTCGACTTCGGGCGCGTTGACGGTGACCACCGGCAGGCCGCCGTTCTGGCCGGCCGGCAGCACCACGCCGCGGCTGGCGAAATAGAACGACGGCGGCATGGCCTCGGTGGCGACGTCGCAGCGCACGGCGGCGCCCAGGGTGGCGGCGCCCGCTGCCTGCAGGCCGGGATCGACGATGACGGCATACCGGCGCTGCGGCTGCACGAACGGGAAATCGATGACCCGCGGGTTGTCGCCCACTACCCAGTTGCCTTTCAGGGGCTGTCCGGCGGGCGTTTCGGCCGACGGCTGCAAGCCGGCGGCGGGCGCAGGCTCATTGCCGCGGTCGCCTTCGGCCGCTGCCGCCGGACCGAGGTCGATCACGCGCACCAGGCGGTCCAGCGACTGGCCGCGCCGGATCGGCTGCGAGAAGGTCAGGGCCAGCGCGGACGACTCTTCGAACAGGCGATTCTTGCAATCGAGCACCGCGAACGGTTCGTCGCTGGCGGCCACCTGCGCCACCGGCGTCGTCGCCGGCCCGGCATCGCGCTGCTGCCACCACCATCCGCCCGCCGCCGCCAGCGCGACGATACCCGCGGCGACCCAGCGCGCCGCCCTTCCCGCATTGGCCATGCCCATCCCCCTGTGCCCTGCGCATTATCCGATCCAGGCGTATTAAGGCGCACCCGGCGCGCCGGCGTGAAGCGTCCCATCGGTAAATTACATTTCATTACACGAGGCAGGCACCCTTTTTGCGAAATCCGGCGACCGTTCATGCGCCCTTGTCCCAGGTGGCCCCATGTCTTCCCGCGACCTGATCGTCCTCGGTGCCTCGGCTGGCGGCGTGCACGCGCTGCAGACCGTCGTGTCCGCCTTGCCGGCCGGCTTGCCGGCCGCCGTGCTCGCCGTCCAGCACATCGGCGCCCATCCGAGCATGCTGCCGGCGCTGCTGAACCAGGCCGGACCGCTGCCGGCCACCCATGCCAGCCACGGTGAACGGTACCGGACGGGCCATATCTACGTGGCGCCGCCGGACCGCCACCTGATGGTGGACGACGACAGGCTGACGCTATCGGACGGCCCCAAGGAAAACTTTGCCCGGCCATCGATCGACGCCCTGTTCCGGTCGGCCGCGGTGGCCGCCGGGCCGCGGGTGATCGGCGCCATCCTGACCGGGCGCCTGGAGGATGGCGTGGTCGGGCTGGCCGCCGTCAAGGTGTGCGGCGGACTCGCGCTGGTGCAGGATCCGCGGGAGGCAATGGCGCCCAGCATGCCGGAAAACGCGCTGCGCAGCGTCGACGTCGATTTCGTGCTGCCGCTGGGCGAGCTCGGCGCCATGCTGGGACGACTGGCCGGAACCCCTGCCGGAACGGCCCCCATCCGGATACCGGACCATATAATGCTCGAGAACACGATGACCGCATCCGGCGACAGGCCGCTCGAAGACATGGACCGCATCGGCCGGATCTCGGCATTCACCTGTCCCGAATGCCATGGCACATTGTGGCAGCTCTCGGACCGCCAGCCGCTGCGCTACCGCTGCCATACCGGCCATGCCTTCTCGGCAGCCAGCCTGGCCCAGGGGCTGTCGCGGCACGTGGAAGACACGATGTGGTCTGCCATACGCGCCCTGCATGAAAAGCAGGCATTGTTCAGGAAGCTGGCATTGCACTATGGTGGCGGCGGCGACGCGGCGGCAGCCGCCAGCTATGAACGCGCCGCCCGCGAAGCGGGCGACGCGGCGGCGCAGATACAGGGCATCCTTCGCGGACGAGACCACGAGGCCGCCTCCGAATGACTGCATATTCACGCCCCGGGGGGGCGAAACGACAGTGAACGAATCCGATAGCGCGCGCCGGGAGGCGTCTCCTTCCGTACTTCCGAGCCAGCTTCACTTCCCGGTGGTCGGAATCGGCGCCTCGGCGGGCGGCATCGAAGCCTTGCTGCACTTTTTCGAGAACCTCCCGGCCGACAACGGCATCGCCTTCGTCATCGTGCTGCATCTTGCCCCGGATCATCCCAGTTCGCTGGACCAGATCCTGCAAGCCGCGACCGCGATGCCGGTGATCCAGGTAACGCATCCGATCCCGATCGAGAAAAACCGCGTCTACGTGATCGCGCCGTCGTTCGAGCTGACCATGTCCGACGGCATGCTGCGCGTCACGCCGGGCAACCGGCCCCCCGGCCGCCACACGGCCATCGACCTGTTCTTCCGCACCCTGGAAGAAGCCCATCGCGAACGCGCCATCAGCATCATCCTGTCCGGCGCCGGCTCCGACGGATCGGTGGGGCTGACCCGGGTGAAGGAACTGGGCGGCATCACGCTGGCCCAGGCGCCGGCCGACGCCATCCAGGACAGCATGCCGCGCAGCGCCATCGCCACCGGCAAGGTCGACATCGTATTGCCGGCCGCGGAACTGGCGCAGAAACTGGTGGAACTGCGCGAGAACGCGCGCGGCATCCGGCTGCCCCTGCCGGACACCGCCGAGCTGCCGGACCCGGCCGACGACGAGGCGCGCAACGCGGAAAAGACGCTGCGCGAAATCATGATCATGCTGCGCACCCGCACCGGCCACGATTTCCGGCACTACAAGCGCGCCACCGTGCTGCGCCGGATCGAGCGGCGCCTGCAGGTCAACGGACTGCAGACGCTGCAGGCCTATCGCGACTTCCTGCAGGTGCACCCGGACGAAACGCCGGCGCTGCTGCAGGATATGCTGATCAGCGTGACCAATTTCTTTCGCGACAAGGAAGCGTTCGACGCGCTCGAGAAGGATGTCCTGCCCTCGTTGTTCCGCTCGCGCGAAGAAACGTCGGTGGTCAGGGCCTGGGTGGCCGGCTGCGCCACCGGCGAAGAGGCGTATTCGGTGGCCATGATGCTGGAAGAGGCAGCCTCGCAATCGGCCGACCACGCGTCGTTCCAGGTATTCGCCACCGATATCGACGAATACGCGATCGGCGCGGCCCGCACCGCGCTGTTTCCCGATTCCATCGCCGCCGACGTTTCGCCCATCCGCCTGCGGCAATTCTTCCAGAAGGAACAGAGCCAGTTCCGGGTAAAGAAGGAGCTGCGCGAAAAAGTGCTGTTCGCCTTGCACAATGTGCTCAGCGATCCGCCCTTCTCGCGTCTGGACCTGGTGTGCTGCCGCAACCTGCTGATCTACCTCGACCGCGACGCCCAGACCGAAATCCTGCGGATGTTCCACTTCGCGCTGCACCCGGGCGGCTACCTGTTCCTGGGCAGTTCGGAATCGGCCGATTCGGTGGGCGGGCTGTTCACCGCGGTGGACAAGAAAAACCGCATCTACCGCGCCAACGTCGCGATCCGCACCGAGCTGCCGCTGCCGGCCTCGCCGCTGTCCTACAACGGCCGGCGCCCCATCGTCACGACGGTGCAGCCGCCCGGCAAGCGCAAGTTCTCGTTCGGCGAACTGCACCAGCGCCTGCTCGAGCAATATGCGCCGCCCAGCGTGCTGGTCAACCGCGAGTCGGAAATCGTGCACCTGTCCGACCGCGCCGGCCGCTTCCTGCAGTACGCCGGCGGCGAACCGTCGCACAATATCATTTCGGTCATCCGGCCCGAGCTGCGGCTGGAGCTGCGCACCGCCATCTACCAGGCGCTGCAGTTCAACCGCAGCGTCGAGGCCCGGCGCGTGCGCCTGATGCGCGACGGCCGTCCGTTCTACGTCAACATGACTACCCGCCCGGTGCACGATCCGGAATCGGGGGCAGACTTCTTGCTGGTGCTGTTCGACGAGGTCGAAGACACCATGAGCCTGGACCTGGCCACGCCCGAGGGCGACAAGAAAGACGCGGTCGTGACGCAGCTCGAGCAGGAGCTGTCGCGCGTCAAGGAACAGCTGCAGGCCACGATCGAGCAGTCGGAGGCCTCCACCGAAGAGCTGAAGGCTTCCAACGAAGAACTGCAGGCGATCAACGAAGAACTGCGGTCGGCCACCGAGGAGCTGGAGACCAGCAAGGAAGAATTGCAGTCGATCAACGAAGAACTGACCACCGTCAACGCCGAACTCAAGGCCAAGGTGGAGGAAACCGGCAAGATCAATGACGACCTGCAGAACCTCATCACGGCCAACGACATCGGCACCATCTTCGTCGACCGCAGCATGCGCATCAAGCGCTTCACGCCGCGCGCGGCCGAGGTATTCAGCATCATCGCCAGCGATGTCGGCCGCTCGCTGCTGGACATCACCCACCGGCTGGAGTACGACGACCTCGCGGTGGACGCGGCCGAGGCCTTCGATTCGCTGCGGCTGATCGAGCGCGAAGTGCGCAGCACCGACGGCAGGTGGTTCCTGGCGCGCCTGCTGCCCTACCGGACCACCGAAGACCGCATCGACGGCGCGGTGCTGACCTTCATCGACGTGACGGCCCGGCGCGAGGCCGAGGACCGCCTGCGCGAAGGCGAGCGTCGGCTGCGGCTGGTGGCCGAAAGCACGCACGACTACGCCATCATCACGCTCGACGACGAGGGCCGCATCGACAGCTGGAATACCGGCGCCGAGCGCATCTTCGGCTTCACCGAACAGGAAGCGGTGGGGCAGGCCGGCGAGATCCTGTTCACCGAGCGCGACCGCCGCAACGGCGTGTTCCAGGAAGAACTGCGCACGGCGCGCGCCGAGGGCCGCTGCGAGGAAGAACGCTGGATGGCCCGCAAGGACGGCGGCATATTCCAGTGCAGCGGGGTGCTGATCCGCCTGGACCGGCACGGCGTGGCCGGCTACGCGAAGATCGCTCGCGACCTGAGTTCGAGCGCCATGCATGCGGCAAGGGCGGCCGGGCTGCCGGAATCGGACCACACGGACGAGGCCCATCGCATGTCGCAGGCCAAGGAAGAATTCCTGGCCGTCGTCTCGCACGAGCTCAAGCATCCGCTGAATCTCATCTACGCCAATGCCGAACTGCTGGTGCGCTCGCCCGAATCGGCCCGCTTCCCGGCCATCGCCCGCGCGGCCGACACCATCCGCCGGACGGTGCTCGGGCAGGCGCAGATCATCGACGACCTGCTCGACCTGTCGCGCATCCGCACCGGCAAGCTGGCGGTGGTGCGCTCGCCGATGGACTGGAAGGTCATCGTCGACCGCATCTGCGCGGCCCTGTCGGAGCAGGCCCGCAACGACGGCATCGAACTGACGGTCACCCTGCCCGAGACGCCCGTCATGATCGACGCCGATCCGGTGCGGATCGAGCAGATCGTGTGGAACCTGCTCAGCAACGCGCTGAAATTCACGCCGGCCGGCGGCCGGGTGGACGTCACGCTGCGCGTCGACGGCCCGATGGCGACGCTGGACGTGACCGACAGCGGCGCCGGCATCGCGCCCGACTTTCTGCCCTATGTGTTCGACATGTTCCGCCAGGCGCCGCGCAACCTGCCCCACAAGGGAGGCCTGGGAATCGGCCTGTCGCTGGTCAGGCAGATCGTCGCGCTGCACGGCGGCCAGGTGAGCGCGAACTCGGCGGGCCTGGGCCAGGGTTCGAGCTTCGAGGTTTCGCTGCCGCTGCGCCGCGAGGCGGTGGGCGAGATCAGCGCCCATGCGCCGGCAGCCTGGCCGACGGTGGCCGGGCTGGCGGTCCTGCTGGTGGATGACGATCCCCAGACCTGCGAAGCCTTCAGCGAATTGTTCAGCGCCGAGGGCTGCCGGGTGTTGATCGCGACGCGTGGCGAAGAAGCGCTGCGGGCGCTGGCGGACGGCCGGGTCGACGTATTGCTGTCGGACCTCGGCATGCCGGAAATGGACGGCTTCGAATTGATCGGCCGGGTGCGGCGGATGGCGCTGGCGCGGCAGCCGATCGCCATCGCGCTGAGCGGCTACGGCCGTGAAACCGATGTCGCCAAGGCGCGCGAGGCGGGCTTCGATGCCCACCTGGGCAAGCCGATCGTGTTCGACCAGTTGATCGAGCTGATCGGCCGCCTGCGGGCCGGCTGACCGGCCCGGCGGTTCGTCAGCCCAGGTTCTTGGCGACGAAATCCCAGTTCACCACGTTCCAGAAGTTTTCCAGGTACTTCGGACGGGCGTTGCGGTAGTCGATGTAGTAGGCGTGTTCCCACACGTCACAGGTCAGCAGCGGGGTTTCGCCGTTGGTGATGGGGTTGCCGGCGGCGCCCATGTTGACGATGTCGATCGAGCCGTCGGCCTTCTTGACCAGCCAGGTCCAGCCCGAACCGAAGTTGGCGGCGGCCAGCTTGTTGAAGGCGTCCTTGAAGGCGTCGAAGCTGCCCCACTTGGCGTTGATGGCGTCGGCCAGCTTGCCGGCCGGCTGTCCGCCCTTCGGGGTCAGGCAGTTCCAGTAGAAGGAGTGGTTCCAGTGCTGCGCGGCGTTGTTGTAGATGCCGCCGGAGGACTTCTTGACGATCTCTTCGAGCGGGGCGTTCTCGAACTCGGTGCCGGCGATGAGATTGTTCAGGTTGGTGACGTAGGTCTGGTGGTGCTTGCCGTAGTGGTACTCCAGCGTTTCCTTCGAAATGTTGGGCGCCAGGGCGTCTTGCGGGTAGGGCAACGGCGGAAGGGTATGGGCCATTCTTTGCTCCTTTGAATTGCTTCCAGTTCGGTTGCTTCGAGTTCTCGAGGGATCAACGAGCCATTTTATAGGCAAGTGGGGATTGCCGTGTCGATGCCCGCATGCCTCGCAAGGATATGATCTTATGACCGTTTGTATACGTGCGCGGTCGGGCGCTAGGCGGGCCCGCCTTCGTCCCGGGTCACTTCGTCCACCGCGACCCGCGCGCCGCCGGCGGCCAGGGTGAGCGTCAGGCGCTGCCCCGGCTGCAACGCGGCCGCCTCGCGCACGATGCGGCCCTGTTCATCCTGCGCGATGGCATAGCCGCGCGCCAGCGTCTGCTGCGGGCCCAGCGCGCGCAGCCGGCCGGCGGCCGCCGCCACCCGGGCATCGCAGCGCGCCAGCCGGTACCCCTGCGCCTGCTGCAGCCGGCGCGCCAGGCCGGCCACGGCCTGCAGCCCGCCGGCCGGATCGGGCGCCTGCGCCGCCAGCTTCTGGCGCGCCAGCGAAAGCGTGCCGGCGCGCGCCGCCAGCTCCACCCGCCAGGCCGAGGCCAGATCGCGCGCCAGGCCTTGCAGGCGGTCGCGCTGGCGCGCCAGGCGCTGGCGCGGCGACACCAGCAGCGCGCCGGCCCGGTCCACCCGCTGCGCGGCCCGCTCCAGGCGCCGCTGCTGCGCGCGCTGGATGCCCTGCGCCGCCCGCGCCAGCCGTTCGTGCCATTCGGCCAGCGGCAGGCAGGCCAGCTCGGCCGCGGCCGTGGGCGTGGGCGCGCGCAGGTCGGCGGCGAAGTCGGCGATGGTGAAATCCGTTTCGTGGCCCACGCCGCTGATGACCGGGATGACGCTGGCGGCGATGGCGCGCGCCAGCCCTTCGTGGTTGAAGCTCCACAAGTCTTCGATGCTGCCGCCGCCACGCACCAGCAGCAGGGTGTCGACCTCCGCCCGGCGGTTGGCCAGTTCGATCGCCTGCGCCAGCCGGCGCGCGGCGTCCTCGCCCTGCACCGGCGCCGGATAGATCACCACCGGCACGTGCGGCGCGCGCCGCGCCAGCGCCGTCAGCACGTCGCGCAGCGCTGCCGCCTGCAGCGAAGTGACCACGCCGATCGCGCGCGGCAGCGCCAGCGGCCGGCGCTTGCGCCCGGCGTCGAACAGCCCTTCGGCCGACAGCTTTTCCTTGAGCCGCAGGAAGGCCTCGAACAGGTCGCCCTGGCCGGCGCGCCGCATGGCTTCCACTTGCAGCTGGTAATCGCCGCGCGGCTCGTACAGCGACACCCGGGCGCGCACCTCGACCCGGTCGCCCTCGCGCGGCACGAAGCCAACCACCATCGCCCGCATGCGGAACATCACGCCGCGCGCCGCGGCGGAACCGTCCTTCAGCGTGAAATACCAGTGGCCGGAGGCGGCGGCGGTGAAGTTGGACACCTCGCCGCGAACCCACACCAGCGGAATGCTGCGTTCCAGCAAGCCAGCCACGGCGCGGTTCAACTGCGAGATTGTCATTATTTCCCGCGTCAATCCGTCATCTGCACTAGTAAACCTAGAACTCATGAGGTTTTCCGGGCAAGAAGCTGTCCACAACCGCGCAAACACGCACTTTCATGTAATCCATCTGTAATCGGCGCCCGTTTTTTCCGATAAGCATATGATTTGATTGGCCTTTTAGGAATTCCAGGGTTGACCGTCCGGCGGGCAGCCCAGCGCCACCCGCATGTTTTCTGGCGCTGGCCCGACTTACGCACATAATTATCCACAGAATCTGTGGATACTTCGCCGGGGCCTGTGGATACTTCCTACATCCGATGGCTGAATTTTTACACGGTCCCGGAGTGCTTGCCCGCGCCGCCCCGCGCCCGTACATTCTCGCCTTCACCGGAGAATCCCCTTGTTCGAGATCGTACGCGCGGCCGGCTGGCCGATCTGGCCGCTGCTGGCCACTTCCGTCGTCGCCGTGGCGCTGATCGTCGAACGCCTGCTGGCGCTGCGCGGCAGCCGGGTGGCGCCGCCGCGGCTGCTGGACGACGTGCTGGCCCTGGTGCAGCAGCGGCGCGCCGGCGCCGAGGCGCTGGAACGGCTCGAGCGCAGCTCGCCGCTGGGGCGGTTGCTGGCCGCCGGCCTGCGCCAGCGCGGCCGCCCGCGCGCGCTGGCCAGGGAGGCGCTGGAACAGGCCGGCCAGGCCGTCGCCCACGAACTGTCACGGCGCGTGGGGGCGATCGGCACCATCGCCGCCATCGCCCCGCTGATGGGGCTGTTCGGCACCGTGATCGGCATGATCGACATCTTCGGCGCCTATTCGCCCGCGGCCGACGACCCGGCCCGGCTGGCGCACGGCATTTCGGTGGCGCTTTACAACACCGGCTTCGGCATCCTGATCGCCATCCCGGCGATGATCTTCTACCGCGCGCTGCGGGCGCGGGTCGACGACCTGCTGCTGGAACTGGAGCAGGCCGCCGCCCGGCTGCTGGACGCCCTGCCCTTGCGCGAGGCCGCGCAGGCATGAATTTCCGGCGCCGCCTGCGGGCCGACGAGCCCGACATCAACCTGATCCCGCTGATCGACGTGCTGCTGGTGATGCTGATCTTCCTGGCGGCCTCGACCACCTTCGCCCACTTCGGCCGGCTTGCCATCAGGCTTCCGAGCGCCGGCGCGGCGCAGGCCGAAGAAGCCGGCGCGCCGCTGGTGCTGACGATTGCCGCCGACGGCCGCTACGCGCTGCGCGGGCGCGTGCTGCCGTACGCCGATGCGTCGCAGCTGGCGCAGGCGCTGCGGCAGGCGGCCGGCGGCACCGAGGAACTGGTGATCGACGCCGATGCCGCCGCCGCGCACCAGAGCGTCATGCTGGCGCTGGAGGCGGCGGGCCGGGCCGGCATTTCGCGCGTGGGCTTCACCGTGCAATCGGCGCCGGACGCTGCCCCGGCCCGGGCCGCGCCCCGCCCATGAAGCGGCTGCTGCAGCGCCAGTGGCAGCACGGCGGCTGGCTGTCGGCCACGCTGACGCCGTTGTCGTGGCTGGCCGCGCTGGCGGTCCGCCTCAAGCGTGCGGCCTACCGGCACGGCTGGCGCCGGGCCGAACGGCTCGACGTGCCGGTGGTGGTGATCGGCAACATCTACGTGGGCGGCACCGGCAAGACGCCGCTGCTGCTGGCGCTGGCGGCCGGGCTGCGCGCCCGCGGCTGGCAGCCCGGCGTCGTCAGCCGCGGCTACGGGGCCGAGGTCGGGCCGCAGCCGCGGGTCGGCCGCGGCCGGCTCGATCCGGCGCTGTTCGGCGACGAGCCGGCGCTGATCGCGCGCGAGGCCGGCGTGCCGGTGGCGGTCCATCCGCGCCGCGTGCTGGCGGCCCGCGCGCTGCGCGGCGCCTGCCCGGAAGTCGACGTCATCCTGGCCGACGACGGCCTGCAGCACCTGCCGCTGGCGCGCGACGACGAGATCGCGGTCCAGGACGGCCGCGGCGTCGGCAACGGCCGCCTGCTGCCCGCCGGCCCGCTGCGCGAACCGCCGTCGCGGCTGGCCGAGGTCGATGCCATCGTCACCAACGTGACGGGCCAGGCCGGCGCCGATGCGGTGCGCGCGGCCGGCGGCGCCGACGCCCGGCCGGCCGCAACGCCGCC
>NZ_BAABFO010000023.1:0-86660 GCF_039541095.1 Pigmentiphaga soli
AAGGCCTTATCCTAACCATATCTTGTGACGGCGAATTTACGGGACAGAACACTAGGCCCGCCCGCATCCGCCGCCGGGCCCCGGTGTTTTTTTGCGGGGTTGGATCGAGCCGTTCGTCTTAGCACGACGCAAACAACTCGGGCGGGAACGGCACATGATCACACGCGCGCAAAGCGGCAGGCTCCATCACCCTAAGGCGCGCGGGCAGGCGCGGAATTTCCGGATGGCGCCCATCGCGCGCGCCATCGCGTTGACGTTGGCGACGGGCGCCGCGGGCGGCGCGCATGCGGGGGCGTTCAGCGCACAGTGGTTCGGCAGCAAGGGCGCGGCGCAGGGCACGGCGACGGCCACCGGCAAGCTGCCCAACGGCATGCCGGCCAGTTCGCTCAATGCCATGCAGCAATCGGGCGCGGCGCGGCAGAAGCTGCAGACCTCGATCAACAACCTGAACCTGGCCGCGCGCGCGATCGCCGCGCAGCAGGCGGCGCAGGCGCAGGCGCGGGCGGCGGCGCTGGGCGATGGCGGCGTGCCGGACGGGCTGGCCGAGGGCGGCCTGAAGGCCGACACGAACTCGCTGACCGCGGGCTGGATCAACGCCAAGGACCCCGTGCAGAGCGCGGCGGGCGGGCAGACCACGGTCGATATCCAGCAGACGGCCGACAAGGCGATCCTGAACTGGGAAACCTTCAACGTGGGCCGCAACACCACGGTGAATTTCCGGCAGCAGCCGAGTTGGTCGGTGCTGAACCGGGTCAACGATCCCCAGGCGCGGCCGAGCCAGATCCGCGGGCAGATCAAGGCGCCGGGCACCGTCTACATCCTGAACCGCAACGGCATCCTGTTCTCGGGCACCAGCCAGGTGAACGTGGGCAGCCTGACGGCCAGCGCGCTGCAGCTGAGCGACGACCAGTTCAAGAGCGCCTTCATCACCACGTCCTGGGATGCGGCCGGCCCGACTTTTGCGGCCGGCCCGGGCGAGGTCGCCGGCGACATCAAGGTCGAAGCCGGCGCGCACCTCGAAACCGACAGCGCCGGCCGCGTGCTGCTGCTGGGCGGCAACGTGGAGAACGACGGCGCCATCGTCACGCCGGACGGCCAGGCGCTGCTCGGCGCCGGCCAGCAGGTCTATCTGAAGGCTAGCGACGACGTGTCGCTGCGCGGTCTGCAGATCGCGCTGGGGCAGGGCGGCACGGCGTCCAGCAAGGGCCTGATCGAAGCCGACCGCGGCAATATCACGCTGGCCGGCCGCGATGTCGGGGTCGATGCCCTGACCGTGGGCGATACGACCGCCGGCGGCGTACTGTGGACCACCACCACGGTTACCGCCAACGGCTCGATCGACCTGCTGGCGCGCGACCAGGCACAGTCCCGGACCGACGACCAGGCCGTCTTCCAGGGCTACGCCGCCGCGCGCACCGGCACCGTCGCGATCGGCGCGGGCGCCTCGCTGACGGCGCTGCCCGAACTGAGCGACACGCAGGCCGTCACCGCGACCGAATTGCTGGCGCCGTCGGCCATCGACACCTACGGCTCCACGCTCAGCGTGGGCCGCGGCGCTCTGCTGCTGGCGCCGGGCGGCGACATCGATTTCAGCGCCGCCGTATCGCCGCTGGCCGACCCGGTCGCGCCTGCCGATGCCAGCCGCATCTACGTCGACACGGGGGCCATCCTCGACGTCTCGGGCACGCAGGGCGTGGCGCTGTCGGCCGACCGCAATTTCGTGCAGGTCGAGCTGCGCGCCAGCGAACTGCGCGATTCCCCGCTGCTGCGCAACGGCTTCCTGTACGGCAAGAAGGTGTGGGTCGACATCCGCGAGTCGGGCAGCTTCGACGATCCGCTGCTGGCCGGCATCGAATGGTTCGAGGGCGAGCCGGGCGTGTGGTACGGCTCGCCCTTGTTCGACGCATCGGGCTACATCGGTGCCATCCAGCGCGGCGTGGGCGAGCTGACCAGCAAGGGCGGCACCATCACGCTGGACAGCCGCGGCGACGTGCTGCTGCGCGAAGGCGCCAGCCTGGCGGCCAACGGCGGCACGCTGGAGTACGCCGGCGGCTGGGTGCCGATCACCAATCTGTCGACGGCGGGCGGCGGCCGCGTGCCGCTGGCGCAGGCCAGGCCCGACGCCACCTACACCGGCATCGTCGGCAACTACACCTCCAGCCATGCGCGCTGGGGCGTCAGCGAAAGCTGGACCAACGCCTTGCTGGCGCAGCGCGTCTACCAGGAGGCCTACACCCAGGGCCAGGACGCCGGCGCCATCGACATCGTCGCGCCTACCACCGTGCTGGACGGCGACATCAGCGCCGCCGCGCTGGCCGGCAGCTGGCAGCTCGAACACGACGAGCTGCCGGCCGGCGGCACGCTGAGCCTGGGCGACATGAACGCCGCGCCGCTGCCGCTGATGATCGACACCTACCACTACGTGCTCGACAGCGTCACCTTGCAGAAGGACGCGGCGGCGACGCTGGGCGAGGACTTCACGCCGGACCGGACGCTGGCCGACGACGTGCGCACGCTGCTGTCGACCGACAAGCTCAACCGGTCGGGCATCGGCACGCTGCGCATCTACGCCAACAAGACGGTGGACATCGCCGACGATGCCGACCTCGACCTGGGCGAACGCGGGAACTTCGTCATCGCCGCCAATGCCATCCAGGTCGACGGCAGGGTCCGTGCCGCCGGCGGCAGCATCAGCCTGCTCGCCAGCAACACGCGCTTCGGCAGCACCGACAAGGTCATCGATATCGGCGCCAACGCCGTACTCGATGCCGCGGGCCTGTGGAGCAGCGCCGCCGACGGCGCCTATCCCGCCGTGGCCGGCGGCGGCAGCGTGAGCATCCTGACCCGCGACGCCAAGCCTTCGTCCACCGACGTGGAGAACAACTTCTACACCTCCGGCACGGCCGGCACGGGGTCGCTGCGCATCGCCGGCGGCGCCCGCATCGACGTGTCGGGCGGCGGCCGCGCCGACCTCAAGGGGCGGGTGCAGGCGCTGGGCAATGCCGGCACCATCACGCTGGGCTCGACCGATCTCGACATCGCCGACGGCGCGGATCTGCGCGGCTATGCGCTGGCCACCGCCGGCAAGGCCGGCCGCGGCGGCACGCTGAACATCATCGGCCAGGACACCCTCATCGGCAGCGATTTCAGCGCCTACCAGGCCATCTTCGACGGGCGGCTGGAAGCCGGCACGCCGGCGCCGAAGGATATCCGGATCCTGGAGCCGCTGGTCATCGCCGCCGGCCAGCCGCTGCCGATCGACGTCAGCTACACGTCGAGCACGTTGTCGCCGGGCACCGCCATCAACTTCACGGGCTACTACAGTTTCTCCAACTCGGCCGCCCCCGTTACGCTCGCCGCCGACTGGGTCGTGCCCGCCGGCCTCAGCTATATCTACTCCGTGGGCGGTCCTTCCTACGGGCCGGGCGCCACGATTCCAGCCGGCACGCGGCTGTACTACATCTACGGCCAGTTTCCGGCGGGCTATTCGCTGCCGGCCGACGCCTTCCCGAACGGCATCGTCGGCGGTACCGCCGTCCCGCAGTCGGCGGCCAAGGGGTCCAGCCTGCCCTTCGACTACACCGTCGCCGCCGGCACGTCCTTTGCCAAGGGGACGGTGCTGCCCGCCGACGCGGTGGTCAACGCGCCGCGCATGATCGGCACCGGCCTGTTCGGCCAGGGCGGCTTCGCCGGCTACTCGATCGACGGCATCCAGGGCCTGGCCGTGCTGGACGGCACGCAGATCGCGCTGGCGCCGCAGAGCCGCCTGATCGCGCAGCCGGCCACCGCCGCCAGCGGCACCGCGCTGGAAGACCTGGGCGAACTCGCGCTGCTGCCGCAAAGCCTGCGCAGCGCGGCCAGCCTGACGTTGCGTTCCGGCTTCAATACCTATGTTCCCGTCTCGGGCGGCTACGCGCTGTCCGACGTGCAGGGCTCGGTCATCCTCGGCGCGGGCAGCGCGATCGACGCCGGGCTGGGCGGCACGGTCAGCCTGATCGGCAGCGATCTGGTGGACGTCGAGGGCCGTATCGTGGCGCCCGGCGGCGCCATCACCGCCACGCTGTTCGCGCCGCCCATCGTGGGCAGCGGCACCCAGCAGGCCTACGAGCGCCAGGACCGCGCCATCTGGCTCGGCGCCGACGCCGTGCTGGACGTGTCCGGCGCGCTGCGACCCGATGTGCCCAACGCCTACGGCTGGCGCAGCGGAACCGTGCTGGACGGCGGCACCGTCACGCTGGACGCCTCGCGCGCCGGCTATGTCGTCACCCAGGCCGGTTCGCTGATCCGAGTCGCCGGCGCCAGCGCCGAACTCGACCTGCGCAATGGCGCGACCGGCGTCGTGCGCGCCGACGCGGTCACGGCCCGGTCCGTGTGGAGCGACGCCGGCACCGTCCACGTGCTGGCGCGCGACGGCGCCTGGCTCGATGGCGGCTACGACGCGCATGCCGCCGCCGCCCAGGCCGAGGCGGGGCATTTCGTTTTCGACCTGGACACCCTGCCGGACAATGCGGGTACCGGTGCCGCGTTCGACCGCAACATCGAAGTCCGCCAGAGCGCCGCTTCGGCGCTGCCGGCCGGCCTTGCCCCCGGCGCCTCGCTCGGCCCCGCCGAGCGCCCGCAGGGCGTGGACACCAGCGTGCCGCTGGCGCGCCTGTCGACCCGGACGGGCGAGGTTTCCGCCGATCTGCTGCAGCAGGGCGGCTTCGCCACCGTCACGCTGGAGGCGCGCAACGCCGTCAGCTTCCTCGACGACGTCAGCCTGGCCGTGCCGGGCGCCATCACGCTGGACGCCCCGGTGATCCAGCTCGACACCGCCGACAAGACAGGCGACGTCTGGAACGAAGGCGCCAGCACCCGCGTGGAACTGGCCGCGCCCGCCATCACGCTCGGCACGCTGGCGCGGCGCTATGCGCTGACCACGACGCCGGCCTCCAATGCCGGCACGCTGATCGTCGATGCCGGACAGCTGCTGAGCTTCGGCACCACGACCGTGCTGCGCAACGTGGACGATGCCCGCTTCGCGAGCGGCGGCGACCTCCTGTTCGGTGCCGGCGCACTGTCCACCAGCGGCACGGCCGTCATCCCCGGCCAGCTCCTGGCCGCCGGCGATCTCACCTTCGGCGCCCGCCAGATCTATCCGGGCAGCGGCCGCAGCTACACCATTTCGTCCGATGCGGACGACGCCGTCCTGACCATCCTGCCGGGCGATCCCGATGCGCCGCTGCCGGCATCGGCCGGCGGCAGCCTGGTGTTCAGCGCGCCGGCCATCGTCAATCGAGGCGTGCTGCGGGCCCCGCTAGGCCGGATCGCGCTCGACGCGGGCGACGCCGGTACCGTCACGCTGGCCGGCGGCAGCCTGATCGACGTTTCCGCGCACGGCCAGGCCTTGCCCTACGGGCGGGTCATCAACGGCTTGTGGTACAGCGAAGGCGGCACGATGGAATTCGGCAGCGCGCCGGCCAAGCAGGTGTTCCTCAACGGCGACGTGGTCGACATCCAAGGCGGCGCCACCGTGGACCTGTCCGGCGGCGGCGACGTGTCGGCCTACCAGTTCGTGCCGGGCACCGGCGGTTCGCGCGACCTGCTTGCCGGCAGCGGCGTCTACGCGGTGCTGCCGGGCGCGCAGCCGGCCGTGGCGCCGGTCTCCACCGCGGGCAACGGCGATCCCGCCGTCGGCTCGCGCGTCTATCTGTCCGGCGTGCCGGGCCTGGCCGCCGGCTGGTACACGCTGCTGCCCGCCGAGTATGCGCTGCAGCCCGGCGCGTTCCGCGTGCAGGCGGCCGGCTCGGCCAAGGACCAGCCGCCGGGCCTGCTGGCGACGCGGCGCGATGGCGGCTACCTGGTCTCGGGCTTCCAGGGTTCCGGCTTCACCGGCAGCCAGGACATCCGGACGTCCGCCTTCCTGGTGCTGCCGGGCGACGCCGTGCGTGCCTACAGCGAATACGACAGCTATTCCGCCAACGCCTACTTCGCCGAGGCCGCGGCCAAGGCCGAGAGCGTGATGCCGCCGCTGGGCATCGATGCCGGCCAACTGGTGCTGGCCGCGCGCAGCGGCCTGAACCTCGACGGCCGGCTGAACCTGGAAGCCGGCACCGACGACGCCGGCAACCGCGGCCGCGGCGGCTTCATCGACATCGCCTCCGATTCCATCGCCGTCGTGAAGCAGGGCGAGGCGCCGGTGGATGGCTACGCGCTGACCATCGACGGCAAGACGCTCAGCAGCACCGGGGCCGAGAGCCTGATGCTGGGCGGCACGCGCAGCTTCTCCAGCGACGGCTACGTGCTCGACGTCACGGCCGCCCGCATTCTCGTGGCCAACGATGAAGGTTCCGCGCTGGTGGCGCCGGAACTGCTGCTGGTGGCGCGCAGCGACATCGGCAGCGATGGCGGCATCGCCGGCACCGGTACCGTCACGGTCCGGGACGGCGCCGCCATCCGCGCCCAGGGCGACTATCACGGCGCGGCCCTGCCGCTGCTGATCGGCAACCCGTTCGCCACCGACCCGCTCGGCACCGGCCAGGGCTCGCTGCTGGCCGTCTCCAACGCGCCGGCGGTTGGCGTGCAGCGCTATGACATCGCCGGTCCCGGCCCGGCGCTGGCCGGCAGCATCGACGTACAGGCCGGCGCCAAGCTGCAGGCGGGTTCAGCGATCCTGTTCGACGCCACCGCCGATTCCGTGATCGACGCCAGCGCCGACATCCAGGCGCCGCAACTGGGCGTGGCATCGAGCAGCGTCAGCTTCGGCGACGCGCCCGCCGGCACTTCCGGCTTCGTCGCCAACGCCGCCACGCTGGCCGCGCTGGCGCGGGCTCAGAGCCTGGTGCTGCGCAGCTACGGCACGATCGACTTCTACGCCAACGGCTCGTTCGACCTGCGCGACCCGGCCGGCGGCCTGTCCAATGTGGGCGAACTGGTGCTCGATGCCGCCGCGCTGCGGCAGCGCGGCGACGGCGACGCCGTGCTGGGTGCCGGCATGCTGACCTTGCAGGACAGCAGCGGCACGCTGGCCGCCGATGCCGGGCCGGCCAGCGCCGCCGGCACTCTTGCCATCGATGCGGGCGAGCTGCGGATCGGCGCGGGCGACAGCCGCATACTGGGCTTCACCGGCGCCACGCTGCGGGCTGGCGCGCTGCGGGCCCTCGGCAGCGGCAGCCTGACGGCGGACGGCGGTGTGCCGGCCGACCTCGCGATCGAGACGCCGCTGGTTACGGTCGCCACCGGCGCCGACCAGGTATTCACCGCCACCGGCGCGCTGCGCCTGGCGGCCGGCAGCCAGGCCGTCCCGGCCGGTGCCGACGCGCTGATCGGCAACGGCGGCCAGCTCACGCTCGACGGCCATACCGTGGACATCGCCACGGCCATCCGCCTGCCGGCCGGCGCGCTGACCGTCGATGCGGACAGCACCCTGACCATCGGCGGCGGCGCCCGGCTCGATGTTTCCGGCCGTGACCAGAACTTCTACGATCAGACCCGCACGCTGCCGGCCGGCGAGATCGCGCTGACCTCGGAAACCGGCGACGTGCTGGTACAGGAAGGCGCCACGCTGCAACTGGCCGATCCCAGCGGCGGCGGCAAGCTGTCGGTGACCGCCCCGCAGGGTAGCTTCACGCTTGACGGCAACGCCACCGGCGGCAGCTTCGTACTCGACGCCAAGACCATGCCCGGCTTCGGCGCATTGCAGGGAGCGCTCAACGACGGCGGCTTCGCCGTCGCGCGCGACCTGCGCATCCGCACCGGCGACGTGACCCTCGACGGCATCACCAGGACGCACGCTTTCACGCTGTCGGCCGACGAGGGCGCCATCATCGTCACCGGCACCATCGATGCGTCGGGCCCTACCGGCGGCAGCATCGCGCTGTCGGCCGCGGGCAACCTGATCCTGGAGTCGGGTTCCACGCTCACGGTGGCCGGCGAGAACTTCGACGGCGCGGGCAAGGGCGGTTCGGTATCGCTGTCGGCCGGCGCGCATCGCATCGTCGATGGCGAAGACGTGAGCGATCCCGATGCCTTGCTCGACATCCGCGCCGGTTCGCTGATCGACCTCGGCGTGGCCAGCGCCGGCGCCTCCGCGCGCCAGATCGCGCTCAACGGCGTGGGCAGCAGTATCGCGCTGCCGTCCACGTCGATCATCGGCTTCCCGAACGGCACGCCGGGCGATAACCAGCTGGTGGCCGATGCCGACGGCACCATTGTCCGTGCCGACGGCAGCACCGCGCCCATCATGGCCGGCACGCCGTTCGCACTGCCGGCCGGGGCCAGCATCCAGCTCGTGCGCCCCGGCCTCGTCAAGGTCGCCAGCGGCACAGGCGGCGCCACCACCGTCGCGCTGCCGCTGACCGGCGCCTTCGCCACCAGCGGCGCCACCGCGCTGACCGCGGTGCCGATCACGCTCGACGCCGCCGGCAGCCAGATCGTGCTGGCCGGCGGTGCGCCGGTGCTGCTGCCGAACGGCACGCCGGGCGACGATACGGTCAGCACCAGCGCCGATTCGGTGACCATCACCACCGCCAGCGGCGGCAGCAAGGTCACGCTGACGGCCGGTACCAGCACGCTCAAGCTCGCGGCCGGCTCCAGCATCAACTTCACCACGGCGCTGCCGGCCGCTGCCAGCATTCCGATAAGCGAGGGCGTCATCTACGCCCGCAGCGCCGGCAGCATCGTCACCCTCGGGCCGGCAGGCACCCTCGGCATCTATTCGGGATCCAGCAGCGAGTCGCTCAGCTTTCCCAACGGCATTCCCGCAGGCGCGGTCCTGGTGTTCAGCGGCGGGGCGACCTTGACGGCGGACGACGGCGCGGCGCAGACCAGCGGCGTCGGCTTCAGCGCGGCCTCGGGAGCACTCTCGGTGGCGACGATCCGGCCCAACCAGCCTTTCACGCTGTCGATCGATAAATGGGGCCTCACCTCCGCTTCCGTGCCATTGTTCAGCGTGAAGGGCGTGCCGGTCAGCTTCTCGGTGAGCGGCGGCGCCGGCAGCCCCGGCCCATGGCCGAACGGCAAGGAATGGACCGTCAAGAATGCGGTCCTCAGCAACATCCAGGCCAATACCGGGATCGGTGCGGCCGCCAACAACCTCCTGCTCGACGTCGCCGGCGCGACGAATGCCTTTGCGGTCAGCCTGGATGGCGGCGGCCAGTTCACGGCCAGCCGGGCCGCGCTGGGCACGCTTACTGCCGGCACGCTGCTGGCGCTGGGCGAGCAGGGCACGCTGAACTTCGCCTCCGGCAGCACCGGCGGCATTCCGCTGTTGCTGTCCGCCGCGAGCGGTTTCTCGGCCCAGGGCACCACGCTGCTGCCACTGGGCGGCGTGCAGGCTGGCACGCTGCACCTGCGCGCGCCGCAGACGGCCGACGGCAGCGACCTTCGCATCAATCCCGTCGCCGGCAACGTACTCGGCGCCGGCAGCATCGTGGCCGAGGGCTACAAGGTCTATGACCTCACCAATACCGACGGCGTCATCACCGACGACCTGAAACACACCGTGCTGGCCGATGCCGAGTCCTTCGCCGCCCACACCGATGCCATCAAGAGCCGGCTGCTGGCGGCCAATCCGGGCCTGGATGCGGTGCTGACCGTCGCGCCGGGCGTGGAGGTCGTCAACGCCACCGAGCAGCCCGGGCAGGCCATCGGCACGATAGCCGCGAACAGCACACTCACGCTGCGCAACGGCGTGCCGCTCATGCTGCCGGAAGGTTTCAGCGGGAGCCTGATGCCGACTTTCAACAACGCGATCCTGGAAGTCGACGCGCCTGCGGACGGCCTGACCGTGCGGTTCAACGACATCGCGCAGATGATGGTGCTGCCTCAGGGCAGCACCGTGCTGCTGCCGGACGGCGCTCCCGCCGGCACCCTGGCCTTCTACACGACGGCCTTCGGGATCTACGGCCTGATCGTGCTGCCGGACGGCACGCGCCTGCAGTTCGACCGCAATACCGCCTACAGCGGCTACCCCTCCGCGCTGCCGCCCGGGACGCGGCTGCTGTTCTTTACCTCCAGCGGTACGCTGGCGCTCGGCAATACCGCCTCTGCGGGCGTGAACGTGACGCTGGGCAAAGGCGCCTACCGGCTGTCCAAGGGCATGGGCATGCTGGCCGTGCCGGCCGGCTCCACCATCACCGCCATGGGCCCCGACGCGCCGGTGACGCTGGCGACCGATACCGACGTGCCGGTGGAGCTGCCCATGGACGCCGCGCTGGCCACCAGCGGCCTCACACTGACGGCGCCGGCCAACGCATCGGCGGCGCTGACGCTGGGCGCCGCCGGCAGCGTCGGCATGGGCGCCGGTACGGCGCTGACCGTGCCGGCTGGCGGCAGCATCGTGGCCACGGCGGCGGGCGGCGTCTACGTGGACGGCAGCCGGGTGCGAAGCTTCGCTGCGGGCGACACGGTCAGCGTGCCGGCCGGCGCGACCGTCAAGCTCGATGCGGCAGGCAAGGTCACGGCGCAGGCCGACAAGATCCGGGTGCTGGTGCAGGCGGGGGCGGCCTATACGGTGGCGGGCGCCGTCCCCGCCACGCAGACCACCCTGATCAATACTTCGAGTTCGCTGGTCATGAACACGGGGGCGTCGGTAACGCTCACCAGCAAGACCGCGTCGACGACGTTCAGCATAAGGGCAACCGTGCCGTGGACGGTCTATATGCCCGACGGCACGGTACGCGGCAGCTATGCCGCCAACGGCCAGGCCCCCGTCACCAGCGGCGACACGGTGGTGCTGAACGGCGACGGTACGCTGACGCTGCGCACGAGCGGCCGCACCGTCGACGTGCAGGTCAACGGCGGCACGGTGACGCCCACCGGCACCACCACGCAAGTGTCCTACCAGGAGCCCGCCGTCGTCGCCACGCCGTCCAGCGTTTCCAGCGACATCGTGCTGCCGCAGGCGGATGCCGCCACCGGCACGGGCTGGGACCTGTCCGGCGCGCGCTTCGGCCCCGACAAGGTGCCGGGCGTGCTGACGCTGCGCGCGGCCGGCAACGTCGAGATCGACGGTTCGCTCACCGACGGCGTCAGCATCGCCGACATGGCCCTGATCGACGACGCTTCGTGGTCGTACACGCTGGTCGGCGGCGCCGACCTGGCGGCGGCATCGGCTGTTGCCGTGCAGCCGCTGTTCCAGCTCGACGCGCGCAAGGGCGACGTCGACATCAACGCCGGCCCGGCCAGCGACGTTACCGTGCGCACCGGCACCGGCGACATCAGGCTGGCCGCCGGCCGCAGCATCGAGCTCAACACCTACCTCAACGGCGCCGGCAACGCCATCAGCTACGAGAGCAGCGTCTATACGATGGGCCGCCCGGCCAGCCTGCAGGTCGCCAACAGCGTCGATTTCATCACGCTGGCCGATGGCCGCCGCGCGCTTACGGGCGGCACGCTCGCCTACGACGACACCATCAACTATTTCTGGATGGCTTCGGGCGGCGGCGACGTGGCGCTTGCCGCGCAGCAGGACATCGTCGGCAACAGCCGGGATGCGTCGCAAAACACCAACGTGGCGCCCATCGAGCCCTCCGGCTGGATGCAGGCGCAGGGCGACGTCAATCCCAGCTCCGGCCGCTACAGCGCCATCACCGGCTGGGGCTACAACCTGTATAAGGGGGTAAGCTACGGGCAGGGCGTGCGCGATCTCTTCGGCACGCTGGGCGGCGGCAACGTCACGGCCAGCGCCGGCCGCGACGTGATCGGCGCCACGCTCGTTTCCGCCAACGGCGGCATGTACGTCGGCGCCTCTCCTGCGGACGCCTACGTGCAGACGGTGGGCGGCGGCGACGTGGCGGTAGGGGCGGGACGCGACATCCTCGGCGGCATCATCTACGTGGCCAGCGGCACCGGCACGCTGCAGGCCGGCCGCGACATCGGCTCGCAGACCGTCAACAGGTACAGCAACTACACCCTGACCCAGGCCCAGGGCATCGGCCCGTTCGCGACGCGCTTCGCGCTGGGCGATGCCGTCATCAAGGCGGTGGCGCGCGGCGACGCCGAGGTCGGCAGCATCTACAACCCGACGCTGGCGGGCGGCCGCACGCTGCTGTCGACCTATACCGACCGCAGCGCGGTCGATATCGCCTCGGTGGCCGGCAACGTCAAGGTGATCGACAAGCCGGGCCTGGGCATCAGCCTCGGCGGCACCAGCAACCTGCTGCCGGGCACGCTGGAAGCGGTGGCCTATACCGGCAGCATCGACATCGGCGGCGGCACCGTCGGCGATGGTTCGGACCAGCGCGTGCAGATGCTGCCGGCGCACAACGGCGACCTCACGCTGCTGGCGCAGGATTCCATCAACATCGTCAACGGCCTTGGCATGTCGGATGCCGATCCCGAGCTGTTCAGGACGCCGGAACCGATCACCATCCAGGGTTTCGTCGATCAGATTCCCTCCTGGCTGAGCGATTCCCTGCCCATCATCACCACGCGCGACCGCACGCTGGCGCACAGCGCCAGCCTGTATCGCGCCGACGACGACAACCCGGTGCGCATCTACGCGGTGGATGGCGACATCACTGGCAAGTATTTCTACGTGACCAACAATGCGTCGGGCGTCTGGTCGCTCTATGGCGGCGGCACCACCGCCGAACAATCCGCCTATTTCATCTCGCTGCCCAAGCCGGCGGACGTGCGTGCCGGCCGCGACATCATCGACCTGACGCTGGTGGCGCAGAATTTCACGGACCACCAGACCACCCGGGTCCAGGCAGGGCGCGACCTGGTGGAACAGCGCCACTTCTTCGAATTCACCCCCGCCTCCAACCCCGAGGGCACGGGCATCTGGGTCAGCGGGCCGGGCCGGCTCGAAGTCACCACCGGCCGCGACCTGTCGCTCAACCGCAGCGAAGGCATCATCGCGCTCGGCAACCAGATCAACCCCTACCTGCCGGATGGCCGCAGCGCCAACATCGTGCTGACCGTGGGCGCCGGCGCCGCCGGTCCGGACTACGCCGCCTTCGCGGCCGCGTATCTGGCGCCGGGCGCCGTCGGCGCGCCGCGCAGCTACGCCGCCGATCTGCTCGGCTACATGCGCGAGCAGTCCGGCGATGATGCGCTGGACGAGCAGACGGCGTGGGCCCGGTTCCAGCAACTGCCCGAGGACGTGCGCGACGTCTTCATCCGCAGCATCGTCTACAAGGAACTCAAGCGCGTGGGCACCGACGGCCTGCCGACGCAGAACTACAACGACGGCTATACGGCGCTCGGCATCCTGTTCCCCGAAGGCCGGGGCTACGGCGGCGACCTGACGCTGGACTACAGCCAGGTCAAGTCGTTCTACGACGGCAGCATCGACCTGCTGGTGCCGGGCGGCGGCATCAATGGCGGCGTGGCCGTGGTCGGGCCCGACATCGCGCCCACCGGCATCAAGAGCGCCGACCACCTGGGCGTGGTGGCGCTGCGCGGCGGCGACATCAACGCGGTGCTGCACGACGACTTCATCGTCAACCAGAGCCGGGTGTTCGCGATCGGCGGCGGCGACATGCTGATCTGGTCGTCGGAAGGCGACATCAACGCCGGCAAGGGCGCCAAGACCTCGGTGCTGGCGCCGCCGCCGCGCGTGGTGTTCAACCCCGCCACCGGCGCCACCACGCTGGAGCTGACCGGCGCCGCGTCGGGCTCGGGCATCGCCACGCTGATCACCGGCGAGCCGGGGCAGACGCCGGGCAGCATGTACCTGATCGCGCCGCACGGCACGGTGGACGCGGGCGACGCCGGCATCCGGGTGTCGGGCAACCTGGTCATCGCGGCCAAGGAGATTCGCGGCCTGGACAACATCCAGGTGACGGGTCTGTCGTTCGGGCTGCCGCAGAACACGGTGAACGTGGGGGCGCTGGCCGACGCCAGCGCGGCGGCGGCGCAGGCGGCCACCGCGGCGCAGGACGTGCTGCGCCAGGAGCGCACCGATGCCCGCCGGGCGCTGCCGTCGATCTTTACCGTGCGCGTGCTGGGCTTCGGCAACGACGCCCAGCCGTCCGGCGGCGGGGCAGGGGGTGCCGCCGCGCCGGCGCCCGCGCCGCAGTCCAGGGCAGGGAGCTACGACATGTCGAGCATGGTGCAGATCATCGGCCTGGGCCACAGCGTCGAGCCCGTGCAGTCGAAACGGCTGACCGACCCCGAGCGCCGCCGTCTCGGCCTGGACCGCTAGGCCAGGCTGCGCGCGACGCGACATGCCCATTCCCCGCCTCGGTGGGGAATGGCGGGTTCTTCTTTCGCCTTGCAACCGCTTTGTCAGCCGATATGACCTGCCTGACCTGCGACGCCCCGGCCACGCGCGCCGACGCGGCCGGCACCCCGCTGCGCGACGTGCTGGTCGCGCACTACGAGCGCCTGCATCGCCGCCTGGCGCGCCGCTTCGGCTGCCCGGACCTGGCCAGCGAATGCCTGCACGAGGCCTGGCTGCGGCTGGGCGAGGCCGCCGTGCCGGCGGCGCTGCACAGTCCGGCCGCCTACATACATCGCGTGGCCTGCAACCTGGCGCTGGACCATCTGCGCAGCGAACGCCCCGCGCAATACGGCGCCGACGCGGGCGCCCAGCTCGAACAACTGGCCGACGCGGTGCCGGGCCCGGAAGACGCGGCGCAGTCGCGCGCGGAACTGGAGGCGGTGGACCGCGCCTTCCGCGAATTGCCGCCGCGGCACCAGTCCGTCCTGCTGGCGCTGCGTATCGATGGGCATACGCGGCAGGAAGTGGCCGACCTGCACCACCTGTCGCTGCGCACCGTCGACACCGCGCTGCGCCAGGCGCTGCAGCAGTGCGCAGGGCTCACCGGCCGCCCCATCCTGGCCGGCGTCAGCACGCCGCGCCGCCAGTTGCCGGTGCGCCGCGGCGTTCATTCGCTGTAACCAGACCGTCACGCGCGCCTGCCACCATGCGCCCTTCGCAAATGGGTTCCGAGACATGGTGCGCACCAAGGCCGGGGGCCTGGTCCGGCATGGCGCCGCTGCCTCGTGGATGTTGTGCTGCTGCCTGGCGGCCACCGCGCGGGCCGCGCCGGGCGATGCCGGGCCTGCGCCCGAGGCCGCGCCGCCGTCCGGCGCCGCGCCCGAAGACGCGGCCCGGCCGATGGCGTTCGACATCCCGGCGCAGCCGCTGGCCGCCGCGCTCGAGCGCTATGCTGCCGTGTCGCGCCAGTCGGTGCTGTTCCGCGACGAGTGGGTGGACGGCCGCGTGTCGGCCGCGGTGTACGGCCGCTATGCGCCGGGCGCGGCGTTGCGGGCCTTGCTGGAAGGGACGGGGCTGGTGGCCGACAGGGTGGAGGGCAGCCAGGATCGCATGGACGCTTTCGTATTGAGAATGGAGGGCGCGCCGTCGCCACTGCCCGGCGCGCCGGCGCCCGCCGAGCCCGACCGCGACTACGACGCGCTGGTGCAGGCCCGCGTGTGGCGGGCGCTGTGCGGCAATGTGCACACCATGCCCGGCCACTACCGCTCGATCCTGCGTTTCGGCGTGGACCAGGCGGGCCGCCTCAGCCAGCCGCGGCTGCTGGCCTCCACCGGCGACCGGCGGCGCGATGCCGCCATCCTAGGCGTCCTGGGCGGCGTGCGGATCGAACAGCCGCCGGCGCCCGGCCTGCCGCAACCGCTGACGCTGGCCGTGCTGCCGTTCGACGCGATCGGCCAGACGCGCCTGTGCGCGACGGCGCACTGAGGGCCGGGCGCCGACATGACCGACGACGTACTGCCGCTGCTGCGCAATTTCCTGGTCCAGCGCTACGGGCACCTGAAGCGCCGGCTGACCCGCGCGCTGGGCAACGACGACCTGGCCGACGACGCCCTGCACGATACCTGGCTGCGCCTGCAGCGCGGCGAACCGCCGGGGCCCGTGCGCAATCCGCAAGCCTATGTGATGCGCATGGCGGTCAACTTCGCGCTGGAGACGCGGCGCAGCCAGAGCCAGGTGCTGTCGTCCGATGAGGTCGAGATGCTGCTGGAGCTGCAGCCCGATCCGGCGCCGGGGCCGGCCCAGGTTGCCGAAGACCGCTCCCAATTGCAGGCGCTGGAAGAGATCCTGGCCCAGATGCCGCCGCGCAGGCGGGAGATCCTGGTCCTCGTGCGGTGGGAAGGCTGGCCGCAGCAAGACGTGGCCGAGCGCCTGGGCGTCACGCTGCGCCACGTGGAATACGAACTGAAGGCGGCGCAGGACTTCTGCGCCGTCCGCCTGGCCCGGCGCGGCGGTCCGGTACGATGAGCGCGATGCCGACCCCTTCCGATCGATACGGCGACGCCGAGCGGCCCGACGCGCTGCGGCAGGACGCCCATGCCTGGCTGGTGCGCATGACCTCGGGCCGTGCCACGCGCCAGGACGCGCAGGCCTTCCGGCGCTGGCGCGACGCCAGCCCGCGGCACCAGGCGGCGTTCGAGGAAGCGCGTGCGCAATGGCGGCTGCTGGGGCCGGCGGTGGGCAATCTGCTGCGGAGCGATGCCCGGGCCGCGGCCTGTCACCGCGACGCGATGCGGCCCCGGCACGGCGGCCGGCGGGCCTTCCTGGGCGCGGCGACCGGCGCGGCTGCGGCCGCCGCCGCGGTGGCCTATCCGCCGTTCCGGCTGTGGCCGGCCCCCGGCGAATGGGACGCCGACTACCGCACTGCCACCGGCGAGCAGCGTTCGCTGGCGCTGGCCGGCCGCGTGAACCTGGTGCTGAACACGCGCACCAGCGTGCGGCGCGTCATGCGGGGCGAGGAACTGGTCGGCCTGGACCTGCTGGCCGGCGAAACGGCGGTCGATCTGCGGCAAGCCGGCGAGGCCTTCGGCATTGCCGCCGGCGCCGGCCGCAGCGTGGCCGAGTCGGGGCGCTTCGAAGTGCGCTACCTGGACGGCAAGGTATGCGTGACCTGCATCGACGGCAGCGTGCGGGTCGAGCATCCGGGCGGCCGGCGGCAATTGCAATCGGGCCAGCAGACCGTCTACGACGCCCGCACCGTCGGCGGCACCGCGCGCGTCGACACGGCCGAGGTATCGGCCTGGCGCCGCGGCGAACTGGTGTTCAAGCGGACGCCGCTGTGGGCCGTCATCGACGAGATCAACCGCTACCGGCCGGGCCGCGTGCTGCTGATGGCGTCGTCGCTGCGCGCCGACACCGTGACCGCGCATTTCCGCCTCGACGCGCTCGACACGGCGCTGCTGCAGATCCGGCACACCTTCGACCTGACCGCGCAGGCGCTGCCCGGCGGCGTGCTCGTATTGAGCTGATCCGCCGCCGCGCCGGCGTCGCGAAAATTTCTTTTGGGGATCGCCGCGTCGCCATTCATCTAGAGATATCGGCTCAACCCATCGGCAGGTATCTGAAGAATGAGCATTCGCGGGCGCAACGGCACGAGTCTTTCCACGATCCATTTGCGGCGGCGGCGTTTCGCGCCGTCGCCCCTGGCCCATGCGATGGCCCTGGCGCTGGCGGCCGGCGGCGCGGCCACGGCGGTCCCGGCCCATGCGCAGCGCGCGTTCAGTTCGGGCTGGATGGCCCAGAAGACGCAGTCGCAGGGCACGGCAACGGCCACCGGCCGCATGCCCAACGGCAGGCCGGTCCCGGTCATCAGCCAGCAGGCGCAGCAGCGCGCCAGCCAGCAGGCGCAGCGCGCGGTCGCCAACATGGGCCTGGCCGCGCGTCTGCTGGCCGCGCAGCGGGCGGCGCAGGACGCGGCCAGGCAGGCCGCCCTGGATAGCGCGGCCGACGTGCCCGACGGCCTGGCCGACGGCGGCCTGAAGGTCGACGCCGACAGCCTGACCGCCGGCTGGCTCAACGCCAAGGATCCGGTCCAGCAGACCGCGGGCGGCCAGACCCGGGTCGTGATCGAACAGACCGGCGAGAAGGCCATCCTCAACTGGCAGACCTTCAACGTCGGCCGCAACACCACGGTGGATTTCCTGCAGCAGCCGACGTGGTCGGTGCTGAACCGCGTCAACGATCCGGCCGCGCGCCCGAGCCGCATCGCCGGCCGCATCCGCGGCGACGGCACGGTGCTGGTCGTCAACCGCAACGGCGTGATCTTCAACGGCAGCAGCCAGGTCAATACGCGCAACCTCACGGCCAGCACGCTCAACATTCCCGACGACAAGTTCCGGTCAAGCTACGTCACCACCACCGGGGACCAGGACGGCCCCACCTTCCAGGCCGACCTCGGCTTCACCGCGGGCGACGTCACGGTGGAGCCCGGCGCGCTGTTGCAGACACCGCCGGCCGGCCGCGTGATGCTGCTGGGCGGCAACGTGAGCAATGACGGCGTCATCGTCACGCCGGACGGCCAGGCGCTGCTGGGCGCAGGTCAGCAGGCTTATCTGATCGCCAGCACCGACAACGACCTGCGCGGCTTGCGGATCGAATTGGGCGCGGGCGGCGGGACGGCTTCCAACCAAGGCCTGGTCGAAGCCGAACGGGGCAACATCACGCTGGCCGGGCGCGACGTGACGGTCGGCGCCGGCGGCGTGCTGCGCGCCACCACCACGGTCACGGCCAATGGTTCGATCACGCTGCAGGCGCGCGACGCGGCCAGCCGCTACGACGATCCGAGTTCCTTCACCTTCCTCGGCTACCGCGGCACCCACACAGGCACCGTGTCGATCGGCGACGGCGCGCTGCTGCAGGTCATGCCGGACCTGGACGATACGCAGACGGTGACGGCGACCGAGCTGCTGGCGCCCTCGGCCATCTCTCTGTATGGCAGCACGATCCGCGTGGGCGGCGGCGCCGAGCTGCTGGCGCCCGGCGGCGATCTCGACGTCCAGGCCATCGCCGCGCCGCTGGCGACCGGCACGCTGCCCGACGACAGCCAGATCTACGTGGAGAGCGGCGCGATCCTCGACGTGTCGGGCACGCGGGGCGTGGCCTTGCCGGCCGAGCGCAATTTCGTCGAGGTGGAACTGCGCGGCAACGAGCTGCGCGACGCGCCGCTGCTGCGCAATTCCTTCCTGTACGGCAAGAAAGTGTGGGTCGACGCGCGCGACACGGGTACCTTTGATGATCCACTGCTGGCCGACGTGGAATGGTTCGAAGGCCAGCCGGGCGTCTGGTACGGCAGCGCGCTGTTCGACGCCTCGGGCTACATCGGCATGATCCAGCGCGGCGTGGGCGAGCTGACTTCCAGGGGCGGAACCATCACGCTAAACGGCCGCGGCGACGTGGTGCTGCGCTCGGGTTCAATGCTGGACGCCAGCGGCGGCACGCTCGACTTCGCCGGCGGCTATGGCAGGGTCACCTACCTGACAGACGGAGGCGGCACCCGCGTCCCGGTCGGCCAGGCCCGGCCCGGCGTTCAGTACACCGGCATCGTCGGCAACTTCACCGCCGGCCATACGCGCTGGGGCGTGACGGAAAGCTGGGGCAACCCGATCATGACGCCGCTGCTGTACCAGCCGGCCTACACCGAAGGCCAGGCGGCCGGCACGATCGACCTGCGTGGCGCTCACGTCGCGGTCGATGGCGACCTGTTCGCGATGGCCGAGACCGGCGAACGGCAGGCCATCCGCGGCCAATTGCCGACGGCCGGCACGCTCAAGCTGGGCACGGTCGACGCCGTACCCGACCCGACACTGCTCATCGTCGATTACCAGTTGGGCCAGGTGGTCGTGCAGAAGGAGGCGGCGCCGCTGCCCGTCGACTTCGGCGCCGCCTCGCACCTGGACGATGCATCGCAGTCGGTGCTGTCGACCGACATGCTGGGGGCCTCCGGCATCGGCACGCTGCGGATCGCGGCCAACGGATCGATCGTCGTGGCGGCGGACGCCGATCTCGACCTCGGGCAGCGAGGCAGCCTGCAACTGCTGTCTTCCGCGCTGACGGTGGACGGCAAGGTGCGTGCGATCGACGGCGCCATCGAACTGCGTTCGGCTTCCACCTTCAGCTTGTTTCCCGACGGCGGCGCGGCGCAGACCGTGACGCTCGGCACGGGTGCCATGCTCGACGTATCGGGCGCATGGACCAACGGCTTCTTCGGCGACGCGCCGCTGCCGGTCGCCGGCGGCAGCATCTCCATCCTGACGCCGGATGTGCGCATCAGCGATACCGTTACCGGCGGCATCGAACAGCCCAACATCCCGCACGGCACGATCGCGATCGCCGACGGCGTGCGGCTGGATGTTTCGGGCGGCGGCCGCGCCGACGGCCGCGGCCGCCTCGAATCGCTGGGCGCCGCCGGCTCCATCGTGTTGGGCGCCGGCACGCTCGACCTGGCGCCCGGCGCCGACCTGCGCGGCTATGCGCTGGCCACCGACGACCGGGCCGGCCGCGGCGGCAGCCTGACCGTGGTCAGCCGCGGCGCGCAGGCGCTGCTCGACAGCGCCCTGCTGGCGAGCGGCGGCTTCGCGTCGTACAGCCTGGACGGCATCGACGCGATGACCGTCGGCGCCGGCACGCAGATCGTGCTGGCGCCGCAGAACCGGCTGATCGACGATCCGCGCGTGCTGCCGACCGGCGCCGCGCTCGATGGCCTGCCGCTGGCGCTGCTGCCGGCGGGCATCCGCGCGCCGGCCAGCCTGACGCTGCGCGCAGGCCTGACGACCAACGTGCCGTCCGGCCCCAGCTACGCGCTCTACGACATGACCGGCTCGGTGATCGTGGAGGCGGGCAGCCTGATCGATGCCGGCGTCGGCGGCTCGGTCACGCTGATCGGCAGCGACCTGGTGCAGATCGACGGCACGATCGTTGCGCCCGGCGGCAGCATCGCCGCCCGCATCCTGGGGCCGACCACCGTCAGCACCAGCACGTCGACCACCGGCATGATGCCGTACGAAAGCCAGGACCGGGCCATCTGGCTGGGTTCGACGGCGCGGCTGCTGGCCGAGGGTGCGCTGCGTCCATCGTTTAACCGCTATGGCTGGCGCACCGGCGAAGTGCTCGCGGGCGGCACCGTCACGCTGGATGCCTCCGGCGTCGGCTACGTGGTGACCGAAGCGGGCTCGCTGATCGACGTATCGGGCGGGCTGGCGCAGCTCGACCTGCGCGACTACCCGGCGCCGGGTTTCCTGGCGCCGCGCGGCCAGGCGCCGGCCACGCGCGCGCAGGACGTCTGGAGCGACGCCGGCACCGTCAACGTCATGGCGCGCGACGGCGCCTGGCTCGACGGCGGCTACGACGCCGCGGCGGCGCCGCTGGCGCATGCGGGCGGCTTCTACCTGACCGTGGGCGGCGGCATGCCCACCGGCACCAATGCCATCTACGACCGCAGCATCCGCATCCGCCAGGACGGCATGCCGGCGCTGCCGTCCGGCCTGCTGCCGGGCGATTCGCTCGGCCCGTCGACCGTGCCGCCCGACCTGTCGGCCGCGATGCCGCTGGTGCGCGTGCCGGCGCGCCAGGCGCAGGTATCGGCCGACCTGCTGATGGCCGGCGGCTTCGGCACGATGTCGCTCGACGCCCGCAACTCGATCGTGTTCCAGGACGACGTGACGCTGCAGGCCGGAGAATCGCTGATCCTGAACAGCGGCAACCTGCGCAGCCAGGCCTCGCTGCCCGATGCCGCGCCGCAGGTGAGGCTGGGCGCGCCCTACGTGCGGATCGGCGACGTCAATCGCCGGCGCCTGCAGAACAATGCCGCGCTGGCGCCAGCCCCCGGCGCAGGCCGGCTGGACGTCGACGCCGGCTATCTCGAATTCGGCCTGCGCAGCGTGCTGCACGGCTTCGCCACGGCCGCATTCGCCAGCACCGGCGACGTGCTGTTCGGCGCTCAGGGCAGCCAGGGCAATTCGGCCTACGGGGCGGTGTCGGGCCTGGTGAACACTGCGGGCGACCTGACGCTGGGCGGCCGCCAGCTGTACGCGGCGTCGGGCACCAATTTCGTCGTCTCCTCCGTGGGCGAGGACGGCGCCATCACCATCCTGCCTGGCGATCCGGCCGCGCCGCTGCCGTGGACGGTGGGCTCGAGCCTTGCCATCAAGGCGCCGCACATCGTCCATCAGGGCGTGCTGCGCGCGCCGCTCGGCCAGATCACGCTCGACGCCGGCACCACCGGCAGCGTGACGCTGGCCGAAGGCAGCATGATCGATGTGTCCGCGCACGGCGCGACGCTGCCGTTCGGCATGGTCATCAACGGCGAGTGGTACCTGGACCTCGGCGTCACCGAACAACTGACCACGATGCCGGGCAAGAAGGTGACGCTAGCTGGCGGCAGCATCGAAATCCAGCCGGGCGCCGGCCTCGATCTGTCGGGCGGCGGCGATATCGCGGCCGTCGAATTCGTGCCCGGCACCGGCGGCTCGCGCGACATGCTGGCGGTACCCGGCGTGTTCGCCGTGGTGCCCGGCGAGCAGCCGCAGGCGGCGCCGCTGTCGACCGCGGGTTCGCCGGCGGTCGGCGTGGGCGCCAGCGTCCACCTGGCCGGCGTGCCGGGTCTGCCTGACGGCATGTACACCCTGCTGCCCCCCGAATACGCGTCGCTGCCGGGGGCCTTTCGCGTGCAGGCAGTGGGCGGCGCGAACGATATGCCGGCCGGCCCGGCCGCGGCCCGTAGTGATGGTACTTATCTGGCGGTGGGATGGCTGGCATCGTCGCTGTCGGACGCGCGCGCCAGCCGCAGCACGGCCTTCCTTGTCACGCCGGCCGCAGCGGTGCGCCGCTATAGCGAATACGAAATCAACTCAGGCAACGCGGTGTTCGCCGAGGCCGCGCAGAAGGCGGCGCAGGCCGTGCCGCCGCTGGGCGCCGACGGCGGCCAGCTGGTGCTCAACGCGCTCAGCGCGCTGGAACTCGGCGGCCGCTTCAACCTGGCGGCGGGCGAGGGCGGCCGCGGCGGCCTGGTCGACATCGCATCCAGTTCGATCGCCGTGGTCGGCAAGGGCGACGGCCCGGTCGACGGCTACGCGCTGACGGTCGACGGCGCGACCCTGTCGGCCATGGGCGCGCAGAGCCTGCTGCTGGGCGGCACCCGCCTGAGCACCGCCGACGGTTACCTGCTGAACGCCACCGCGTCCGACATCCTGGTCGCCAATGACGAGGACTCCGCGCTGACCGGCCCGGAAATCCTGCTGTTGACCAAGAGCAGCGTGGGCGGCGAGGGCGGCATCGCCGGCACCGGCGTGCTGACCGTGGAAAGCGGCGCGGTGATCCGCGCGCAGGGTGCCTATCCGGGCGACCCGGCGCGGCTGGTGATCGGCAACGAACTGGCCGCCGATCCGCTGGGCACCGGCATGGGCTCGCTGCTGGCGGTTTCCAACGCGCCCGAACTGCTGGTCAATCGCTACGACATCCACGGCTCGGGCGCCGCCATGGCGGGCACCATCGAAGTCGAGGCGGGCGCCACGATCGAGGCCGACAACGCGGTGCTGTTCGATGCCACGGCCGGCTCGGCGATCGACGCCGAGGCGATCATCCGCGGCCGCTCGCTGGAGGTAGCCTCCGATGCCATCAGTTTCGGCGACGTGCCGGAGCACACGTCGGGCTTCGTCGCCAATGCCGACTCGCTGGCGGCGTTGGCCGCGGCCCAGCGCCTGGTTCTGCGCAGCTACGGCACCGTCGATTTCTACGACAACGGTTCGTTCGATCTGCGCGATCCGGCCAGCGGCCTGTCGCAGGTAGGCGAATTCGTGCTCGACGCGGCCGCATTGCGCCAGCGCAGCAGCGGCTCGATTGCGCTTTCCGCGCGCCATCTCACGCTGCGCAACACGGTCGGCACGCTGGCCGGCGGCGCCGACCCGGCCGCTGCGCAGGGCGGCCTCACGCTGGCCGCCGGGCAATTGGACGTCGGCGACGGCGCCAGCGCCATTCTCGGCTTTGCGCAGGCCGACCTGGATGCCGGCATCGTGCTGCTGTCGGGCGCGGGCAGCCTGACGGCCGGCGGCGCGGCCGCCGCCAACCTGAACGTGCACGCACCCGTGATCGCCACCACGACCGGCGCCGACCAATCGCTGTCGGCCACCGGCGCCCTCGACCTGCAGGCCGGCGACACGGCGCCCCCGGACGGCGGCGACGGACTGGTCGGCATGGGGGGACGCCTGTCGCTGCACGGCGCCACGGTGCGGGCCGCCACCCTGCTGCGGCTGCCGGCCGGCGTGCTGGAGTTCGACGCCGAGGGCGACCTGACCATCGCCGAGGGCGCGCAGATCGACGTGAGCGGGCGCGACCAGGCGTTCTTCGACCAGGTGCGCACACTGCCGGCCGGCGACATCTCGCTCGTTTCGCAATCCGGCAACGTACTGGTGGTGCAAGGCGCCGTGCTCGACCTGTCGGATCCGCAGGGCGGCGGCAAGCTGTCGGTGACGGTGCCCGAAGGCAGCTTCGGCCTGCAGGGCGCCGCGCGCGGCGGCAGCTTCGTGCTCGACACCGGCACCATTCCCGATTTCGGCGCCCTCCAGGGCGGACTCAACGACGGCGGTTTCGCCGCCTCGCGCGATCTGCGCATCCGCAACGGCGACGTGCTCGTCGACGGCGTGACCCGTACCCGCAGTTTCACGCTATCGGCCGACCGCGGCGCGATTACCGTGACCGGCACGATCGACGCTTCCGGCGCCACCGGCGGCAGCATTTCGTTGTCAGCCGCGGGCGACGTCGTACTGGCATCCGGCTCGCGGCTGTCGGTAGCCGGCGAAGACTTCGACGGCGCCGGCAAGGGCGGCGCGATTTTCCTGAGCGCCGGCGCGCACCGCGAGGAAGACGGCCAGGACGTCAGCGATCCGGACGCGGTGCTCGACATCCAGCCCGGCTCCTTCATCGACCTGGGCGTGGCCAGCGCCAGCGCCGCCGCGCGCCAGATCCAGCTGAACGGGCCGGGCAGCACCATCGCGTTGCCGGTGGCCGCCTCGATCGGCTTCCCCGGCGGCACGCCGGGCGACAACACGCTGGTGGCCGATGCCGCCGGCGTCATCACCTATCCCGACGGCAGCACGGCCCGCTTCGCCGCCGGCGCGCCGATTTCGCTGCCGCCCGGCGCCAGCCTGCGCCTGGACGCCGCCGGCGTGGTCAAGGTGGCCGGCGGCAGCGGCGGCCCGACCACGGTGGCCTTGCCGCTGACCGGCAGTTTCGCCACCAGCGGCGCCACCGCGGTGACGGCGGTGCCGGTGACGCTGGACGCCGCCGGCAGCCAGATCGTGCTGGCCGGCGGTGCGCCGGTTATCCTGCCCAACGGCACGCCGGGCAACGACATCATCAGCGTCGACGCCGGCACGGTTACGATCACCACCGTCAACGATGGCAGCCAGGTGACGATGACCGCCGGCGCCAGCTCGCTGAACCTGTCGGCCGGCGCCAATCTCACGGTCGGCACGGCGACCCCGGACGGCGTCGTGATCCCCATCGGCCAGGCATCGCTGCGCAACCTGAACGGCACCGTCGTCACCCTGGTCCGTTCCGGAACAAGCGCGATCAGCCTGGGCGGCACGCTGACCTTCGACCAGGGGCTGCCCGACGGCGCCACGCTGAGCGCCATCGGCAATCCCAGCTACATCAACATCGGGCAGCCGTTCCGCACGGCGGGCAATACCGTGGTCATCGGCGGCGCCGGCGCGTCGGTCCAGATGATCGCGCAGGGCCGCATCCATTTCCCGGACGGCACGCCCGACGGCGTGACGCTGCAGGGCGGCGTCGGCTATTCGAACGTCCGGATCAGCATCTACGACGCCTCCGGCACGCTGGTGCAGACGGTCACCAATGCCACCGGCGGCACCAGCGCGACCACGCCGTTCACCGTGCCGCGCGGCGGCTATGTCTCGGCTTCGACCGCGCCCACGCTGCAGGTGGTGCAAGGCGACGCGCCGATACGTACCGTTGCCGAGAGCCTCGCCAACGGCACGGGCGCGCAGAGCGTCCAGTACCGCGGCGTGAAGGCGATCGAGGCGCTGACTCCCGGTTCCACCGTGATCGGCGACTACAAGGGCTCGCTTACCTTCCAGGGATCGAATCCGCTCTCCTTCCTGGCCAATGGCAGCAACATCGACGTTACCGACGTGACGCTCGCCAAGCTGCCCGCCGGCGCGCTGGTGACCATGACGCGCGCCGGCAGCTTCAATCCGCAGGGCGCCGGCGGGGATTTCCGGCTGTCGCTCGGTGGCGGCGGGCGCTATACAGCCAGCGACGTATCGCTGGGCACGCTCACGGCCGGCTCGTCGCTGGCGCTGAGCGAGCAGGGCGCGCTGCGGTTCGAATCGGGCAACGACGGCGCCATTGCGTTGCTGATGCCGGCCAACGCGGGCTTCTCGGCCGAGGGCACCTCGCTGATCGCGCTCGGCGGCGCGCAGGCCGGCACGCTGCACCTGCGCGCGCCGCAGACGGCCGACGGCGCCGACCTGCGCATCAACCCCATCGGCGGCACCATCGTCGGCGCGGCCAGCATCGTGGCCGAAGGCTACAAGACCTACGACCTGACCGGCACCGACGGCGTCATCACGCAGGCGCTGAAAGACGAGGTGCGCGCCGATGCCGGCGCGTTCGCCGGTGCCACGCCGGCCATCAAGGGCCGTCTGCTGGCCAGCCAGCCCGGCCTGGCGACGGTGCTGTCGGTCGTCCCCGGCGTGGAAATCATCAATACCAACGGCGAGGCGCCGGCCACGATCGAGGCCGCGCTGGATCCGGGCGCCACGCTGGGCCTGCAGGCCAACACGCCGATCGCCTTCCCCGCCGGGATGGCCGGCGCCTTCGATCCGCTGCCCACCGCGGTCATCGAGATCAAGACCGATGCCGGCGGCACGGTGCTGTACCTGGACAACGCCAGCCAGACGGTGACCATGCCGCAGGGTACCAGCGTGGTCCTGCCCGACGGGGCGCCGGCCAGGTCGTTCGGCTTCGAGGTGGCCTACCAGACCAGCGCCCTGATCGTGCTGCCCGACGGCCAGCAGATCACCTTCAGCTACAACACCTATCTGAACAACGGCTATCCCCAGGACCTGCCGCCAGGCACGCGGATCATCTTCTCCAATCCCGGTTCGTTCAAGCTGACCACGGCGATGCCTACGCCGGTGCGCGTCTCGCTGTCGGGCGGGATCTTCCGCACCACCCAGGCGGTGCAGATCCTGGGCCTACCGGCCGGCGCCACCGTCGCGTCGATCGGCGCTGCCAGTTCGATGTCGTTCGACGGCCCGGCCGCCGCTTCGCTGCAGGTGCCGGCCGACAGCCAATTGGGCGCCAGCAGCCTGGCGCTGATGGCGCCGGCCGGCGCACCGGCCATCCTGACGCTGCAGAACGCCGGGAAGGCTGCAGTGACGGTGGACGCCGGCATCGCGCTGACGCTGAGCGACGGCGGCCGCATCTCGGCCACCGCCGCCGGTCGCCTGTACGCCGCCGACGGGTCGCTGCTGTCGGCCTTCGCGGCCGGCGATACGGTCGAGGCGCCGGCCGGCGCTTCGGTCAAGCTCGATGCCGGCGGCACGGTGACGGCGCAGAGCGCGGGGCTGCGGATGCTGGTGCAGGCCGGCGCCGCCTACAAGATAAGCGGGGAAGACCTCGGCCGCACCGTCACCCTGGTCAACACTGCCAGCACGCTGGCGATGAGCGCCGGCGCGTCGGTCACGCTGACCAGCCAGACCACCGCCACCTCGTTCAACATGAGCAGCACCGTGCCCGCCGTCATCTACCGGCCGGACGGTACCCAGCGCGCAGCCATGGCAGCCAACGTCAGCGTCTCGGTCAACACGGGCGAAACCGTGGTGCTGTCGGCGCAGGGCACGCTGAAGTTGGGCTCCAGCTCCCGTACGGTCGACGTCAAGGTCAACGCCGGCACGGTGGCCGGCAGCGGCACCACCGTCGACTACTCGTATGCAGTGCCGGCTGTGGCCGCTACGCCGTCGGCCGTGTCGTCCGACATCGTCCTGAAAGCCGTCAATACGGGCGACGTGACCCAGCCTGATCTGGGCTGGGACCTGTCCGACTACCGCTTCGGCCCGGACGGGGTGCCGGGCGTCCTGACGCTGCGGGCGGCCGGCAATGTGCGTATCGAAGGCTCGCTGTCGGACGGCTTCCACTATACCGGCACCTATCTCTACAATAACTTCTATACTGGCGCCAGCTATTTCGCGCAAGGCTCGCTGATCGACGATCTTTCGTGGTCGTACAACCTGGTGGGCGGCGCCGATTTCGGCGCGGCTTCCGCGCTCGGCGTCAGGCCCATCTTCCAGCTCGATCCCCTCAAGGGCAACGTGCAGGTCAACGCCAGCACCGATGCCGACACGACGGTGCGCACCGGTACCGGCGACATCGCCGTGGCCGCCGGCCGCGACATTGAATTCAACTCGTTCTGGAATGCCGCCGGCACCAGCGCCCACTATGCCAGCCTGTACACGGCGGGCCGCCCGGCCAACCTGCAAGGCTCGCGCACCGCAGCCTTTTCCACGCTCGAGAACGGCCGCCGCGCGCTGAGCGGGGGCGCTTTCTGGATGGCCTCCAACGGCGGCGACATTCGCCTGGCCGCGCAGCAGGACATCACCGGCAATGGCCGCGGCACCGACACGCCGGAGATCTCCGTCTGGGTCAAGTCGCAGGGCAACATCAATGCCAACAACGGGTTGTACTCGGCGGTGATGAGCTGGGGAGTGACGCCCAATGCGGTAGTCGGCCCCGCATCGCTGGGCGTGCGCGACGCGGTGGTCGCGCTGGGCGGCGGCAACGTATCGGCCGAGGCCGGACGCGACGTGGTCAGCATGACGCTGGCCTCGGCCAACAGCGGTATCCGCGTCGGCGCCTCGCCCGATGATTCCTACCTGCAATCGGTGGGGGGCGGCGACGTCAGCCTGGTCAGCGGCCGCGACGCGATCGGCAACATCGTCTACGTGGCCAGCGGTACCGGCACGCTGCGCGCGGGCCGCGACATGACCGATTTCGATTATGGCAACGGCGGCAAGTTCGGCACCCGGCTGGTGCTCGGGGACGCCGTGATCGACGCCATCGCCCGCCGCGACGCGAACGTGGGCGCCATCTACACGCCAACGATGATGTACCGCTTCAGCGAGAACATCCCCTGGTTCTCGAACTACACCGACCGCAGCCGGGTCAGCGTGCAATCGCTGGTGGGCGACGTGGGCGTGCTGACCGCGCGCGGCGGCGATACCGCTCCTGCCGGTAGCTACAACGATGTCGCGCTGACTCTGCTGCCGGGCAATTTCGAGGCGGTCTCCTATGCCGGCGACATCGTGCTGGGCTCGCTGTCCACCGTCAACAACGGCGCCTCCAAGATCGAGATGATGCCGGCCCACGACGGCGACCTGACGCTGCTGGCGGCCGACTCGATCGATTTCCGCGCCATTGTGGGCATGTCGGACGCCGATCCCATCGTCTACCAGAGCCCCTTCATCATCGGCAACGCCATAACCTGGGAGCGCACGCTGTTCGGCCAGTCGCTGAGCGATTCGCTGCCCTACCTGACCAGCCGCAACCGCACGCTGTCGCACAGCGCCGACCTGTACCGCGCCAACGACGCGAACCCGGTCCGCATCTACGCCGTGGACGGCGACATCACCGGCCAGCGCTTCGGCATGTCGCGCCAGAACGGCACATGGACGGCCAACACGTTAGGAATGGCCTATCTGTCGCTGCCCAAGCCGGCGCAGATACGCGCCGGCAACGACATCGTCGACCTGGCGGTGCTGGCGCAGAATCTGCGCGACGACCAGACCACCGCGATACAGGCCGGGCGCGACCTGGTCTTCACCAAGGACCTCAACCTCAACAGCGGCCGCCCCGAAGGCGGCGGCATCTGGATCGGCGGCCCCGGCCGGCTGGAGGTGACCACCGGCCGCGACCTGGCGCTGAACCGCAGCGAGGGCATCGTCGCGCTCGGCAAGCAGCTCAACCCCTACCTGCCCGACGGCACCAGCGCCGACATCACCCTGCTGGTCGGCATGGGCGCGCAGGGCGCCGACTACGCCGGCTTCGCGTCGGCCTACGTCGCCCCCGGCGCTTCTGCTCCGCACAGCTACACCGGCGACATGGTGGACTTCATGCGCCGCCGCAGCGGCGACGACACGCTGAGCGCCGACGCCGCGTGGACGCAATTCCAGGCCCTGCCGGAGGAAGACCGCGAGATCTTCCTGCGCGGCATCTACTACCAGGAACTGATCCGCACCGGCACCAACGGCGTGGAAACCGGCAACTACAACGAAGGCTACGACGCCGTGGCCAGGCTGTTCCCCGACGACCGCGCCTATGGCGGCGACCTGTCGCTGGCCTACAGCCAGATCAAGTCCTTCTACGACGGCGGCCTCGACATCCTGCTGCCCAAGGGCAGCATCGACGGCGGCATCACCGTGGTCGGCCCCGACATCAGCGAGGCCGGCCGCAAGAACGCCGACCAGCTCGGCATGACGATGCTGCGCGGCGGCGACGTCCACATCATGCTCGACGGCGACCTGATCGTGAACCAGAGCCGGATCTTCTCGATGGGCGGCGACATGCTGATCTGGTCCTCGCACGGCGACATCAACGCCGGCAAGGGCGCCAAGACGGCGCTGCTGGCGCCGCCGCCGCGGCCCGTGTTCGATCCGGTCAGCGGCACCTCGACGCTGGAGCTGACCGGCGCCGCCTCCGGTTCGGGCATCGCCACGCTCATCACGGAACCTGGCCAGGACCCCGGAAGCATGTGGCTGTTCGCGCCGGGCGGTACCATCGATACCGGCGACGCCGGCATCCGCGTGTCGGGCAACCTGGTGATCGGCGCGTTGCAGATACGCGGGGTCGACAACATCCAGGTGCAGGGCACGACGCTTGGGTTGCCGCCGCGCGGCGCCGACGTGACGGCGCTGACCAACGCCAGCGTGGCGTCCGCCCAGGCATCGATCGCGGCGCAGGACATCGTGCAGCGCGAACGCGCATCGGCCCGCCAGGCGCTGCCGTCGATCTTCACGGTCCGGGTGCTGGGCTTCGGCCCGGCGCCGGCCGACCCGGTCCAGCCTGAGGCGCCGGCCGGTCCGGCCTCGCAGGCGCCGGCCGGAACCAGCCGGGCGAGGGTCGGCTACGACACCGGCAATCCGGTGCAGGTGCTCGGCCATGGCGGGCAATTCGACCAGGCGGTGCTTTCGCGGCTGACCGAAGAAGAACGCCGATCCCTGCGGCGCCCGTAGCATGGACCTCAGCGATCAGCCCTACCTGGATGCCGCCGGCGTCCGGGCCGGCCGGCGCGCGGACTGCAATCGCGCCGCAGGCGGCGACGACGGCGGCCGCTGCGACCGCGGCGGCGACAACTGCGGCGCAGGCAGTGGCAGCGACCACGCCGCCGCGCTGCGCGCCGTCCTGGTGGCCAACTACGACCGCCTGCGCCGCCGCCTCGCCCGCCACCTAGGCTGTCCGGACCTGGCCAGCGAATGCCTGCACGACGCCTGGCTGCGCCTGGGCGAGATGGCCGCGCCGCCAGCTGTGCAGAGTCCGGACGCCTACGTTTACCGGATGGCGTGCAATCTGGCGCTGGACCGGCTGCGCGCCGAACGGCCGGCCGCGTACGCGGGCGAAGCCGACGCGCAGCTGGACGCCGTGGCCGACGCCGCGCCCGGCCCGGAAGACGCGGCCCAGTCCCGCTCGGAATTCGCCGCGGTCGACCAGGCCTTCCGCCGGCTCCCCCCGCGCCACCAGGCGATCCTGCTGGCTTTGCGGGTCGAGGCGCAGACCCGCCAGGAAGTGGCCGCGCGGCATCGCCTGTCGCTGCGCCGGGTCGACACGGTATTGCGCCAGGCGCTGCAGCACTGCGCCGAGCAGACCGGCCGCCCCATCCTGGCCGGCGTCAGCGCGCCGCGCCGCGCCCTGCCGCGCGCGCCGGCCCGCTTACAGGTCAGCGTAAGTTCCGCGTTGTAAAGTCCCTACTTCCCTTCCCTGATTTCCGAGGGCGCGGGCCTGCCCAGGTCCCCGGCGCCCTTTTCCCTATGCCGTCCACCATGCCCGTCGATGCGCCGCGCCCCAGTGCCTGGCGCCTGCTTCTCATTTTTTCCCGCATTGGCCTCACCAGTTTCGGCGGCGGGCTCAGCGGCTGGCTGCTGCGCGAGTTCGTGCAGGACCGCAACTGGCTCAGCGAGGAAGAATTCCTCAACGGACTGGCGCTGTCGCAGGCGCTGCCCGGCGTCAACGTCAAGAACATGGCGATCTGGATCGGCTTCAAGCTGGCCGGGCCGGCCGGCGCCATCGCCGGTTTCATGGGCATCATCGTGCCGCCGGCCTTCATCATCGTGCTGATGGCGGTGGCGTTCTCGAAGCTGACCGACTACCCGCTGACCAGCATCGCACTGGCGGGCGCGGCCGCCGCCGCGATCGGGCTGTCGGCGTCGATGGCGATCACCGCCGCGCGCCGCGTGCCGCGCCGCGCCTTTCCGCTGCTGTGCCTGGCGGCCACCTTCCTGGCGGTGGGTATCTTCCACTGGCCGCTGCTATGGGTGGTGCTGGGCGCGGGCGCGCTGAGCGTGGCGGTCGAGTACCGCCGCCTGTCGAGCGGGGAGGGCATCTGACGATGGAGAAGATCCTGTGGGGCCTGCTGGCCGTGTTCACGCCGCTGTCGATGGTCACCATCGGCGGCGGCCAGGCCACCACGGCCGAGATCCAGCGCCAGGTGGTCGAGGTTCATCACTGGATGACGGCGCAGCAATTCCTCAACGACTTCGCCATCGCCCGGCTGGCGCCGGGGCCGGGCTCGCTGCTGGTGACGCTGATCGGCTGGCAGGTGGGCGGCGGCTGGGGCGCGGTGGTGGCCACGCTGGCGATCTTCGCGCCCACGGCCTTCCTGATCTACGGCGTGGCCTATCTGTGGCGCCGCCACCAGGGCGCCCGCTGGCAGCTCGCGCTGGAGGCCGGCCTGCGGCCGGTGGCGGCCGGGATGATCCTGGCGGCGGTCTACGTGCTGTTCATGGCGCTGGAAGGCGGCTGGGCCGCGCGCGCCATCGCGGTGCTGTCCACTCTGCTGATGATGCGCACCAAGCTCAATCCCTTGATGCTGGTGCTGGGCGGCGGCGCGCTGCTGGCCGCCGGTACGCTGGCGGTGGGGGCCTGACTGACCGTACGCAGCCGCGCCGGCCGGGCGCCGGCGGCGCAATAGACTGAAGGTCCGGCCTCGCTTCTTACCGGCTACCTGCCGGGGATATCCGGGCTTTATCGTAGGCCCGTCTGGCCCGCCGTTCCGTGCGCGCCGCCTCGCGGAATATCCAGCTCCTGAAAACTTCTGTCGAAGGACGGGCGGCACTGGCCGCGGAATCCAGCAGGAACAGGCTGCGGCCGGTTTTCACGATCGAATCCGATGCGAACACCAGAGATCCGGCCTCGATCTCGGAAAGGAACAGGTGCACCTGGCCGACCAGCACGCCCGTGCCGGCGACCGCCGCGGTAATGGCTGTCGCGGTATTGCTGAACTTCAGGCTGCTGCCTGTCGCCACGGCGAACCTTGGATTGGCGGCCAGCCAGATCCCGAGATCGGCCACCCGGTTTACCGAACAGATCGTGTTCAAGGATCTGGGAGCGGGAGTTCCCTGCAGGGCCTGCGCGATGGCCGGGGCGCACACGGCCACCAGTCTTTCGTCGAACAGCCGCCTGGCGCGCGGGACCCGGTCGTTCGGCGCAAGCCAGCGAATGGCGAAGTCCACGTCGGAATGTTCCAGGTCGACGCCTTCGGGCGCGGCTGCGAATTCGACGTCGACCTCCGGGCATTCCTTAGCGAACCGCGCCAGCTGAGGCACCAGCCAGCGCGAAGCCAGCGTCTGGTAGATGGCTATCTTGATCGAATCCTGCGTACCGCGCCGGGACACGATGGCCAATGCCCTGTCCATGATCTTGAAGGCATCGCTCAGGTCGTGCCCGAGAAGGGCGCCGGCCTCGGTCAGCGTTACGCGCCGGTGGTGCCGCTCGAACAGCGGAACGTTGAACCTGTCCTCCAATCGCGCGATCTGCTGGCTCACCGCACTGGGCGAAATGTGCAGTTCCATCGACGCCTTCTCGAAACTCTGAAGACGCGCGGCAGCCTCAAAAACGCGAAGCGTATTGAGGGGAATGTTGGGACGGTGCATGGTTTCAGTTTAGCATTGCTTACCCAGAGACCACGCGAAATCCTGTTTGACCGGGTAATCCCCCCGTCCCTAGAGTGTCGCCAGTTGCCGCGCAACCCGATGTTGCAGCGCAACCCGATAACTATCCGATCATCGGAGACCAGGAGACCATGGAGACTACTCGCAGACAGCTTCTGTCGGCGGCGGGCGCCGCGTGCCTGTTTCCTCGGCTGGCCATTTCCCGCGATGCGTGGCCGGAGCGCATGCTGAGATTCGTGGTGCCGTTTCCCGCCGGCGGCGGAACCGACATTCTCGCGCGCACGACGGCGCGGGGCGCCGAGCGGGGGCTCGGGCAATCGGTGGTGGTGGAGAACCGCGACGGCGCAGGCGGCACGATCGGCGCCGACAGCGTGGCGCGCATGCCCGCCGATGGTTACGCAATGCTGATGGGCGCCTCCAGCACGATGTCCGTCAATCCGCATCTGTACAAGAAGCTGCCGTACGTTACGACGCGCGATTTCACCGCCGTGACGCTGCTGGCCACCTGTCCGCTGATCCTGGCCGTGAATGCGAACCTGCCGGTACGCTCGGTGCGGGAACTGATTGACTACGCCAAGAAGCATCCGGGCAAGCTCAATACGGCGTCCGCCGGCACCGGCAGCGTTGGCCACCTCACGTCCGCGCTCTTCAGAAGGATGGCGGACATCGACATCACCCACGTGCCTTATCGCGGCAGTTCGCCAGCCATCAACGCGCTGCTGTCGGGCGAGGTCCACATGATGTTCGACAGCCCGCTGACCATCCTGCCGCAGGTTGGATCGGGACGCCTGGTTCCACTGGCAAGCACCGGCGAAAAGCGCGCCGCGACGCTGCCGGACTTGCCTACGATGGCCGAATCGGGCCTGCCGGGCTTCAAGACCAACCTCTGGTATGGGCTGTTCGTCCGCAGCGGAACGCCGCGCCCGGTCGTCCGGCGTCTGAACGCGGAATTCGTGCGGGCGCTGCGGGAGCCCGCGATGCGCGAAACGCTGGCGCGCCAGAACCTGGAGCCGGTAGGCAACACGCCCGAAGCGTTCGATGCCTTCTGGAAATCGGAGTACGACCGTTGGGGACGCGTCATCCGGACCGACGACATCGTTCTCGGATGATGAACCAAGCGCACAGGGATACAAATGACCGCTGCCACTGATGCACGACCCGGCCTTGCCAACGCCTTGGCAAGGCGCATCTGCGAAATGTCTTATGCAACTTTGCCGGAGGAAACCCGCTACTGGGCCCGGGCCGGGATCCTGGATACGATCGGCGTAACCGTGGCAGGCAGCCGGGAAGCGGCGCCGCGCCTGGCTGCCGAAGCCCTGGATCTGCATGACGGGCCGGCGCTGATTCTGGGTAGGCGGCGGCGCGTCGACCTGCTCGAAGCCGCCGTCGTGAACGGAACGGCTTCGCACGTCCTGGACTTCGACGACTCCAGCAACACCATGGGAGGCCATCCGTCCGCCATATTGACGGGCGCGCTGCTGCCCCTTGCCGACATGCTGGGCAGCCCCGGCAGCGATGTGGTGGCCGCATACGTGGCAGGTTTCGAAGTGCAATCGAAGATAGGACTGGGCGTCAATTTCCACCACTACAGCAAGGGATGGCATCCCACTTCCACCCTGGGCGCGTTCGGCGCCGCGGCGGCTGCGTCCAGGCTGATGGGACTGGACGAGGCGGAGACGGCCGTCGCGCTGGCCATTGCGGCAAGCTTCGCCTCGGGCCTGAAAGCGAATTTCGGAACCATGACCAAGCCTTTGCACGTCGGGCATTGCGTCCGCAACGGCCTGTACGCGGCGCGGCTGGCCGCCAAGGGCTTCACGGCCAATGCCGGGTCGGTCTTCGAGCACGGACAGGGATTCCTGGACGTGTTCAACGGCAAGAGCAACTACGACATGGCGCCCACGCTGTCGACCTGGGCCCGTCCGTACGATCTCACGTCGCCAGGCATCGCGGTCAAGCAATACCCGTGCTGTGGCAGCACGCATCCGGCCATCGATGCGACGCTCGCGATTTTCCGGGCCCACCGCCCCGACCCCGCCCGCATCGCCCGCATCGACGCGGCCATCCATGCGCGCCGCCTGACGCACGTGAACCGGCCGCATCCGCAGAGTCCGCTCGACGCCAAGTTCAGCGTCCAGTACGTGATTTCCAGGGCGATCGCCGATGGCCGGGTGGCGGTGGGCGATTTCCACGATGGGGCGCTGGAAGACGACAGGATCCGCGCCTTGCTGCCGAAGGTCCATATGAGCGCCTACAACGAAACCGGGGTGGGCGATTTCAGCGCCGACAATCACTTCGGCGGCCATGTCACGATCACCATGGAAGACGGCAGCAAGCTGTCGGCCAGGGTGGAGCAGCCGGAAGGCCGGACCACGGCCAACCCGATGCCGCAGAGCCGGCTGCGCGCCAAGTTCGCGCTTTGTGTCGAGGGTTTGTTGCAAGACGACCGCATCGGACCCATCGCCGACATGGTGGAGCACCTCGAAGCATTGCCGGATATGGGCGAGCTGACGGAGACGATCCGCAACGCCACCCTGAGCGATTAGCCGGTACGACGTCATGACAGATCGAACAACGGAGTGCCGGCTGCTGTCGGCAAGCAGCCTGCTCGGCTACGGGTTTCCCGAGTCCTCGCTCAAGTCGGCCATGGAGCGCAAGCCTCACTTCATCGGCGTGGATGGCGGCAGCACCGATCCCGGGCCGCATTACCTGGGAACGGGGCTGCCCCTGAATTCGCGTGCGTCGATGAAGCGCGACCTGCGGCTGATGCTGCTGGCGGCCATCGATGCGGGAATCCCGCTGGTCATAGGAAGCTGTGGCGGGTCGGGCGCCGAACCCCAACTGCAGCTGGTCGCGCAGCTCGCAAGGGAAGTGGCGCGCGAACACGACTTGCGCTTCCGGATGGCATTGATCCATGCGGAACAATCGAAGGAAGATCTCGAGGCCTGGGCCGCCGAAGGCAGGATTTCCGGGCTGCGCAACGTGCCGCCGCTGACCCGCGACGTCATCGGACGGACCTCCCGCGTGGTCGGCATGATGGGAGCCGAGCCTTTCATGAAGGCGCTCGCGGACGGCGCGCAGGTGATCCTGGCGGGGCGGGCCAGCGATGCGGCCTCGTGGGCCGCATGCGCCATGCATGCCGGCCTGCCGCCGGCGCCCGCATGGTACTCGGGCAAGATGCTGGAATGCGGCACGGCATCGGCAACGCCCAAGGGCCACGATTGCATGATCGCCTCGGTGCGGGAAGACTGCGTCGAACTCGAACCGTCCAATCCGGCAAGGCGCTGCACGCCGCTCTCGGTTGCGACGCATGCGCTGCACGAGAACGCCAGCCCGACGATTCACGAAGAGCCCGGCGGCATTCTCGACGCCGGCGGCTGTTCATTCGACGCGGTCGGCGACAGGGCCGTGCGCGTGTCCGGCATGCGCTGGGTGGAGCGGCCCTACGACCTGAAGCTGGAAGGAGCGGAGCGGATCGGCTATCGGGCCATCGTCGTCTGCGGAACGCGCGACCCGATTCTGATCGGCAGGATCGACTGGTATCTGGATGAGGTTCGCGCCGACGTCGCCAACCGGGCCAGGGATTTCGGCGTGCCGCCGGAAGCCTACCAATTGGCTTTCCGGGTCTATGGCCGCAATGGCGTCATGGGCGCGGGCGAGCCGATCGCGGTTACGCAGTCCCATGAACTCGGCATCGTCGTCGAGGTCGTGGCGCGGAACGCGGAAGAGGCCCTCGCCGTGTCTGCCGTCGCCAGGGTCGTCATCGCCAAGGTGGACTTCCCCGGCAGGCTGTGCAAAAGCGGAAACATGGCGTTCCCCTTTTCTCCCGCCGAGATTCCGGTCGGCGAGGCCTACCGGTTCTCGGTCTTCCACGTGCTCAGGCAGGAAGATCCGCTGGCGCTTTTTCCCATCGAGTACGAGGAGGTGCGGGGATGAGGCTCAAGGATGTGGCGAAGGTCGTCAAAAGCAAGAATGCCGGCCCGTTCGAGATAACGCTGGACATCATTCTTCCTGACGCGCAGGCGTTCGATCTGGTCGAGGCGAGCGGCGTCTTCGACAGCGCGCTGTTCGCCCGATTGTATGGGTTCGACGAGAGCGAAATACTGTTTTCGGCCTATCGCCCGGCCTTGGCGTTCAAGGCCACCATCCCGCGTCGCATAGCGTCGGGAGACATCGGCGATACCGACGTTTACGGCGCCCAGCAGCACGCGCCGCTTCTCGACGTGGAAATTCCCTGGAGCGGGAGCAAGACATGAGGAATCGGCATTCGTCCATCGCGTGGTTCGGCCTGGCCGTGCTGGCGCTGTCGTGGAGCCCGGCTTGCCTGTCGCAGGCGTATCCGGGCCGGCCATTGAAACTCGTCGTTCCATTCGAGGCCGGCGGCGGTACCGACATCCTCGCGCGGCAAATCGCAAGCGCGCTCGGAGAGCGGCTCAGGCAAAGCGTGATCGTGGAGAACCGCGGCGGCGCGGGCGCCATTCTCGGCACCGAGGCGGTGGCGAAGGCCGAGCCCGACGGCTATACGCTGCTGCTCGGCCAGATCGGTCCGCTGGCCATCAATCCGTCTCTTTACGCGAAGCTTCCGTACGACCCCATCCGGGACTTCGAGCCGGTCATCCTGCTGGGAGCCCAGCCGCTCGTTCTGGTCGTCAATCCGGAAGTTCGCGCCGGCAGCGTGTCCGAATTGGTGGCGCTTGCCAAGGCGCAGCCGAACCGGCTGAATTTCTCGTCGGCCGGCGAGGGCAGCATGGGGCACCTGGCGGGCGAGCTGTTCAAGCTGCTGACGGGCGCCCCGATCGTGCACATCCCATACAAGAGCGGCGCCCCCGCCGTGCACGACGTGATGGGCGGCCACGTGCAGATGACTTTCAACGTGGTGCCCGGCGTGTCGGCCGGCATCAAGTCCGGAAAGCTCAGACCGATCGCCGCCAGCGGTCCGGTCGACACGCTGCCGGGCGTGCCCACCATGAGCGCCGCGGGGGTGCCGGAATTCGACGCGGTTTCATGGTTCGGGATTCTTTTGCCCGCAAAGACGCCGGCCTCCATCGCCGAGCGCCTGAACCGGGAGCTCAATGCCGTCATCGACAGCCCCGGGATCCGCGAGCTGATGTCCAGGCAGGACGTGCGGATGCTCGGCGGCTCGCCCGCGGCATTCACGGCCTATCTGAAAAAGGAAACGGACCGATGGGCGCGGGTGATCAGGAATGCCGGCGTGCAGGCGGCTCAATGACCGGGCCTTTCGAGTGTGTCATGCCTAGCCGGCGCATGGAGCGCCGGTTTCGGCGCCGGCCACGTCATATGTTGGAGAAGAGTAGATGATCGAAGTCAGGCGAACCCCCATCACCGGCCCGTCGGTATGGAATGGCAAGGATCTGGAATCCCGAGATGACTGGGTCGTTTCCTGGACGCAGCGGGAGATCGCGGAGATCGACGCGGCGCTGCGCAGCACCCAGGCGCGAGGCATCCCCACCTTCGAAATCAGGAAGGAAGACTTCCCGATTCCGTCGTTCGCGGCCCGGGCGCCGGCGCTGTCGGAAGAGATCGAGAATGGCCGCGGATTCATCGTCATGCGCGGCTTTCCGGTCGGCCGGTACACGAAGGACGAGGCCGAGGCGATTTTCTGGGGCATCGGCACGCAACTGGGCGAGGCCGTGTCGCAAAACGCGCGGGGCGAACTGATCTCCCATGTGACCGACAAGGGGCTCAGGTTCGGCGCAGCGGAAGTGCGTGGCTACGAGACCCAGTCCGACCTCTTTTTCCACAACGACCATGGCGATGTGGTGGGCCTGCTATGCCTGCATACCGCCAAGGAAGGGGGACGCAGCAAGCTGGTCAGCAGCGCGGCGATCTATAACGACATCCTCGAGCATCATCCCGAATACATCGACGAACTGTGCCGCGGCTATTTCTACCACATGCGCGGAGAAAACCAGCCGGGGGCGCCGCAGGTGACGGAGCATCGCGTGCCGGTGTTCAGCTGGTACCAGGGCAGGCTGTCGTCCCGGCTGGCGAAGAATGCCATCGTATTGGGCGAGGCCCAGATGGGGCATCCGCTGTCGGAGCGGGAACGGGCGCCCCTGGACTATATCGACGAGGCCTGCGAGCGGCTGTGCGTAAGCATGTGGCTGAACCAGGGCGACATGCAATTCGTGAGCAACTATTCCGTCTTGCACGCGCGCACGCAGTTCGTCGATTTCGACGAACCGGAGAAAAAACGGCATTTGCTGCGTCTGTGGCTGAATCTTTCCATTTCCCGCCCGCTGACGTACGAGTTCGCGACCCGGTACGGTCCGGGGACGGCCCGGCGCGGCGTGCCGCCGGTCGTGGTCGCGGCCTGACCCTAGGCCCGCACGTCCATCGCCGTGCGTATGCCGTCGCTGACGAAGTTGAAGCACATGCTGGTCAGGAAGATGCAGGCGCCCGGCAGCGTGGCGATCAGGGGCTGGCTGTAGATCGCCGTGCGCAGGCTGCTCAGCATCAGCCCCCATTCCGGGTCCGGCGGCTTCACGCCCAGGCCCAGGAACGACAGCCCGGAGGCCACGATCATCGACACCCCCACCAGCCCGGTCGCGTAGACGAACACCGGGCCGAGCACGTTCGGCAGCACGTGGGTGAAGATGATCGACAAGGGCCCGGCGCCCGTGCTGCGCGCGGCCTGCACGTACTCGAGGTTGCGCACCCCGGTGGTGACGCTCTCGGCCACCCGGATGATGGGCGGAATGAACACGAAGGTGAGCGAAAGAATGACGTTGAGGATGCCGGCGCCGATCATGCCGCTGACCGAAACGGCCAGCAGCACCGAGGGAAAGGCGTAGAACACGTCGGTAAGGCGCATGATCGCCATGTTGATCCGGCCGCCGGCGAAGCCGGCCACCACCCCCACGATGCCGCCGATCACGAACGCCATCAGGACTGGCGAAATGCCGATCAGCCAGGAATAGCGGCCGCCGTACATCAGCCGGGTCAGCATGTCGCGTCCCAGTTCGTCGGTGCCGAGCAGATGGCCGGCGGTGCCGACGGGCCGCAGGCGCAGCATGGCGCGGCCCGCATTCGGCTCGTAGGGCGCGATCCAGGGCGCCAGGACGAGGATCAGGAAAATGGCGAGCAGGATCGCGCCGCAGACCAGCGTGGTCTTGTCGCGCAGCAGGCGCCGGCCGACCCCGCGCCAGTAGGTGTTCTCCGCTTCCCGCACGCTTGCCGGGCCGGCCGCGGCGAGGGCGGCGTCTTTCGAGATGGCGGTCATGTGCGGCTGATCCTGGGGTCGATGGCAGTCTGGACCAGGTCCACTGCCAGGTTGAGGACGACGAAGAACAGCGCCAGGACGAGCGTGGCCGCCTGGAGCGTGGGGAAATCGCGCTGGAAGATCGCGTCGTTGAGCATCGAGCCGGTGCCGGGCCAGGCGAACACCGTCTCGACCAGGATGGAGCCGCCCATCAGGTTGGCCAGCTGCAGGCCCATGACGGCGATCACGGTGGGCGCCGCGTTCAGGAATACGTGCCTGACGATGCCCGTCCAGCGCAGCCCCTTGCCGCGCAGGGTGGTGATGTAATCCTGGCTCATGATGTCGCTGACCAGGCCGCGCACCGTGCGGGTGACCAGGCCGGCGGGGATGACGCACAGCGTGACCGCGGGCAGGATCAGGAACTGGATGTGGGCCCAGTCCCACGCCCATGCGCCGGAGGCGCCGGGCCCGGCCCCCATGGCGGGCAGCAGGTGCAGCACCACCGAGAAGATGATGACCAGGACCATGCCCAGCCAGTAGTGCGGAATCGATACCCCGGCGACCGCCGAGCCGAGCAGCACCCGGTCGATCCAGGTGCCGCGGTACACGCCCGCGATGCCGCCCAGCACGCTGCCCAGCACGAAGCCGAGCAGGCCGCCGGCGACGGCCAGGATCAGGGTATTGCCGCTGGCCGCGATCAGGTCCGGCAGGATCGGCCTGCCGCGCGTGATCGACATGCCGAAATCTCCCTGTACCACATGTTCGAGCCAGAGCCCGAACTGCACCGGCAGCGAGCGGTCGAGGCCGTAGTCGGTGCGGACCTGCGGCACCACCTCGGGCGGCGTGTCGGGCGGCACCATGGCCGCGACCGGGTCGCCCGGCGCCAGGTGGATCAGCAGGAAGCAGACCAGGCTGACCGCCAGGGCGATCGGGATCATGTAGAGAATGCGGCGTGCGATATAAGACAGCATCGATCCTGTTCCTTCGGGCGGGATGTCTGAATGCGGCGCGCTTGCGCGGTCAGGCCGTCTCCGTGACCCGGACGCAGCGCACCTTGCGGCCCGGCGCCGGATAACGGAAGGCCGGCACCCCCGCGCGGCAGTCCTCGCCGGCCTGCGGGCAGCGCGGGGCGAAGGCGCAGCCCGTCATGGGCAGGCGCAGGTCGGGCGGCGCGCCGGGAATGGTGGTCAGCCGCGCGCCGCGGTTGCCCGGCTGCACGGTGGCGCCCAGCAAGCCCCGCGCATAGGGATGCAAGGGGTCGGCCAGCAGCGACGAGACGCTGCCCTGTTCGACGATGCGGCCGGCGTACATGACGGCGACGCGGTCGGCGATCTCGCCGGCCACGCCCAGGTCGTGGGTGACGAACACCACGCCCATGCCCAGTTCCTTCTGCAGCCGGCGCAAGAGCAGCAGGACCTGGATCTGCACCGTGGCGTCGAGCGCCGTGGTCGGCTCGTCGGCCAGCAGCAGCCTGGGGCGGCACGATATCGCCATGGCGATCATGGCGCGCTGGCGCAGGCCTCCCGACAGTTCGTGCGGATAGGCGTCCAGCCGCATCCTGGCCGACGGAATCTGCACCAGGTCGAGCAGGTCGAGCGCGCGCCGCCGCGCTTCGGCCTTCGATACGCCTTCGTGCCTGACGATGGTTTCCACGATCTGCTGGCCGATCGTGAACACCGGGTCGAGCGCCGTCATCGGCTCCTGGAAAATCATCGATACCACCTTGCCGCGCAGGGCGGGCAGCTTCGATTCCGGCAGCGCCATCATGTCGTGGCCGGCCACGGCCAGCTCGCCGCGCATCACCGTCTTCGATTTCGGGTTCAGGCGCATCAGCGCGCGCAGCGTCACCGATTTCCCGGATCCGCTTTCGCCCAGGATGCACAGCACCTCTCCCTGGTCCAGGTCGAGATCGATGCCGTTGACCGCCGCGATGGTGGCCTCGCGCGACACGAAGCTCACGTGCAGGCCGCGCGCCCGGATCAGTGGCTTATGTCGTGGTGTGCCCTCCTGTCGCTGCGCGACATCCTCCCCGAGGGAGGGAACGCGCCCTTCGGGCGGCCGCGCGGGCGCGTTCATGCGGCCTCCATGACGTCGCTGTCGGCGAAGCCGCTGCCGGGCGCGGCGGCGTGGCAGGCGGCCTGGCGGGCCTGGCCGATGCCGAGCAGGGCGGGCGCGGCCGTTGCGCACAGGCCGCGGGCGATCGGACAGCGCGTGTGGAATCTGCAGCCGGAGGGCGGCTCGATCGGATTGGGCGGGTCGCCCTTGAGGGGCGGCTCGGTGCGGCGCCGGGCCGGGTCCATGGACGGCCGGCTGTTCATCAGCGCCTGGGTGTAGGGATGGGCGGGCGCGGAGAAGATGGCGTCGACCGGGCCGATCTCCACCACCTTGCCCAGGTACATCACCAGCACGCGATCGGCCACGTGCTGCACCACGTTGAGGTCGTGGCTGATGAACAGATAGGTCAGCCCGAACTGCTCTTTGAGGTCCACGAGCAGGTTCAGCACCTGCGCCTCCACCGATTTGTCGAGCGCCGAGACGGGCTCGTCCAGGATGATCAGCCGCGGCCGCAGCGCCAGCGCGCGGGCGATGTTGACGCGCTGCCGCTGGCCGCCCGACAGCTCGTGCGGAAAGCGGCGCGCGTACTGCCTGGGCGCCAGGCCGACCGCCGACAGCAGGTCGCGCGCCCGCTCCGATGCCTCGCGGCGGCCGACGCCGTGGACCAGCGGCCCGTAGGCGATCGATTCCTCGATGGTGAGCCGCGGGTTCAGCGAGGAATAGCTGTCCTGGAACACCATCTGCACCTGCCGGCGGTAGTCGCGCAGGCTGATTCCCCTGTGGCTGCCCACCGGATCGCCGTCGAAGATGATCTCGCCGGCGGTGGGCGCCACCAGCGCCATGATCAGGCGCGAGACGGTCGACTTGCCGCAGCCCGACTCGCCCACGATGCCCAGGGTCTCGTGCTTGCGCACGCTCAGGTCCACGCCGTCGACCGCGCGGACGAGCTTGCGTCCGCCGGCGAGCATGGACCCGACCGGGAAATGCTTCACCAGGCCTTTGGCGATCAGCAGCGGCTGCGCCGGGCCGCCGCGTTCCGGTTCGGATTCCTGCAGATCCATGCTCACCTCCGTATGCAACCAGTCGACCGTGTCCGCCCGCCGCTTCAGGCCAGCGGCCCGAAGGAGGGCGGCATCACGCGCCGCTTCGACGCCTCTTCGTAGGCCGACGCGATGTCGAGGATAAGGTCTTCCTTGCCCGGTTCGGCGCGGAAAACCAGCGAGAACGGCATGCCCGGCGCCGGCACCGGCGTCGGCGCGGTGGGTGGCTCGGGCACGTAGCGGGTGCCGTCGGCGTTCAGCTTGAACGTATAGTCGTACACCTCGGTAACGTAGCCGGCCGGGATCAGGATTTCGGTCAGGCCGGCGTTCGGGCCGTAGGCCGACTCGTTGCGCGGCGCCCCCATGAAGCCCGGATACGGCGCGCCGCCGATCTTGCCCGGCGGATAGGGCGTATGCAGCCGGACCAGCCCGTCCAGATGGTTCTCCAGGATGACCATCATGTCGACGCGCCGCAGCAGTTCGCGCAGCATCAGGCGTTCGGTCACGCCCTGCCGCTCGTCCAGCGGGTTGCGCATGTCGATGACTTCCTCCCAGTTCTTGAACGCGGCCCGATGGTCGTCGCCCCAGAACTTCGAGCGCGCGTTGAGGGTGGGGAAGTCGACCAGCGTTTCGTCGAAGCCCAGTTTCTTCCAGTCTTCTGCGCGGCGGCTGAGGTACTGCGGGATGTGGAAGCGGAACGCCATCGAATCGGCCTGGTGCTGGACCGTGATGATGTCCAGGTTGGCGGGCGGCGCGATGCGGCCCTCCGCCATCTCGACCATGTAGTCGATGGGATTCATGGTGCCGCTGCCGAAGAACTTGCCGGGCTGGAATTCGGTGCGCCTGATCGCCGCCGCGAATTCCGGAAACACCGGTTCGCCGCCGGGCGTCAGCCGGTACAGGATGTCCGGCATGAAGACCGGGACCAGCCGCGCCAGCGCCTTGCTGAAATCGACCGTCATCGCCTCGACTTCCGGATCCGGCGTCCAGTGCCTGTAGGACGATTCGACCAGCGTGGCGCCGAGCTGCTTGCCGAGCACTTCCTTGATCTCGCGGACGGCGGCGGTGGTGATCGGCCGGCCCGCAACGTCATCGGGCAGGCAGTACATGGATTCGCGCACGATCCCGATGCGCTTGCCCTTGAGCGACTTCGACTTGTAGACGTGGCTGGCGTAGGGCGTGCTCAGCGACGACGAGCGCGGCACGGTGGTGAACGGGTCGCGCGGGTCGTAATAGCCCTCGACCGGGTCCTTCAGCGCGTCGAGCACCTTGGCGGCGTCGCCGATCTTGCGGGCATGGATGCCGGTGCGGTCGTTGTGGATGTCGGCGCCGATGGCCCCGCCGTCGAAGCCGATCATCGCCTTGTGCGGCAGGATCAGCGCCACCGAGTTGTGGTTGGCCGGCCCGCGGGTGGAGGCGCGCGTTTCCTCGCCCAGCCCGATCATGCACAGATTGGCGCTGACCGACAGCGCCGAGCCGGAACTGGAGCCGAGCGAGGCCGAGCGCGTCGTGTCGTAGGGGTTGGACGGGTTGCCGCCCCAGCTGGTGCGCTGGTAGCCCAGCGTGGAAACCAGCACTTTCTCCGGCTTGTGGCGTCCGCCCGGGTCGCCGGCGCGGCCGTTGTATTCCGTGCTGACGGACTTGGCGAAGATGATGGCGCCTTTCTTGCGCAGCTGGTCGACCAGGATGTGGTCGCGCGCCGGCACGTCGATGTCGTAGGCCGCGTCGGCGCCGCCCATCGAGTGCATGTCTTTCGTGTCGAACGGATCCTTGAAGGAGAAGACGACGCCGTACATGGGCATCTTCTCCAGGTCGGGCTCGGTGCCGTATTCGGCGTCGAGCTCGGCGGCGCGTTCCAGCGCATCGGGCAGGTGGCGGAAGAACTCGCACACCGGCGGCGCGCCCGGCGGCAGCGGGCCGAGGGAGGGATGGCGGTCGAAGTCGCCCTTGCATACGGTGGAGCGTTCGCCGCGGATGTTGAGGGTCGACAGCGCGTTCACCTGGCCGGCGTTCGGGATGCCCACGATCATGCCGTACTGCTGCATCACGGCCGGATCGGACGCCGTGGCTTCCATGCGGCCGAATTCGAGCGGCGTGCCCCGGTAGCGGTCGTAGTCCGGCACGTAGTCGCGCACGGACAGGGTGTCGGTCGGAAACTTCAGCGGGGCGCCGGCGCGCACCGTGCCGGCCGCTGCGGGAACCGGCTTGCCGTCTTCCGTCACCAGCATGCTGGAGACGCCGTTGAACGCCTTGCAGCGGTCGATGTACCGCTGCACGATCTGGACGACGGTGATCTCGCCGCGTCTGATCGCGGCGTGCATGTCGTCGATCGTCGCTTCTTCGAGCCGGAAGGGTTGGGCTGCCCCGGCCTGGCTCGCCGCGGCTTTCTCATTCACGTGCATGTCGTTCATGGTTTCTTTCCTGTTCGCGGCGCGTGCGGCCGCTGCTCGGCCAATCAATATCCGTTCCGCCGAATGCGGGTCGCCCGGGGGTGGCTCGACGACTGACGGTAGGGCTATCGTGTCGCATGACTTTATTTTCTGTCAAGCTACTTTCCAAACCATCCGAAGGCTTGGAAAAACCGGGCTAGGTTGGTGCGGCGGCTGCACCAGATGAGGACCACGCCGGCACCGATATTGTGCGGGCCAAACGTGTTTTCGCCATTGGTGAATCGATCGCTTGATTCGAACGGATTTAATTATTAATCAAGGTACTTGACAGAAATGCCATCTCCATCGGATCGTGTGGCTGCAAGCAGTGGCTTCATCACGCCCCGCGTCAGGGGCTTCCGGAAACGCTGATCCAGACGCGCAGGCGTGCTGGGCAAAGGGAGAGAACACATGGGAACGATCACACGTCGCAATGCGTTGAAAGCGGTCGGCGCCGGCGCCGCGCTGCTTGCGGCGTCAGGACCGCGCGGCGTATTCGCGCAGGGCGCCGGCGGGGGCACGCTGCGGATCGCGATGACCACGACCGACGTGCCGCTGACCAACGGCATGCCCGACAACGGCAGCGAGGGCGGGCGCTTCGCGGGCTATCCGATCTTCGATGCGCTGGTCCTGTGGGATTTCGCCAACACCAAGACGCCGCCCGACCTCGTGCCGGGGCTGGCCACCGAATGGCACATCGATCCCGCCGACAACAAGCGATGGCTTTTCACGATCCGCAAGGGCGTCACCTTCCATGACGGCTCGCCGCTGAGCGTCGACGACATCGTGTGGAACTTCGATCGCCAGCTGAACCGCAACGCGCCGCACTACGACAAGCTGGCGCCGACCTACGCCGGCGCCTACGCGGCCATCATCGCCGGCTACGAGAAAGTGTCCGACACGCAGTTCGCCATCCGCACCAAGACGGTGTTCAGCCTGCTGCCCTATCACCTGTCGCGCCTGTTCATCGTCAGTCCGCGGCAATACGAGAAACTGGGCCGGGATTGGCTGGCGTTCCGTTCGAACCCCTCGGGCACCGGGCCGTTCAAGGTGGCCAAGGTCACGCCCCACGTCGCCATCGAACTGGTGCCCAATCCGGACTACTGGGATCCCAAGCACCGTTCCAGGCTCGACCGTCTGGTGCTCAGGCCGATCGCCGATTCGAATACGCGGGTGGCGGCCTTGCGCTCGGGCCAGGTCGACTGGATCGAGTTCCCCGACCCCGACTCGATCCCGGCGCTCAAGAGCGCGGGCTTCAACGTCATCACCAAGCCTTATCTGCACCTGTGGTCGTTCGTGCTCAACTGCGCCGATCCCGGTCCGCTGCAGGACGTGCGGGTGCGGCGCGCCCTGAACTACGGGCTGGACCGCGAAAGCATGGTGGGCCTGCTCAACGGCACGGCGACGCCAGCGGTCGGGCTCTACGACCAGAACTACAAGCTGTTCGGCAAGCCGACGCAGATCTACGGCTACGACCCCGACAAGGCCAAGGCCATGCTTGCCGAGGCGGGCTACGGCCCCGGCAAGAAGCCCATCACGCTGAAGACCCTGATTCCCACGGCGGGCTCGGGCAATATGGTGCCGGTGCCCATGGGGCAGTTCGTGCAGCAAAGCCTGGAGGAACTCAACGTCAAGGTCGACCTGGTGGTGGCCGACTGGGGATCGGTGCTGACGGCCATGCGCCAGGTGCCGGGCGTGAACGGCGCCGAACGCTACGACGTGATCTGCCACGGCCAGCCGTTCGGCGATCCCACGCAGTTCTACACCAATTGCTTCACCCGCGAAAAAGGCGGCACGAGCAACTGGGGGCGCTACAGCAATCCCGAGGTCGACCAGCTTCTGACCGAAGCCCTGTCCGCGTTCGACCAGGCCGGCCAGGACGCCAAGCTGGCGGCGGCGCATGCGCTGGTGGTGGACGACGCGCCGAACATCTTCGGCGTGCACGACCTAAACCCGCGCGCCCTCAGCCCCAAGGTGAAAGGCTTCGTCCAGGCCCAGAGCTGGTACCAGGACTTCACCCAGGTGACGGTGTAGCCAATAACTCCTCCTTTCAGCCCTCTAGCGTCATCGCCCCGCCCCAACGGGCGCCCCTCCAGGGCACAGCGGATCCGGCTCCGCCGGTCCGCCAGTGCCGCCCCTGGGGGGCGCGCGAAGCGCGTAGGGGGGCCTCACCCCGCCAGGGTTTTGACTTTGCGCAAGTCGGGGAAAAGGCGTAGCCACATGGCTACCACCACCAGCGTGCTGACGCCGCCGATGACGCCGGAGGCGACCGGGCCGACGAAGCCGGCCAGGGTGCCGGAGTAGAACTCGCCGAGCTGGTTGGATGTGCCGACGAAGAGCGAGTTGACGGCGTTGACACGGCCGCGCATTTCGTCCGGCGTCAGCAGCTGGACCAGCGTGATGCGCACCACCATGCTGATGGTATCGGCTGCGCCAAGCACGGCCAGGGCGATGATGGACAGCACGATATTGGTGGACAGCGCGAAGACGATCGTCGCCAGCCCGAACACGGCCACCGCCCCGAGCATTTTCAGGCCGATGGCGGTCTTCAGCGGCACGCGGGTGATGAACAGCGACATCAGCACCGCGCCGACCGACGAGGCCGACCGCAGCAGGCCGAGCGCCCACGGCCCCGCCTGCAGGATGTCGCGCGCGAAGATCGGCAGCAGGGCGGTGGTGCCGCCCAGCAGCACCGCGAACAGGTCGAGCGAGATCACGCCCAGCATGACCGGCCGGTCGAAGATGAACGAAACGCCGGCGAAGGCCGAGCCGAGCGTGACCGGCCCCCGGTTGTTGCCGCCGCGCACCGTCTTGATCGACTTGACGCAAACGCTGGCCAGCACGAACAGCACCGCCGCCAGGACGAACGGCGCCAGCGGATTGATGCCGTAGACCACGCCGCCGACCGCCGGGCCGACGATGGTGGCGGTCTGCGTCAGCGCCGTGGTGACCGACAGCGCCTGCTGCAGCGCCGAGGGCGGCACGATGCTCGGGACCAGCGATTGCATGGTGGGCTGTTCGAACGACTGCGCGGCGCCCAGGATGACCACGGCAAGAAAAATCATGGGCACGCCCAGCGTGCCGGACCAGATACTCCAGCTGAGGCCGATCGCGACGATGGCCTTGACGATCTGCGCGGCCAGGGCGATGCGCCGCCGGTCGAAGCGGTCGGCGACCTGGCCCACCACCAGGGTCAGGACCACCATGGGCAGGAACTGGCAGAGCCCGATCAGGCCCAGGTAGAACGCGCTGTGGGTCTTGTCGTAGACCAGCCACCCCAGCGAGATCGCGATGCCCTGGGAGGCGATCGCGGACAGCACGCGCGAGATCGCGAAGGAAACGTAATTCTCGCGCCAGGGGACGGCGCCGGCGGACGTTTCATCGGCCGGGCCCTCGGCGGGCGCGGCGGCGGCATCGGATTTCATCGACAACGGGGCTCCTGTTCTGACCGAGACCCCGATGCTCGCGATGAACAGGAGGACGCGATGGGCGGCGCAACCGCTCCGCGCAGCCGCGGAAAGCGGTTACTCAAGTGACTTTATTGAGCGTCAATAATATACCGACAATGCGCGGCGCGGCGCATTTCCCATCGTCCTTCGCGTATTCGTGCCCCGGCCGCTACAGCGACGGCGGGGTGTTCACCTTCAGCATGCGGGCCATCTTGTCGCCCCTGTTGTAATAGCCGTGGGGCAGGGAGGACGGGAAGAAGATCAGGTCGCCCTGGCGGACCACATAGCTCTTGCCGTCGACCGTGACCTCGACCTCGCCTTCGATGATGTAGCCCAGTTCCTCGCCGGCGTGGCTGACCGTCCCGCCGCTGCGCCCGCCCGGCGGGATGCTGTGCATCAGCGCCTGCAGCAGGCCGTTGCGGTCGACCGGCACGATGCGTTCGAACCGCGCGCCGCCGTCCGGCGAGTCGGGGTCGGCGACGCTGTGGGCGCGCCGGTCGGCGTGGAATACATGCACCGGGCCGGAAAGGTCGTTTTCCTCGGAATACAGCTCGGCGATGCTCGTTCCCAGGGCGTGGGCCAGGCGGTGCAGGAAGACGATGGACGAGGTCAGCTTGTCGTTTTCTAGCTTCGACAGCATGCTTTCCGAACAGTCGACGATGTCGGCCAGTTCCTTCAATGTGTAGCCCTGCAGCCGCCGTGCGTGCTTGAGCTTGGAGCCGATGCGCAGCGGCTCGTGCGCCGCTTCGGCGGCCTCCGCGCGGGCCGGCGTCCTGGCGGGAGGTTTCCTGGCGGTCCTGGCTTTGGTCTTGCCGTTGTCCGGCTTCTTTTTTTCGGTCTGCAGCTTGGTCATGGCTTTCCTGGATTCCCACCGGCCGCGCCGGCTCCCCTTGTCGCCGGGCGGCCGCCGGGTGGCGAAATTCTGATTCGTGCTTGTAAAGCGACTTGATAGAAAGTCAAATTGTATGCCATGTCAGGGATCCACCACCGTCGCCCCCTGCCAGGCGCCATTGACCACCAGCGACCGCGCCACGCTGCTCAGCACCACCCGCGCGGCCACCGCGGCCGGCGACAGTTCGTCGTCCGCCAGGCTGGCCAGCAGGCTGGTGCGCACGATGCGCGGCTTGTTGATCTTGAGCACGGCCAGCCCCGGGTCGTTCAGGCCGGCGATGGCCGAGCCGGGCTGGATCGACGCCCCCACGCCGGCGCGCACCGCTTTGAGCAGGATGGACAGGCCGTCGATTTCGGCGGCGATGTGGGGCGTGGCGCCGATCTTGCGCATCGCGTCGAAGATCAGCGTGTGCAGCGTGTGGGTGACGCTGGGCACGAGCAGCGGCAGGCGCTCGATCTGCTGCAGCTCGATCTGGGTGCCGCCGGGCATGCCCGGCAGGTCCGCCCGGCCGATGAGGAACAATTGTTCCCTCAGCACCGGAACCGCGCTCAGGCGGCGCGCGGCTTCCTCGTCGAACACCATGGCAAGGTCGATCCGGCGCGTGGTCAGCAAGGACAGCAGCTGCGCCGACAAGCCTTCGATGATGTGCAGCCGGATGGCGGGGTAGCGTTCGCGCATGGCGAGCATGAACGGCACCGACAGCATCGCCCCCGTGGTCTGCGCCAGGCCGACGCTGACGCTGCCCGACAGCCTGGCCTGCTGCGCCAGCGTGGAGGCGTTCTCCACCTGCCGCAGGATCAGCTGGGCCTGGCGGAAGAAAGCCAGGCCCGATTCGGTGGGCGTGACGCCGGTGGCGCGGCGCTGCAGCAAACGGGTGGACAGTTCGCTTTCCAGGCTGCTGATCTGCTGGCTGAGCGTGGACGTGGAGGTGCCCAGCTCGGCCGCCGCGCGGCCCATGCCGCCGCTTTCCACCACTTTCACGAAGTACCGCAGTTGACGCAGCTCCATCGTTCTTCCTTGTGCGAGGCGTGCCCCGGCTGCGGGACGGCCGTTCATTTTTCTTGAACACCCCTTGGTTTCGGGCGTCTGGTCCCGGCGCCGCGCCGGACGTACAGTTCTCAATTGTCGAGAACGATAGGTGCCGGCGGTTTCCGATGCCGCCGGTGGACAATTGTATGAAAGGAGCGGCGGGAACGACGATGACCCAGCAGAATACGACGCCGGCCGGCGAAACGTGGGACGAGACCGTGGTGCGGGTCTTGAAGGCCAACCAGGTGAAACTGATCACCTACGTGCCCGACAAGGTATTGGCGCCGCTGATCCGGCGCATCGAGGCCGACGGCTACTTCACCGTGGTGACCCCGGCGCGCGAGGAAGAGGCGGTCGGCCTGGTGGCCGGCGCCTACATGGCAGGCCTGCGCGGCATCGTGCTGATGCAGACCAGCGGCTTCGCCACGCTGCCCAACGTGCTGGCCTCGCTGGCGCTGCCTTACCAGATCCCGATCCCGATGATGATTTCCGAACGCGGCACGATCGGCGATTTCCAGCTCGGCCAGGTCATGGTGTGCCGCACGATGCGGCCGATCCTGAACGCGATGAATATCGAGAACTTCGGCATCGAGCGGCAGGAAGACGTCGAGTTCGTGGTCGACCGGATGCTCAAGCAAGCCTTCGCCACCCAGGCCTCGGCCGCGATGATCCTGTCGCCCTTGCTTACGAACCGCGGGAGAGCGTGATGACGACCACCAAGATCGACACCGGCCGCGCGGCGGCCAAGGTAATGAACCGTTCCGTGCTGACCCGCCTGCTGGTGGAAAAGCTGAGCGACCAGGCCGTGATCGGCGGCATCGGCCATTCCAATTTCGACCTGTGGGCCGCCGGCCAGCGGCCGCAGAACTTCTACATGCTCGGCAGCATGGGCCTGGCGGCGCCGATCGCGCTGGGCGTGGCGATGGCCCAGCCCAAGCGCGGCGTGTTCGCGCTGGAAGGCGATGGTTCGCTGCTGATGGAACTCGGCGCGCTCGGCACCGTGGCGTCGGTCGGCGCGCGCAACCTGACCATCGTCGTGTGGGACAACGAGTCCTACCAGATCACCGGCGCGCAGCCCACGCTGACCTCGCGCGGCGTCGACCTGGTGGCGATCGCGCGCGGCGCCGGGCTGGAACAGGCGTACTGGGCGGCCGACGAAACGCATTTCGGCGAGCTGGTCGACCGCGCGCTGAAGCAGGAAGGGCCGCTGTTCATCGGCGTGCGGGCCGACAGCAAGCCGCCGGCCGGCGTGACCGAGCGCGACCCGGCCAAGATCCGCAACCGTTTCATGGAAGCCATCAAGCCGGCCGTGGCGGAGCAGCGGCCATGAAGGGCCGCCTGCTGATCGGCGGCAAGTGGGTCGACGGCGTTTCTTCCGAAACGCTGAAAGACAAATACCGCGGCGAGCCCTACGGCGAAATGGCCGTGGCCTCGCCCGAGCAGGTCACGCAGGCGGTCGACGGCGCGGTGCGCGGCGCGGCCAGCGTGCTGCCGCCGTACAAGCGCTACCGCGTGCTGCTCGAGGCCTCGCGCGTGATCGCCAGCCGCGCGCCGCAGCTGGTGGACCTGCTGCGCGACGAAGCCGGCTTCACCCGCGCCGACGGCGACAACGAAGTGGCGCGCTGCGTGCAGACGCTGGAGCTGTCGGCCGAAGAGGCCAAGCGGCTGCACGGCGAGATCGCGCCGCTGCAGGCCGGCGACGGCGTGGCCAACCGCATGGGCTTCACGATGCGCTTCCCGCGCGGCGTGGTGTGCGCCATCACGCCGTTCAATTCGCCGCTGAACGTGGTGGCGCACAAGGTCGGCCCGGCGCTGGCCGGCGGCAACGCGGTGGTGGTCAAGCCGTCCGACATCACGCCGCTGGGCGCGGTGGCGCTGTGCGAAGCGCTGCTCGACGCCGGCCTGCCGCCGGAACTGCTGACGCTGGTGCACGGCGACGGCAACGCCATCGGCCCGCAGTTGCTTGCCGACCAGCGCATCGCGTTCTACGCCTTCACCGGCAGCACCCGCGTGGGCCGGCTGATCCAGCAGGCCGCCGGCCTGCGCAAGACCCAGCTGGAGCTGGGCAGCATCGCCGGCAGCATCGTCTGCCACGACGCCGACGTCGATCGCGCGATCCCGCGCATCCTCAACGCGGCGTTCCGCAAGGCCGGCCAGGTCTGCACCTCGACCCAGCTGCTGTACGTGGACCGCCGCATTGCCGCCGAATTCACCGAGAAGGTGCTGGCCGCCGCCAAGGCGATGACGTATGGCGATCCGTCCGACCCGGCCACCATCATCGGCCCGATGATCAGCGAGCACCACGCGCGCCGCGCGCAGGCCTGGGTCGAAGAGGCGGTGGCCGGCGGTGCCCGGCTGCTGCTGGGCGGGCAGCGCGAAGGCAGCGTGATGGCGCCCACCGTGCTGGCCGGCATCCGGCGCGACATGCGCGTGGCCTGCGAGGAAATCTTCGGGCCGGTGGTGTCGATCGTGGAATTCGACCGCCTGCAGGACGCCATCGACCAGGCCAATTCGACGCCGTTCGGCCTGTCGGTGGGGCTGTTCACGTCGAACCTGCACGCCGCCTTCCAGGCCGCCCAGGCGCTGCGCTTCGGCGGCGTCCACATCAACGAGGCCTCCAGCGCCCGGGTCGACGCCATGCCGTTCGGTGGCGTCAAGGACAGCGGCTTCGGCTGGGAAGGCCCCGGCTACGCGATCCGCGAAATGACCGAGGAGAGGCTGATCACCATCAGTCATTAGGCCCCCCTACGCGCTTCGCGCGTCCCCCAGGGGCCGGATCCGCCGCATCCCGGGTGCGAGCCGCGACATGGGGCGGGTGTCTATAAGTTGTAGGAAGTATTGTGAAAATCAACAAGATATACGCCGAGGTGGTCGGCGTTCCCGAGACGCATAATCTGGCCGGACTGGCGGTGGAGCCGCCCACCGTCCGCAATTTCATCGTGGTGCACGTGATCACGGACGATGGCGTGGAAGGGTTGGGGCTGACTTTTCATTTCTACGCCAATCCGCTCACCAAGGCGCTGCACAGCGCCATCGAGGAACTGGGCGCGCTGCTGGCGGGGTTCGATCCGCTGCAGGTCGAGGCGGTGCACGCCCGCCTGCACGCGGCGGCGTGGGGCGCGGGGCCGGGCGGGATTTTCGCGCTGGCGCTGTCGGCCATCGACATCGCCCTGTGGGACATCCGCGGCAAGGTCGAGGGCCAGCCGCTGTGGAAGCTGCTGGGCGGGCTGCGCGGCCGCGCACCCACCTATGCCAGCGGCACCGTGCGCCGCGAGCTCAGCGATGCCGACGCCGTGCGCTGCGTGCAGGCCCTGGCCGAGCAGGGCTTCCCGGCCGTCAAGATCCAGACCGCGCTGGCCGCGCCCACCTCGCCCGAGCGCGAGGTGGCGCGCGTGCGGCTGCTGCGGCGCGAGCTGGACCCGGCCGTGGCGATGATGGTCGATTCCAACCAGGGCTGGCGCCCCGAACAGGCGATCGACATCTGCCGCCGCCTGGAAGACGTCGGCATGGCCTGGGTCGAAGACGCCATCGCGCACGACGACTTCGCCGGCCTGGCGCGCCTCGCCGCCGCCCTGTCGACGCCGGTGGCGGGCGGCGAATACCTGTGGGGCATCGCGCCGTTCGCGCAGATGATCGCCGCCCACAGCGTCGACATCCTGATCGTCGACCTGTTCCGCGTGGGCGGCGTCACGCAGTGGCTGAAGGTGGCCGGCATGGCCCAGGCCTTCAACCTGCCGGTGGCCAGCCACGTGGTCCCCGAAATCGCCGGCCACCTCGTGGCCGCGCGTCCCAACGGCCTGACCATCGAGTACGTGACCTGGAGCCTGCCGCTGTTCGAGGAAACCCCGCGCCTGGAAAACGGCGAGCTGGTGCTGTCCGACCGGCCGGGCCTGGGGCTGACGCTCGATCGCGCCTTCATCGACAGGCACAAGCTGTCGTAGCGCCGCCCGCATCGCTTTCCGGCGCGCCGCCGGCGCGGCGCGTCGTCACAAGATCGCTGTCACACAATCATTGAGGAGAAGTCCATGACCATCGATATCCGACGGCGCGATACCCTGCGCCTGCTCGCCGCCGCCGGCATGCTGCCGGCCGTCGGCCGGGCCCAGCCGGCCTATCCCGACAGGCCCGTCACCATCATCGTCCCGTACACCGCCGGCGGCGGCGTCGACACCATCATCCGCCTGCTGTCGCAGCCGCTGGGCGAACGCCTGGGCCAGACCATCGTGGTCGACAACCGCGCGGGCGTGTCGGGCATCGTCGGCGCTCAGGTGGTGTCGCGCGCCCGTCCCGACGGCTACATGCTGCTGGCCGGCAATACCACGGTCAATTCGATCAACCCGCTGTTGATGAAGAATCCCGGCTACCAGCCGCAGAAGGACTTCGCGCCGATCGCGCTGCTGGGCACCTTCCCGACGGTGCTGGTGGTGCCGACCGACAGCCCGTTCCGCGACGTCAAGGACCTGATCGCCAAGCTGCGCGCCGCGCCCGCCGGCAAGTACAGCTACGGCAGCAGCGGCATCGGCAGCGCGCATTTCCTGGCCGCCCAGCTGTTCCAGAGCGCGACCGGCACCCAGATGCTGCACGTGCCGTACAAGGGCAGCCCGCAGGTGATGACCGACCTGATGGGCGGCCAGATCGACATGGCCTTCGAAGTGGCGCAAGTGGCCGGCCCGCTGGTCAAGAGCGGCCGCCTGCGCGCGCTGGGCGTGACCGGGCTTCAGCCGATCCCGCTCTTGCCCGAGGTCAAGCCGATCGCCGAACTGGGCCTGCCCGGTTTCGAAATGCAGACCTGGCACGCGATGTACGCGCCCGCCGGGACCCCGCCCGACATCGTTGCCCGCCTGGCGCGCGATACCAGCGCGGTGGTCAAGCTGCCCGACATCAGCAAGCGCATGATCGAAATGGGCGTGCTGCCCGACGGCCGTACCGGGCCGGAACTGGTCAAGTTCCTGAACGACGATTCGGCGCGCTGGACCAAGGTGATCCACGACGCCGGGATCGAGCCGCAATAAACCGCGGCGAGGCCGCCGATGTCATGCTGATATGATACCGGCGGCCCTCCTCCAGGCATGGCCCTGATCGGCGGCCCGATACACCCGACCAAAAAACATCATCGGAGCCGTCATGAAGCATGCGTCGCGCCTGCTGTTGCAAGTTTTCCTGCTCATCGGCCTTGCCGCCGCGCTCTATGGATGCGGCGGCGATTCGTCGGACGAGCCCGATTCGCCGCCGCCGCCCGACGTCGTGGCGCTGGCGTCGGTGCAGGCGGACTCCAACAGCCCGACCACGCCGCCGGCCACCGTCGTCGCCACTTTCAACACCAAGGTGGTTTCCCTGGCGCCGGAATTTTTCCGGGTGAGCGGAAGCTGCACCGCGCTGCCGACGGGCACGCCGTCCATCGGCGCCGACGGCAAGATCGTTACCGTCGAGATTGCCGGAGGCGATTGCGCGGCAGGGCAGACCTTGACGCTGACGCTGGACCCGGAAGGCGCCACCTTCGATACGGCGGTGAGCCAGAAAGGCGCGGTCTGGACCCGCAGCTACACCATCGAGGGCACTTCGCAGAGCGTGGGCGGCAACGTGACCGGCCTGACCGGCACCCTGGTGCTGCAGAACAACGGCGGCGACGCGCAGACGATCTCCGGCGACGGCCAGTTCGTCTTCCCCACGCTGGTCGACGAAGGCAGTCCGTACGCGGTGACCGTGCAGACGCAGCCCGCCGGCCAGACCTGCACCGTCAGCCATGGCGCCGGCACGATGGGCAATACGGCGGTGCAGGACGTCGCGGTGGTCTGCTCCGCCAATGTCCATGCGCTGCGCGGCACGGTTTCCGGGCTCGCCGGGCAGCTCGTATTGCAGAACAACGGCGTGGACGACCTCTCCGTGGCTGCCGACGGCCCGTTCACCTTCGCCGCGCCCGTCGCCGAGGGCGGCCCCTATAACGTCACCGTGCGGACGCAGCCCGCCACGCAGACCTGCACGGTCAGCAACGGATCGGGCACGATGGGCGGCGCGGACGTGCAGAACGTCGCGGTCACCTGCTCGACCAACGCCCATACGGTGGGCGGCACGGTGTCCGGGCTCGTGGGCCAGGTGGCGCTGCAGAACAATGGCCGGGACAATCTCGGTGTCGGGGCCAACGGTCCTTTCACGTTCGCGACGCCGGTCGCCCAGGGCGGAACCTATAACGTCACGGTGTTGACGCAGCCGGCCACGCAGACCTGCACCGTCACCAACGGGTCCGGCATCATGGGGGGCGCCAATGTCACGAACGTCGATGTCAATTGCTCCAACAACAGCACCACGCTGTCCGTGAGCGCCACCGGCACGATCCCCGTCAATGGCGGGACAGGCACCATCACCGTGACCAATACCGGGACCACGTATACGGCCTACAACGTTGCCGCGTCGCTTCCCAGCGGCTGGACGGCCGCGACGCAGGACACCAGCAATTGCATCGCGATCCCGCCCAACGGTTCCTGCACGCTATCGTTTACTTCGACCAAGCCCTACGTGGCCCAGGCGGGTATCCCGGTAAGCGGCGACAACGTCAGCTCGACGGCCACGACGGCCCTCGCGTTCTCCATCGACGGCAACCTGGTCTTCGCCGTGCCGTCGCCTTCCACGGCCATGGTCGTAACCAGTGTGGACGTTTCCGTGAGCACGCCGTGGGGGGGATTCGGGACACAGACAAGCGCCAGCAGCCTCGACGATGGCATGTCGAATACCAATGCCATCGTCGCCACGCTCGGCACCGGGTCCAGTTACGCTGCCCGGTCTTGCCAGGATCTGGTGGCCGGCGCAGTTCCGCCGGGAACGTGGTCGCTGCCTGGAATCTGCCAATTGGCCGGCGCGGGGGCAGGCGCGGGTTGTGCCTCGGGAACCGCCAACATCGACGAAAACCTGGCGCAGCTCGGCTTCGGGGGCTTCGGGAGCGTCGGGGGCGTCGGAAGCTCGCTCTATTGGAGCTCCACGGAATTTTCAGCCAGTCCGCAAACCACGGCCTGGGCGGTGAACTTCGCCACGAATGCAGCCACGCAGGTCGGTGTGACGAAGCAAAATGCAATCGCTACCCGTTGCGTGCGGTCGATCCCGTACTGAAGCCGGACGTCCGCCGGCGTCCCGGCCCGGCATCGCCGCCCGATCCTCATTGATGCCGCAGGGCGCCGTTCAGCTTGTCCAGCAGCCTGGAAAGCTGAATGAGCTCATCGGGATCGAGGGCCTGCAAGGCCCGTCCGGCCACGCGCGCGCGCAATCCCTCCAGCCGGCCGTGCAGCGCGGCGCCGGCTTCGGTCAGCATCAGACCGGCCCCGCGCCCCGCGCCGGGTTCTCGCCGTAGCAGTCCCCGCGCTTCCAGGCCTTTGACCAGCCTGGCCACCTGCCCCTTGTCGCGCCCGCTGTGCTGGACCAGTTCGGCCTGCGTGGCCCCGGGCTGGCGGCCGAAATAGCCGAGCACGCGCAGCTCCAGGCCGGTCAGGCCCGAGGCGTCCTCGCGCAGCGCCTGTTGCAGGCGCCCCCGGAACAGGAACATCAATTCGTGCATGCGTTCGAAGGCGTGCGCCTGGCCGTCGCCGCCGTCTGCCGCGTGGCGGATGCCGGCGGCCCGGCTACAGGGCGGCGCGGCGTCGGCCGGCGCGTCCGGTGTTTCGGCTGGGCCTTGTTTTGTTGACATTATCAACTCGTGAGTCTAGAGTGGTAGACATTATCAACCAACGAGGCTCCCATGGCCAACGATTCCGTATTCGACGCGTCCGACCCGCTGGCCGTGCGCCGCGTGCGCCATTCGCTGAAGGCGCGCCTGCTCGAAGTCCTGCGCGTGCGGCGCGTCAGCCCGCATTTCGTCGCCGTCACGCTCGGCGGTCCGCAGCTGGAAGGCTTTACCAGCGCGTCCTTCGACGATCACGTCAAGCTCATGCTGCCCGCGCCCGGGCAGAACGAGCCGGCGCTGCCGGCCATGGGCCCCGATGGCCCGCAGTGGCAGGAAGGCGTCGCGCGTCCTGCAATGCGCGACTACACGCCGCGCCGCTTCGATACGGCAGCGGGCGAGCTTGAAATCGAGTTCGCGCTGCACGGCGACGGCCCGGCCGCCGACTGGGCGGCGCGCGCCCGGCCCGGCCAGCGGGTGGGCGTGGGCGGGCCGCGCGGCTCATTCGTGGTGCCGGTGGGCTACGACTGGCACCTGCTGGCCGGCGACGAAACCGCGCTGCCGGCGATCGCTCGGCGGCTGGAAGAACTGCCGGCTGGCTGCCGCGCGCAGGTGCTGCTGCAGGTGGCCGACCCGGCCGATCGCCGCATCCTGGCTACGCGGGCGGAGCTGTCGCTGCAATGGGTGGAAGCCGGCGACGGCGCGCTGCCCGCCGCGGTGCGGGCGCTGGAGCTGCCGCAAGGCAGCGGTTATGCGTGGGCGGCAGGCGAGGCGCGCGACATGGTGGCGGTGCGCGAAGCGCTGCTGGCGCATGGGCTGGACAAGCGGCGGATGAAGGTCGCCGCGTACTGGAAGCGCGGCGCGGCCGGCCACCACGAGAACCTGAGCCGCGAATAATCCGCCGCCGCGGCGGCGGTCCGGCACCGCGGACGGGCGGCGTGAGCGCGAGGCGGGCGTGGCGCCTTCATCCGCCCAGATAGGCCCGCCGTATCTCCGGATTGGCCAGCATCTGGGCCGCGCTGCCCTGGTCCACGATGCGCCCGTTCTCCAGCAGGTAGCCGCGGTCGCACATCTCCAGCGCGGCGTAGGCGTTCTGCTCGACCATCAGCACCGTCGTGCCTTCGGCGCGGATTTCCAGCACCAGTCCGAAGATCTGTTCGACGATGTTGGGCGCCAGCCCCAGCGAGGGCTCGTCGAACATTACCAGCCGCGGCCGCGACATCAGGGCCCGGGCGATCGCCAGCATCTGCTGCTCGCCGCCCGACAGCGTGCCGGCCACCTGGCCGGCGCGTTCGCGCAGGCGGGGAAATCTGTCGAACATGCGCTCCATGTCGCTGGCCACGCGCTGGCGGTCGAGCCGCCGGTAGGCGCCCATCTCCAGGTTTTCGCGCACGGTGAGCTGCGGGAACACGCGCCGCCCTTCGGGGCAGTGCGAGATGCCGCGGTCGATGATGGCCGCCGGCGTGGCGCCCGAGATCAGGTGGCCGTCGAAATGGATGCTGCCGCCGGCCAGCGGCTCCAGCCCGTTGATGGCGCGCAGCGTGGTGGACTTGCCGGCGCCGTTGGCGCCGATCAGCGTGACCAGTTCGCCCTCGCGCACTTCCAGCGAGATGCGGTCGACGCCGAGCGTGGCGCCATAGCGCACCGAGATTCGATCAAGCTTGAGCACGTTTGATTCCTGAGCCGAGATAGGCGCGGATGACTTCCGGGTCGCGCTGGATCGCCCGCGGCGTGCCGGCGGCGATCAGGCGGCCGTAGTTCAGCACCACGATGTGGTCGGAGATCGACATCACCATGTGCATGTCGTGCTCCACCAGCAGCACGGTGACGCCGCGTTCGCCGATGCGCCTGACCATGGCCTTGAAGGCCTCGGTTTCCGACGGGTTCAGGCCGGCCGCCGGCTCGTCCAGCAGCAGCACGCGCGGCCGAGCCGCGAGCGCCAGGCCCACGCCCAGCAGCCGCTGCTCGCCGTACGACAGGCTGGCGGCGGGCTCGGCCGCGCGCTCGCGCAGTTCCAGGAAATCCAGCAGTTCGCCGGCCTGCCGGCGCAGCGATTCTTCTTCGCGCCGGAAGGCCGGCGTGCGCAGCAGCGTCTGCCACAGCGCGGCGCGGCCGCGCAGGTGCAGCGCGGTCAGGATGTTGTCGAACACGGTGCAGCCGGCGAACACGCTGGTGCGCTGGAAGCTGCGCACCAGGCCCAGCTGCGAGATCCGCTCGGGCGCCAGGCCCACTACGTCCTGGCCGAACAGCAGCACCCTGCCGGCGGTGGGCCGCATATAGCCGGAGATCACATTGAAGGTGGTGGTCTTGCCCGCGCCGTTGGGTCCGATCAGGCTGACGATGCGGCCGGCCGGCACGGCGAAGCTGACGTCGTCGACCGCGGTCAGGCCGGCGATCCGCATCGTGACGTTGGCCAGTTCGAGGGCGGGCGGCTGCGGCGCCGCAGCCGGGGCCGCAGTCGCCTGCGGATAGGCGATCGTCGTCATGCGGCTTCTCCACGGGTGGCCGGCGCGGCGGCCTGCGGCGCAGGGGGGGCCGGCGCCGCGGCTTCCGCCATCGCCGCGGGCCGGCGCCGCCGGCGCAGCAGGGACCCCGCCGCCGGCACGATGCCGCGCGGCATCAGGCACAGCACCGCGATCATCAGCGCGCCGTAGATCATCCATTGCACCTCGGGCGCCACGGTGCCGCGCAGCGCCTCGGGCAGCAGGCCGAAGATCAGCCCGCCCGCCACCGGCCCGGCCAGCGTGCCCTTGCCGCCCACGATCACCATGATGACCATCGTGATGGTGAACATGAAGGCGAACACGTCCGGGTCGATGATGCGCACCGTGTGGGCGTACAGGCAGCCCGCCGCGCCGGCGATGCCGGCCGACACCACCGCCGCCAGGCGCAGGTAGCGGGTGACCTCGATGCCCACCGAGCGTGCCAGCGTCTCGTTCTCGCGCAGCGCGATCATCGCGCGGCCGGCGCGGCTGCGCACCAGCGCCGCCACCAGCAGCCAGGCGGCGGCGGCCACCGCCAGCACCAGCCAGTAGGTGGCGGCCTTGGTGGTCAGCTCGACCACGCCCTGGCCGGGCAGCCACAGCGTCGGCGCCGGAATGTTGTTCAGGGCCATCGGGCCCTCGGTCAGGTCGACCCAGTTCAGCGCCACCATCCGCATCACCTGCGCGAAGCTGATGGTGACGATGACGAAGTACGCCCCGCGCACGCGCAGCGCCAGCCGGCCCAGCAGCCAGCCGGCCAGCCCGGCTGCCAGCACGCCGCCGGCGAACGACAGCCACACCGGCTGCGGCGCCACCGCCAGCGGCTGTTCCAGTCCCGGCAGCGTCACGTCGAAGCCGAGCGACATCAGCGCCGTGGTGTAGGCCCCGATGCCGAAGAAGGCGGTATGCCCCAGGCTGAGCTGGCCGGTATAGCCCAGCAGCAGGTTCAGGCTGATGGCCGCCACGATGAAGATGCCGCACGAGGCCACCACCGACAGCAGGTAGGGATCGGGCCAGCATAGCGGCAGCAGCGCCAGCAGCAGCACGCAGGCCGGGAAGGCGAATCGGTTCATGCCGGCCATCTTCAACCCACCCTTTCCCTGACCGCGAACAAGCCCTGCGGCCGGATCAGCATCACCGCCAGGATCACCAGGAAGCCCAGCGCGTCGCGGTAGGCGGTGGAGATGTAGCCGGCGCCGAATTCCTCCACCAGCGCCAGCGCGAAGCCGCCCATGGCCGCGCCGGCCAGGTTGCCCAGCCCGCCCAGGATGACAATGGCGAAGGCCTTCAGGCTGGCCAGGTCGCCCATGGTGGGCGTGACCACGAACACCGGCGCCAGCAGCGCGCCGGCCATCGCCGCCAGGCAGGAGCCGAGCGCGAAGGTGAGGGTATAGATGCGCGACACGTCCACCCCCACGATGCGCGCCGCGTCGCGGTCCTGGAAGGTGGCCCGCATCGACAGCCCCAGCCGCGAGCGCTCGATCACGAAATAGAACACCGCCAGCAGCGCGAGCGCGGCGCACAGCACGAACAGCCGCAGCGGCGACACCGACACCGGCCCCAGCACCAGCGGCTCCTGCGGGAAGGGCGAGGCGACCGACTTGGCCACGCCGCCCCACATCAGCAGCTCGGCGTTCTGCATGACGATCATCACGCCGATCATGATCAGCATCACTTCGTCGATGGCGGCCAGGTTGCGCCTGCGCAGCAGCAGCCGTTCGATCAGCGCGCCCAGCGCCAGCCCGGCCAGCGCGGCCAGCAGCAGCGAGGCGAGGTAGTCCAGCCCCAGCAGCGACACCGCCGCGTAGGACACGTAGGCACCCAGCGCGTACAGTTCGCCGTGCGCGAAATTGACCACCCGCATGATGCCGAAGATCAGCGTCAGGCCGATCCCCAGCAGCGCGTAGGTCGCCCCCAGCACGAGGCCGTTGAGCAGGTGTTGCGGGATTTGATCCACGGGATTCCTCCGGCCGCGGCGGCCTCGCGGCCGGCTACTTGACGGCGACCTGGCCGTCTTTCAGTTCCACCACGTAGATGTTGGGCACCGCCTGGCCGCTTTCCTTGCCGGCCGGGCCTTCCTTGACGAAGGCGATGTCGCCGTTGACGCCCTTGACGTTCACCTTCCACAGCGCGGCCTGGATCGCCTTGGGCTCGGCCTTGCCGGCGATGCGGATGGCCTCGGCGATCGCCAGGATGGCGTCGTAGCCGCGGAAGCCTTCGGTCTGGCCGGTCAGGTCGAACTTGCGCGCGTTCCATTCATCCGAGAATTCCCTGGCCACTTCCGGGTGCTTGGCATGGTCGATCGCCCACGGCGCGAAGAACAGCAGGTGCTGGCTGGCGTAGCCCTTGGGGCCGGGGTTCTTGACCAGCGGCTCGGGGAAGGAGCCGCCGGTGGTGATGATCCGCTGCGGCAGGCGCTGCTCGGCCGCCTGGCGGATCGCCAGCGTCAGCTGCTCGATGCCGGAGGTGACGATCAGCGTATCGGCGCCGGTGTCCTTCAGCGCGGCCAGTTGCGCCGACAGGTCGGTGGCGTCGGGCGACATGGTTTCGGTGCGGCCCACGGCGATGCCCTTGGACTTGAACATCTTGGTGAACTCCGAAGCCGTGCCCAGCCCCCAGTCGTTGTTGACCGACAGGAAGTCGACCTTCCTGATCGCCGGGCTGTAGCCGTCGACCAGCTTGGAGAAGCCCACCGCTTCCATCGCCGAGGTCGGGCTGGTGCGGAAGATCCACGGATTGCCGGCGGTGGTGATCTTGCCCGACGAGGCCGTCTCGACCACCATCGGCACGCCGTATTCCATCAGCTTGGGCATGATGGCCAGCGTGAAGGTGGAGCTCCAGGCGCCCATCAGCACCGGCACCTTGTCTTTCAGGATCAGCTTCTCGGCCGAGTTGACGGCCTCGCGCGGGTTGGACTTGTTGTCCTCGATGACCAGCTCCAGCTTCTTGCCGAGCACGCCGCCCTTGCGGTTGATGACGTCGGCCGCGATGCGCGCGCCGTTGGTGACGTAGGTGCCCGAGGCGGCCACCGCGCCGGTCAGCGGCTCGGTGACGCCGATCTTGATGGTTTCCTGGGCGTGCGCCGGCAGCACGGCGCAGGCCGCCAGCGCAGCGGCGAAGGTCCAGGCCTTGGTACGGATCAGCATGGTCGATTTCCTTTCGGTTGGGGCGTCAAACCCGGGTCTGCCGGTACTTCAGGTCGCGGTATTCGCCCGACAGCACCGGCGGGTATTTCGCCTGGCCGGGCGGGGCGATGCATTCGACCAGGGCGTCGTAGTTGGGGTGGTGGAAGAAGGCGATCGAAATGCGCTGCGCGGCCGGGCCGGCGTCGGCCGGCGGGTTGACCACGCGGTGCACGTTCGATACCCAGCGGTCGTTGGTCCAGCGCATCAGCAGGTCGCCGATGTTGATGACGAAGGTGCCGGGGTCGGTCTCGATGTCGATCCAGTCGCCGGCGCGGGTCCGTACCTGCAGCCCGCCGGGCGTGTTCTCGCCGTTGAGGATGGTCAGCAGGCCGTAGTCGGTGTGCGCGCCGGCGCGCAGCTGTCCGGCCTCGGGCGGCGTCTGCTGGGCCGGATAGAAATTGATCCGCATCGCCGTGATGTGGCGGTCGATCTTGTCGGCGAAGAAGTGTTCGTCGATGCCCAGCGCCAGCGCCGCCAGCTCCATCATCGAGGCGGTCAGCCGCTCCATCTGCGCGTAGTAGGCGGACGCCGCGGCGGCGAAGCCGGCCGGCCGCTCGGGCCAGCGGTTGGGAATGAAATAGGCCTGGCCCTCGGGGCCGGTGTAGTAGGGGTCGTCGGGCCAGGTTTCGCGGCCGAAATGGTAGTACTCCTTCAGGTCGCCCGGCGCCCGGTCGGCGTTGCCGCGCGCCAGCGCGTCGAAGCCCAGGGCGCGGTAGCCGCGCGGCACCGACGGGTCGGCCGGGCTGGCGCGAAGTTTTTCTTCCAGCGGCAGGTTGAAGAAGCGGCTGGCGTGGCCGCGCAGCGCGTCGATCAGCTCCAGCGGCACGCCGTGGCCGCGGATGGTGAAGAAGCCGATGTCGGTACAGGCGGCCTCGATCCTGCGTGCCACGGCCAGGCGTTCGGCGCGGCTGCCGCCCAGCGCGGGCGCGAGGTCGATGACGGGAATGGTCTGCTTCATGCTGGCAGGCTCTCGGTGGCGGTAGGGGCGGGACGGCTCAGTGGAAGTACGCGCCGCCGTCCACCACCAGCGTCTGGCCGGTGATGAACGCCGACTGCGCGCCGGCGAAGAACTCGATGGCGCCCACCAGGTCGCCGGGCACCATGTCGCGCGCCAGCACCCGGTTGCGCAGCGACGGTTCCTTGACGCCCTCGACCAGCGTGGGATTGCGGTGTACGCCGTCGCTCAGCGTGAAGCCTGGGGCTACGCTGTTGACCAGGATCCCGTAGCGGCCGAGCTCGGTGGCCAGCGCACGCGTGAGCGAGATCACCGCGCCCTTGCTGGCCACGTAGTGCGCCATCCACGGATTGCCCTTGAACGCCACGCCCGACGAGATGTTGACGATGCGGCCGCCGCCCGCCCGCTTGAAGGCCGGCAGCGCGGCGCGGCAGGCCAGGAACACGCCGATCACGTTGACCTCGAACACCTGGCGCCATTCTTCGGGGGTCAGCGCTTCGAACGGCTTGGGCGTCAGCGTCGAATAGATGCCGGCGTTGTTGACCAGCACGTCGATGCGTCCGAAGCGCGTCTCGGCTTCGCGCGCCATCGCCTCGACCTGTTCGGGCGAGGACACGTCGACCGCGACGCCGGTGGCCTGCAGGCCGCGCCCGGCCAGGCGGGCCGCCGCGTCGGCGGCGCCGTCGCGGTCGGCCACGACCACGCGGGCGCCGCGCTCGGCCAGCCGCTCGGCGGCGGCGAAGCCGATGCCGAGCGCGCCGCCGGTGACGATGGCGACCGAATCGTTCAGGGACATGAGAACTCCGGATCGTGAATCTGCGGCCGCCCGCCAGCCGGGCAGCCTTTATCCGTTATTAGCAACGGCCGTGCCATTTGGCTGCGGCGGGCTCGTTCAGGAGCCGGTAAGTCGTTGATCGTAAAGAGGAAAGGTCGCCTTAAAAAATAGGTGGTATGGCACTTATATGGAAAGTGGAAGATATCCGCCAGCCGATACGCGCACCGTCTTGGTGTCCGTCCGAGCCGGCGTCTGGCACAGGAATGGGGCATACCCCGTTTTTGTGCATCGGTGTAGTCGCCGCGATCCGCACCCGGCACCGGGAATCGCGAAACGTTCTGCCGCTCGGATGTGCCTCGTTTTTTAGGTGGTATACCTCCTATATAGAAGGAATCGGGATTTCCCAGGGGCATATCCCCGCGCAGGCGCGCGCGGCGGCGCGGTGGCATGGCGATTGCTTTGCAAGTTGTGGCATACCACTTTCCGTGGCCGGGGCGGTCCCGCCCGTCCCGTTCCACGCAACCGCAAGGGAGAACCCGATGAAATCTCGCGCTATCGCCCACTCCGTACCGGCCGCCGCGCTGCGCGCCGCGGCCGGCGCCCTGCTGCTGGCCGCTTCCGCCGCGGCCCACGCCCAGGCGCCGGGCAAGGTGCGCTTCGTGCTCGACTGGGCGCTGCAGGGGCCGCAGGCGCCGTTCCTGCTGCCGCACGACAACGGCTGCTACCGCAAAGCCGGACTCGACGTCGTGACCGACCGCGGCTTCGGCTCCGGCGACACCGTCACCAAGGTGGCCAGCGGCGGCTACGACGTGGGCTTCGCCGACATCAACGCGATGATCGAATACAACGCCCGCCATCCCGAATCGAAGCTGATCTCGTTCTTCATGATCTACGACGGCGCGGCGCTGTCGATCATCACCCGCAAGGACACCGGCATCACCAAGCCCGCCGACCTTGCCGGCAAGACGGTGGCCGCGCCGCCGGGCGACGCCTCGCGCCGGCTGTTCCCGGTGCTGGCCAAGGCCAACGGCCTGGACCCGGCCAAGGTGAACTGGATCAACGTGTCGCCCGAGCTGCGCGAGAGCATGCTGGCGCGCAAGAACGCCGACGCCATCAGCGGCGCCTCGTTCACCGGCTACATGGGCGTGCGCGCGGCCGGCGTGCCGGCCGACCAGGTGGTGGTGATGCGCTACCCGGAGTACGGCGCCTCGCTGTACGGCAGCGCGCTGGTGGCCACGCCGGCCTTCCTGTCGGCCCACGCCGGACAGGCCGCCGCGCTGGTCGGCTGCGTGGCCCAGGGCTTCTTCCAGAGCGCGTCGGATCCGCAGTCGGCCATCGACGCGCTGCTCAAGCGCGAAAAGCTCACCGACCGCAAGGTCGAGACCGAGCGCATGCAGCTCTCGCTCGACTGGTCGGTGCTGACCCCTTGGGTCAGGCAGCACGGCATGGGGGTCATCGATCCGCAGCGGCTGGAGAAGTCGCTGCGCGACGTGGCCGCGGCGCTCGATATTCCGGTGCCGCCTGCGGCCGAGGTCTACACCGAACGCTACCTGCCCGCCCGCGCCACGCTGATGCCGGGGGCCAAATGACGGCAGCCGATGTGCACGGCGGCGCGGCGCGCCGCCCGCTGGTCGAACTGCGCGGCGTCGACCTCGCCTATGGCGAAGGCGAGCAGGGCATGCTCGCGCTCAAGGGGGTGGACCTGACCATCGGGCGCGGCGAGTTCGCCGCGCTGGTGGGGCCCTCGGGCTGCGGCAAGTCGACCACGCTCAAGCTGGTCAGCGGCCTGCGCCTGCCCAACGCCGGCGGCGTCACCGTGGCCGGCCGCGAGGTCGACCGGCCGCTGAAGATCGTCGGCATGGCGTTCCAGGCGCCGGCGCTGCTGCCCTGGCGCAGCACGCTGGCCAACGTGCTGCTGCCGCTGGAGATCGTCGAGCCTCACTGCCGCACCTTCAAGCGCGACCTGCCGCGGCACCGCGAGCGGGCCATGGCGCTGTTCGAGAAGGTCGGCCTGCGCGGCGTGGCCGACCGCTACCCGTGGCAGCTGTCGGGCGGCATGCAACAGCGCGTATCGCTGTGCCGGGCGCTGATCCACGAGCCCGACCTGCTGCTGCTGGACGAGCCCTTCGGCGCGCTCGACGCCTTCACCCGCGAAGACCTGTGGGACACGCTGAAGGCCTTGTGGACCGAGCGCCGCTTCACCGTGGTGCTGGTCACCCACGACCTGACCGAGGCGACCTACCTGGCCGACACCGTGCACGTGTTCTCCCAGCGGCCGGGCCGCATCATCTACAGCCGCCGCATTCCCGCCGAATGCCGGCGCACCCGGCAAGACCGCTTCACCGCGCGTTTCGCCGACGAAGTGGCGGGCCTGCGCGAGCGGGTCGGCCATGCGCAGGAGCACGCATGAATCCCAAGAAACTGCGGCGGGCGCTGAGCCCGTGGCTCACCACGCTCGCCATGTTCCTGCTGTGGGAACTGGCCTGTCGCGCCTTCTCGGTGCCGGAGATCATCCTGCCGTCGCCGTCGGCCGCCTTCCACGCCTTGCGCGAATTCTGGCCGGCGATCGTCGAGGGCGCGCTGCAGACGCTGATGACCACCGTCGTCGGCTTCGCGCTGGCGCTGGTGTTCGGCACGCTGCTGGGCGCGCTGGTGGGCACCAGCCCGGCCACCTACCATGCGATCAACCCGCTGATGATCGGCTTCAACTCCATCCCCAAGGTGGCCGTGGTGCCGGTGCTGGTGATGTGGTTCGGCATCGGCACCGTGCCGGCCGTGCTGTGCGCCTTCCTGACCGCCTTCTTCCCGATCGCGGTCAACATGGCCACCGGCATCGCCACGCTGGAGCCGGAACTGACCGACGTGCTGCGCTCGCTGGGCGCGCGCCGCTCGGTGATCCTGCGCAAGGTGGCGCTGCCGCGTTCGCTGCCCTACCTGTTCGCCTCGCTCAAGGTCGCCATCACGCTGGCCTTCGTCGGCTCGGTGGTGTCGGAGATGGTGGCCAGCAATGCCGGCATCGGCTATCTGCTGCTGAACGCCAGTTCGTCGTTCCGCGTGCCGCTGGTGTTCGCCGCGCTGATCGTGGTGGGCGTGCTGGGTATCGTCATGTACGCCATCGCCGACTGGATCGAGCGGCGCTCGACCGCCTGGGCGCACCGCGGCGAAGGCGGCGGCCTGACCGCCGGCGGCTGAACGCGCGGCCGCCGCTCAGCGCTCCGCCCGCGCCCCGGGCGGACACGCCAGCGCGTTCATCAGGAAATCGGCCATGCCGGCGGCCACGGCATCGGCCGTCATCGGTCCTTCCGGCCGGTACCACTTCGAGATCCAGTTGATCGACCCGAGCATGGCCAGGCTGGCGAGCTTGGTGTCCGGGTAATGGAACTCGCCGCGGGCCAGTCCCTCGTCGATCAATGCCCGCACGCCGCGCTCGAACTCGTCGCGCTTGGCGATGTAGTGGCTGCGCTGCTCAGGATGCAGCGACTCGAGGTCGGTCAGCAGCACGTTGCCCAGGCCGTCGCGCAGGATGCCCTCGATGTGGTCGATCAGGAGCTGGCGCAGCCGCGCGGCGCAGCTTCCCTTCGATTCCTGCGCCGCGCGCAGGGCCCGCAGGCTGGTCTCCATCGAGCGCATGTGGGCCTGATAGAGGATGTCCTGCTTGTCGCGGAAGTAGTAGTACAGATTGCCCTTCGTGATGCCCAGCTCGTCGGCGATCTCCTGCATGGTCAGCGACGACAGGCGGCTGCGGGCGAGCACGCTGCATACGCTCTGCAGGATGGTTTCGCGCCTGGTCTCTTTCTCGGCCCGTCGGCCGCTCCAGCGGGTGCCAGGGGCGGGGTCGGATGGCTGCGTCAAGTTCTCTCCCGAATTTATTTGACCGTTCGTTCAAAACGATGATAGATTGCCCGAACGTTGATTTGACCATTTGTTCAAATTTACTTGCCGGCGTTTGCGGCGCCGGCCGCGGTTTACCGAACGACACCAGAGGAACCTTATGTCCAGACCCCCGTTCCCGCCGGAAGGGTCCCAGTTTACCGGGCCTTCCAAGACACTCAACGATGCGCACTTCCTGCTGTTTTCCGGCGTGACCGGCGATGTCCATCCCAGCCACTACGACGTCGAATACGCCAGGAAGACCCGCTTCGGCAAGCCGCTGGCCCACGGCCTGCTGCTGGCTTCGCTGACGGCGCTCGGCGCTTCCGAGGCGCGCGAACGGGTCGACGGCTTCGTGCTGGCCGAGCAGGGCTGCCGCTTCGTGCGGCCGGTCGTGGTGGGCGATACCCTGCAGCCGCATTTCGTGGTGGAGCGGCGCTGGAAGGAGGGCCACCGGGAGTTCTGCCGTGTCGGCACCAGCCTGCGCAACCAGCGCGGCGAAACCGTGCTGGAAGGATTCCATGTCTACCGGGTGCTGTCCGGCGAGGACGGCAAGGCGGACCGCCATGGCTGACCGGCCGCAACCGCTGTTCGGCGCGCCCGGCTGGCCAGAGCATCTGACCTTCGCGCCGGCGGTCCGCGTGGGCGACGTGGTGTACCTGTCGGGCACCACCGGCGCCGACGACGAAGGCCGCATCGCCGAAGGCGACATGGCCGAACAGGCCAGGCAGATCTTCCGCAAGTTCGATCGCATCCTGGCGCCGCTGGGCGCGTCATGCCGCGACATCGTCAGCACCACCGACTACGTGGTGACCACGCGCGACTACAAGAAGACCGCCGCGGTCAGGCGCGAGTTCTTCGGCGCGACGCTGCCGGCGTCGACCGGTGTGGTAGTGGCAGGGCTGGTGCGTCCGCATGCGCTGATCGAGATTTCCGCCATCGCGGTGCTGCCGGAGGGAGCGCGATGACCCGCTATTACGAAGACTACGAGGCTGGCGACCGCTTTCCGATGGGCGAGCGGCTCATTACCGAGGCCGACCACGCGCAGTTCTGCGAACTGGTCGGCTACCGCGTGCCGCTGTTCGTCGACGAAGCCTACGCCAGGACCACGCCCTTCGGCGGCCGCATCTGCCCGAGCGCCCTGGTGATGTCGTTTTCCACCGCGATGACCGAAGGGCTGTTCCATGGCAGCGTGATCGCCATGCTGGCGACCGACAACGGGCGGTTCTCGGCGCCCCTGAGGCCGGGCGACACCATGCGCACCGAGGTGGAGGTGGTCGCCAAGCGGACGTCCTCCAAGCCGGGGCGGGGCATCGTGGTGTTCCGCGACGTGGTCAGCAACCAGCGCGGCGAAATCGTGTTCCAGATCGACAAGACCTTACTCATCAAGCAACGCACCTGATCATCGGGACTCAGCGTTCGGGGGAGCAGCCCCCGCCCGGCGGGCGCCGGGCGGTCCATCCACAGAGCCGAAACGAGGATTTGCATGAGAATCAGCCTTTCCGTCATTGCCGCATGCCTGCTCACTTCTTTCGCCGAGCAGGCGGGGGCGGCCGATCCCTATCCCAGCAGGCCGATCCGGGTGGTCGTTCCCTTCGTGCCGGGCGGCGTGACCGACATCAGCTTGCGCAACATCATGGACCACCTGACCCAGCGGCTGGGCCAGTCGGTGGTGATCGACAACCGGCCGGGCGCCAGCGGCAACATCGGGGCCGAGCAGGTGGCGCACAGCGCGCCCGATGGCTACACGCTGCTGCATGCGCTGGACGGCGTGATGGTCATCAACCCGCACCTGTACAGCAATACCGGCTTCGACACGCTGCGCGACTTCGTGCCGGTGACCAAGCTGGGCGACGCCGGCCTGATCATCGTGGCCAATCCCTCGCTGCCGGTCAAGAACCTGGCCGACCTGATCGCGCTGGCCAAGTCCAGGCCGGGCGAACTGGCGTTCGGCTCGTCGGGCGTCGGCGGCACGGCCGAGGCGACGTGCCGGCTGCTGTTCATGACGGCCGGCGTCGAGCTGACCAGCGTCAACTACAAGGGAGGCGGGGCCGCGGTCAACGACGTGCTGGGCAACCATATCCCGCTGGTCTGCACCACCATCTCCAGCGTGAAGGAATTGCTGAAGACGGGCAGGCTCAAGGGACTGGGGCTGTCCAGCGCCCAGCGCTCGCCCGCCGCGCCCGACGTGCCGACCTTCGTCGAAAGCGGCTTCCCGGGATTGGTGGTGAACTCGTGGGTGGGCCTGTTCGCGCCCAAGGGAACGCCCGACGCGGTGGTGCGCCGGTTGCAGAAGGAAGTGCACGCGGTGCTGCAGATGCCCGACGTGCGGGAGCGCTATGCCGAACTGGGCATCGATCCGGTCGGCAACGAGCCCGAGGCCTTCGACCGGCAGGTGCGCGCGGACCTGGCGCGGTGGCAGGAGGTCGTGGCGAAGTCGGGACTGCGGATCCAGTAGCGCGGCGCCCATTGCATCCATCCGGAGAAACGATTCGATGAATTTCGCCCTGACCGAAGAACAACGGGCCTGCCGCGCCGCGATCGAGCGCATCTGCCAGGATTTCCCGCTCGATTACTGGCTGGAGAAGGACCGCCACGGCGGTTTCCCGCACGATTTCCACAAGGCCGTGGCCGACGCCGGCTGGCTCGGCATCGCCATGCCGCAGGAGTACGGCGGCGCCGGCCTGGGGATCGCCGAGGCGGCGCTGATGATGGAGACCGTCTGCGCCTCGGGGGCGGGGCTGGCGGGCGCCTCGACGCTGCACTTCAACATCTTCGGCCTGCATCCGGTGGTGGTGTTCGGCAGCGAGGCGCAGAAGCGCCGCTGGCTGCCGCGCTCGATCGCCGGCGCCGACAAGGCCTGCTTCGCGGTGACCGAGCCCAACACCGGGCTCAACACCCTCAAGCTCAAGACCATGGCGGTCAGGCATGGCGACCGCTATGTCGTGCATGGCCAGAAGGTATGGATATCGACCGCGCAGGTGGCCAACAAGATGCTGCTGCTGGCGCGCACCACGCCGGCCGATCAGGTGGCCAAGCCCTCGCTGGGGCTGTCGCTGTTCTATACCGACCTGGACCGCAGCCGGGTCGAGGTGCGCGAGATCGAGAAGATGGGGCGCAAGGCGGTCGATTCGAACCAGGTTTTCATCGACGGCCTGGAGATCCCGGAGGAAGACCGCATCGGCGAGGAAGGCCGCGGCTTCGAATACATCCTGCACGGCATCAACCCCGAACGGATTCTGGTGGCCGCCGAAACCATCGGCACCGGGCGCGCCGCGCTGGCGCGCGCGGCGGCCTATGCCGGCGAACGGATGGTGTTCGACCGGCCGATCGGCAAGAACCAGGCGATCCAGCATCCGCTGGCGCAGCGCTGGATCGAGCTGGAGTCGGCCACGCTGCTCTACCAGAAGGCCGCCTGGCTCTACGACCAGGGCCTGCCGTGCGCGGCCGAGGCCAACGCGGCCAAGTACGCGGCCGGCGAATACGGCTTCGCGGCCTGCGAGACCGCGGTGCTGACGCATGGCGGCATGGGCTATGCCAAGGAGTACCACGTCGAGCGCTTCTTCCGCGAGACCATGATCTCGCGGCTGGCGCCGGTGTCTTCGCAGATGATCCTGTGCTTCATCGCCGAGAAGGTGCTGGGGCTGCCCCGGTCGTATTGATGAAAGCCCGCCCGGCGGTCCGGCACGCGGCGCAGGCGCCGCGCCGGCCGCGGCCTGCAACGAGAGAATAGCGATGAGCGCGCTTCTGGATGGAATCACCGTGCTGGACCTGAGCCGGGTGCTGGCCGGGCCTTACTGTGCACAGCTGCTCGCCGACCAGGGCGCCAGCGTGGTCAAGGTGGAAAGCCCTGAGGGCGACGAGTGCCGGGCATGGGGCAGCCCGGCGCCCAACGGGCTGAGCCACAACTTCAACAGCGTCAACCGCGGCAAGCGCAGTATCACGCTGAACCTGAAGTCGGAACCGGCGCGCGGCGTATTGCGACGCCTGGCCGGGCAGGCCGACGTCGTGATCCAGAGCTTCCTGCCGGATACCGCCCGCCGGCTGGGGGTGGACTACGACAGCCTGCGGGCGGTCCGGCCGGATCTGGTCTTCTGCTCGGTGAGCGGCTTCGGCAGCCGTGGCCCGCTGGCCGGCAAGCCCGGCTACGACCTGACGATGCAGGCCTTCTCCGGCATCATGTCGCTGACCGGCCACGAAGGCCAGCCGCCGGTGCGCTCCGGCGTGTCGTTCATCGACATGACCACCGGGCTCAATGCCTACGCCGGCGTGACCACGGCCCTGCTGGCGCGCGAGCGTACCGGCCGCGGCGCCCACGTCCAGGTGTCGCTGCTTGAGACCGCCATCGCGCTGCTCGGCTATCACGGCGTGGCCTGGCTGCAGCAGGGCATCATGCCGCGTCCGCAGGGTTCGGGCATCGCGCATCTGGTGCCGTACCAGGCCTTCCGCTGCGCCGACGGGTGGCTGCTGGCGGGCGCCACCAACGACGCGGCGTGGCGCAGGTTCGCCCAAGGGCTGGGCCGGCCGGACCTGGCGGACGATCCCCGTTTCGCCACCAACCAGGGCCGGCTCGACCACCGCGGCGAACTGGTGCCGCTGCTGGAAGGAATCTTCGCTTCAGGTACCGTCGCCGGCTGGGTGGAGCGCCTGCAGGACCGGCAGGTCGCCGTCGCGCCGCTGCACGACCTGGAGCAGGCGCTCGGCCATCCGCAGGTGCTGGCCAACGACATGGTGGTGACCGCCTTGACGCCGGCCGGCCAGGCCGTGCCGCTGCTGGGCTGCCCGTTCAAGTTCGCCGGCGAAGCCATGCCCCCGCGCCGCGCGCCGCCGCCGCTGGGGGCCGACACGGCCGACGTACTGGCCGGCATGCTCGGGCTCGATGCCGCCGAGATCGAGGCGCTGCGGCAGGCCGGCGCGCTCTGAAGCCGACACCGGACGACATTGCGCGGCGCGCGGCGGCTGCCGCCGGCCCGGGTGGTTTACCATCCCACCTGACACACGCAATGGAAAGAGGTTCGAGCATGAAATTGGTACGCTTCAGCGCAGGCGCAACGCAGTCGGTCGGCATCCTGACGGAACAGGGGGTGATCGACGTCGCGCGCCACGCGCCGCGCGTGCGCAGCCTGGCCGATCTGCTGACGCCGGAAGGGCAGGCCGAGGCGGCCACGCTCAAGGGGCGCGGCCCCGACCACGCGCGCGGCGACGTGCGGCTGCTCAAGCCGCTGGAGGCGCACAACCGCGTGTTCTGCATCGGCATCAACTACCGCGACCACGCCAGCGAAACCGGCCGCGATCTGCCCAAGCGGCCGTCGGCCTTCATCCGCACGCACGAAAGCCTGTCGGACCCCGGGCAGCCCATCCTGCGCCCGGTGGCCTCCACCTCTTACGACTACGAAGGCGAACTGGTGGCCGTGATCGGACGCCGCACCCACCTGGTGGGCGAGGCCGACGCGCTGTCGCACGTGGCTGGCTACACCTGCTTCAACGACGGCAGCGTGCGCGACTACCAGAAATTCTCCGTGACGGCCGGCAAGAACTTCGACCGCAGCGGCTCCTGCGGCCCGTGGATCGTCACCGCCGACGAAATCCCCGACCCCACCCGCCTGACGCTGTCCACCCGCCTAAACGGCGCCGAAGTGCAGCACTCCGGCACCGACATGCTGATCTATTCCATCCCGCTCATCGTGAGCTACCTGTCCGAAATCACCACCCTGGTCCCGGGCGACCTGATCGCCACCGGCACCCCCGCCGGCGTCGGCTCCCGCCGCGTGCCGCCGCTGTGGATGAAGCACGGCGACCGGGTGGAAGTGGACATCTCCGGCATCGGCGTGCTGGCCAACGAGGTGGAAGACGAGCGGCGCTGAGATCTGCCCCGGCGCGCTACGGCGCGGCGGGCGGTTCGATCCAGACGAATTTTTCGCCGCGGCTGAGCATGTCGGCCACGTCTTCGGGGGGCACCTGGTAATCGGTGCCCATGAGGCTGGCGTGGCCGCGTTCGTGGATGTGGATCACCGAAGGCGGGTCGCTTTCGATGAAGTACCAGTAGTAGCCGGGAGCGAGGTCGTGGGGTACGGGCGTCGTATCGTCCATGGAGCAGGCGTCGGTTTCTGAAGAGTCCACCATATTACCGCCGCTCTCCTGCCGCCGCTTGGAAGCGGCTGCGGGCTATGTGTAAACTGTCGACAGTTTGGTGCGCTATCGGCGCGCCGCCACCCGGGAGGACACATGGATAGCAAGACGAGACGCAAATTCCTGCGCGACCGCGTCAACCAGCGCAACGGGCTGATCGTGCCCGGCGCCTTCAACGCGATGAGCGCCCGCATGATCGCCGACCTGGGCTACGAGGTGGCCTACCTGAGCGGCGCGGGCCTGACCAATATGTACTATGCCGCGCCCGACCTGGGCATCATCGGCCTGCGCGACGTGGCCGAGTGCACGACCCGCATACGCGAGGCGGTGGACCTGCCGCTGATCGTGGACGGCGATACCGGCTTCGGCAACGCGGTCAACGTCTACCACACGGTGCGCACGCTGGAGCACGCCGGCGCCGATGCCATCCAGCTGGAGGACCAGACCTTCCCGAAACGCTGCGGCCACTTCGCCGGCAAGGACGTGGCGCCGCTGCCCGAGATGCTGTCGAAGATCCGCGCCGCGGTCGACGCCCGGCAGGACGAGAATTTCCTCATCATCGCCCGCACCGACGCCCGCGCCACGCTGGGCTTCGAAGCCGCGATCGACCGCGCCCGCCAGTGCGCCGAGGCCGGCGCCGACATCCTGTTCGTCGAGGCCACCGAGAGCCTGGAGGAAGTGCGCCAGGTGCCCAAGCTGCTGGACCGCCCGCAGATCATCAACCTGGTGATCGGCGGCAAGACGCCGGCGCTGGATGCCTCCGAACTGGCGCAGATGGGCTACGGCATCGTGCTGTACGCGAACGCCGCGCTGCAGGGCGCGATGCTCGGCATGCAGCGGGCGCTGGGCGCGCTCAAGCGCGACGGCCGGCTGGACGAGGATCCCGATCTGGTGGCGCCGTTCCGCGAGCGGCAGCGGCTGGTCAACAAGCCTTTGTTCGACGAGCTGGAAAAGCGCTACACGGTCTGATCGGCGGCGGCGCCGCCCAGCGCGACCGCGCGCGCATTGCCGATGTGGCGGCGCATGGCGGCTTCGGCCGCCGCGGGGTTGCGCGTGCGCAGCGCCGCCAGGATGGCGAGGTGTTCCTCGTGCGCGGCGCGCAGCCGCCGCGGCTGGCGCGCCGATTGGTGGCGCAGCACGCGCACCTGGTAGTAGATGTCGTTGCACAGCAGGTTGATCAGCCTGCCGTTGCGGCTGCCGCGCACGATGCGGAAGTGGAAGTCTTCGTCGTTCAGGTCGTGCTCGTCCGGCCCGGGGCCGCCGCTGCGGCTCATGTAGCCGTCGATCAGGCGGGCGAGGTCGTCGATCTCGCCGTCCGTCATGCGGGTGGCGGCGAGCCGGCAGCTCAGGCCTTCCAGCGCTTCCCGCAGTTCGAACAATTCCTCCATGCCTTCGCGCGACAGCGCGACCACGCGCACGCCGATGTTGGGAATGCGCTCGACCAGCTTGTGGCCTTCGAGCCGGCCCATGGCCTCGCGCAGCGGGCCGCGGCTGATGTTGAGCTGGCGCGCGATGCGGGCTTCCTTGATGATCTCGCCCGGCGCGATCTCGCCGTTGACGATGGCGGCGACGATGCGGCCGAAGGCCTGGTGGGCGAGGGAAGCCGGGGCTTCGAGGGGGATCAGTTGGCTCATGAACGAAGAAGCGGACGGCGGCTTGCCGTGCGGCCAGGCCGAGGGTCGACACTTTCGCATCGAATGCCCGGTTCCGCAATGCGCCGTCGCGCGCGGCCTGCGCCGTGCCGCCGGCCGGCAAGGTGGCACAATCGCGCTCGCGGCCCGTGCCGCCCGTCCTGTTCCAGGGAGACCGCCATGCCCCGTTTCGCCGCCAACCTGAGTTTCATGTACACCGAACACGAATTTCCCCGGCGCTTCGACGCGGCGGCGGGCGACGGCTTTCGCGGCGTGGAATTCATGTTCCCGTATGCCTGGCCGGCGGCCGAGGTGGCCGGCTGGCTGCGGGCGGCCGGGCTGCAGCAGGTCCTGTTCAACGCGCCGCCGGGCGACGAGCGGGCCGGCGAGCGCGGGCTGGCGTGCCTGCCGGGCCGCGAGGCCGAGTTCCGCGCGGCCATCGGCCTGGCGCTGGCGTATGCCGAGACGCTGGACTGCCCGCGCATCCACGTGATGGCGGGCATCGCGCCGGCCGGCGCCGAGCGGGCGCGGCTGCGCGCCACCTATGTGGCCAACCTGGCCTGGGCCGCCGGGCAGGCGGCCGCCGCCGGCCGCGAGCTGCTGATCGAGCCGATCAACCCGCGCGACATGCCGGGCTATTTCCTGAACCGGCAGGAAGACGCCCACGCGATCGTGGACGAGGTGGGCGCGGCCAACCTGAAAGTGCAGATGGATCTCTACCATTGTCAGATCGTCGAGGGCGACCTGGAAACCCGGATCCGGCGCCATGTGCCCGGCGGCCGCGTGGGCCATATGCAGATCGCCGGCGTGCCGGCGCGCCGGGAGCCCGACGTGGGCGAGGTCAATTATCCGTATCTGTTCGGCGTGCTGGACGAGCTGGGCTACGCCGGCTGGATCGGCTGCGAATACCGTCCGGCCGGCGATACCAGCGCCGGCCTGGATTGGCTGCGCCGCCTGGGCTGACTGCGCCGCCTGGGCTGACTGCCGAGCGGGCCGGCCCGGCGGGCGCGAATGTTGCTCAGGGGCAACGAGGCCCATCCGCCGCGCCCCCGGCTCCCACCGGCGCTTGGCTTTCGGACGATAGCCCCCATATCCGCCACAGGCCGCGGCGCCCGTTGCGGGTAAGCTAGGCGGCGGCATCCAGATCGATTCCTGTGCGAGGCTCAGAGAGAAACGGCCATGACACGCAAAACCCCCATCGAGCGCTACCGCAACATCGGCATCAGCGCGCATATCGACGCCGGCAAGACCACCACCACCGAGCGGATCCTGTTCTACACCGGGGTGAACTACAAGATCGGCGAAGTCCACGAAGGCGCCGCCACGATGGACTGGATGGAACAGGAGCAGGAGCGCGGCATCACGATCACGTCGGCCGCCACCACCTGCTTCTGGAAGGGCATGGCCGGCAATTTCCCGGAACACCGCATCAACATCATCGACACCCCGGGCCACGTGGACTTCACGATCGAAGTCGAGCGTTCCATGCGGGTGCTCGACGGCGCCTGCATGGTCTACGACTCGGTGGGCGGCGTGCAGCCGCAGTCGGAAACCGTCTGGCGCCAGGCCAACAAGTACAAGGTGCCGCGCATCGCCTTCGTCAACAAGATGGACCGCGTGGGCGCCGACTTCTTCCGCGTGCAGAAGCAGATCGGCGAGCGGCTGAAGGGCGTGGCCGTGCCGATCCAGATTCCGGTGGGCGCCGAGGACCATTTCCGCGGCGTGGTCGACCTCGTCAAGATGAAGGCCATCGTGTGGGACGACGCCAGCCAGGGCGTCAAGTTCGAATACCAGGACATCCCGGCCGAACTCCTGCCGCTGGCCGAGGAATGGCGCGAGAAGCTGGTCGAGGCCGCGGCCGAGGCCGACGATGCGCTGCTCGACAAATACCTGGGCGGCGAGCCGCTCTCCGAAGACGAGATCAAGCAGGCCATCCGCCGCCGCACGATCGCCAACGAGATCGTGCCGATGCTGTGCGGCAGCGCGTTCAAGAACAAGGGCGTGCAGGCCATGCTCGACGCGGTGGTGGAATACCTGCCGTCGCCGGTCGACGTGCCGGCCATCCTCGGCCATGCCGAGAACGACGAACAGATCGAACGCCACCCGAGCGACGACGAGCCGTTCTCGGCGCTCGCCTTCAAGATCATGACCGACCCGTTCGTCGGCCAGCTGACCTTCTTCCGCGTGTACTCGGGCGTGGTGCAGACCGGCGACACGGTCTACAACCCGACCAAGAGCCGGCGCGAGCGGCTGGGCCGCATCGTGCAGATGCACGCCAACACGCGCAACGAGATCAAGGAAGTGCGCGCCGGCGACATCGCCGCCGCCATCGGCCTGAAGGAAGTCACCACCGGCGACACGCTGTGCGACCCCGACAAGGTCATCATCCTGGAGAAGATGGTGTTCCCCGAGCCGGTGATCTCGCAGGCGGTCGAGCCCAAGACCAAGGCCGACCAGGAGAAGATGTCGGTGGCGCTGAACCGGCTGGCGCAGGAAGACCCGTCGTTCCGCGTGCAGACCGACGAAGAGTCCGGCCAGACCATCATCTCGGGTATGGGCGAACTGCACCTGGAAATCCTGGTCGACCGCATGAAGCGCGAGTTCGGCGTCGAGGCCACGGTTGGCAAGCCGCAGGTGGCCTACCGCGAAACCATCCGCCAGCCGGTCACCGACGTCGAAGGCAAGTTCATCAAGCAGTCGGGCGGCCGCGGGCAGTACGGCCACGTGGTCATCAACCTGGAGCCGCAGCCGGCGGGCAAGGGCTACGAGTTCGTCGACGCGATCAAGGGCGGCGTGGTGCCGCGCGAATACATCCCGGCGGTAGACAAGGGCATCCAGGACACGCTGAAGTCCGGCGTGCTGGCGGGCTATCCGGTGGTCGACGTCAAGGTCACGCTGGTGTTCGGCTCCTACCACGACGTGGACTCGAACGAGAACGCCTTCCGCATGGCCGGCTCGATGGCCTTCAAGGACGCGATGCGCCGCGCGCGGCCGACGCTGCTGGAGCCGATGATGGCGGTCGAGGTGGAAACGCCGGAAGACTTCATGGGCAACGTGATCGGCGACCTGTCGTCGCGGCGCGCCATCGTGCAGGGGATGGAAGACATCGTCGGCGGCGGCAAGGTGGTGCGGGCCGAGGTGCCGCTGTCCGAAATGTTCGGCTACTCGACCACGCTGCGCTCGCTGACCCAGGGTCGGGCCACCTACACGATGGAGTTCAAGCACTACGCCGAGGCGCCGGCCCAGGTGGTGGAGCGGGTGATGGCGACGCGCGCCGCCTGATGCCCGGCGCGGCGGCGGCCGGGCGGCCCGAATTCGCCCGGCGCCGGCCGCCAAGGCTGTCGGTACTCCTGTCGTTGCTTCAGGGTTGACCCCAATTCCAGGCCGTTTCCGGGGCGGTTCCGGGGCCTGTGGGCCGCTTTTCGGGCCGCTCCCGTTCAGGCCATACCAGGGTCTTCCATTACTGGGGCCTTTTCGCTGCTGACACCCGGCGCGTATTGACATACGATCGCTCCACACACACGCATGCACGTGCATGTTGGGAGATCAAAATGTCCATCGATCGCAAGGCAATGGTGTGTTTCGTGGTTGCAGCAAAGGGCAGCGACGGCGCCTGGCGCTGGGGTGCCCTCAACGAAGACCGGCAGTGGCTGATGCCGCTCCATGCCGAGGAATTCGCCGCGGGCGAGAAGGCGGGCGTGCTGTGCTGCAAGACCGACGACCTGATCCGGCAGGTCGCGATCGAGGGCCTGGGCATGGATTCCGCCACCGAGGTGATCGTGCATCGCCTGTTCCAGGCGTCCGACAGCGACGACTGCGCGGCCGTGATTTCCCGCAAGGTGCGCCGCCGCGCCGCCTAGGCGCCATGGGCGGGCGCAGGGCCGCCCAGGCCCGCCATGCCCCTGGAGGCAATCGTCCGGGCGCCGTTCAGGCGGCCGGATGATCCGGTGGGCCTAGCCTGTCGATGAGCGTGGTCCAGGTTCCCACCGAGATCAGGTGGGCGTAGACCAGGGGCAGCCAGCCCTTGGTGCGCCAGCGCTTGAATTCCTTGTCGGACAGCTTGGCGAATCTGGCTTCGTCTATCACGCGAAAGCCCGACAGGCTCAGCTTTTCTCCATTGCGCAGCGCCACGTCGGCGCGGTTGTCGACCAGCAGGCCGGCGCTTGTCAGCGCCTGCGCGAACTCGGCCGTCAGCGTGTGCTGTTTCTGGTAGTCGCCGCAGAAGGCCAGCGCGTTGCGGGCGATGTCGGTGGGCTTGCCGTCGGCGTCGAAAAAGGGATTGTCGCGCCCCTCCATGAAGGCGCCGGCCGTTTCGTCCACGCATAGCGTGAACTCGGTGGCGCCTTCGTTCTCCATCAGGATGAAGGGATAGCGGCGCACATAGGCCGGCACGTAGGCGTCGGCCTTCCAGTTGCCGGCCTCGTCCACGAACAGGTTCTGCTTGCCGCGCAGCCCCAGCACGGCGACCGGATAGGGCTGGTCGCCGGCGGTGAAGACGATCGGGTAGTGCCGGCAGGCCACCGGCAGCTCGGCCGCGATCAGCGGCACGGCGTTGGTGCCGGCCGCGAAGCGGTAATCGGGCCTGGCGGCCAGCGACCGGTTGCCGTGCCGCGACGGGTGCAGCGGCCTGGGCTGGCGGTAGAACAGCGGTAGCGGTGTTGTGCTCATGAATCCCATCAGTTGAAAGTGCGGGCCGAGGCCACGGTGTGGATCTGGCGCTCGTCCAGGCCCTGGCGCTCGGGCTGCCCGGTGCCGGGCTCCGCGATGGTCAGCACCGGCGGCGCGGCGAAGGCGGACAGCGCGTCGGGCGTCACGCCGGCCGACGAGGTCGTCATCGTGAACAGCGACAGGGCGCCCGGCGTGCTCGGGATGACGATGATCGGCTGGGTGGCCGAGGTCACGCGCATCACCGGTTCGGCCGGGCCCCACGGCACGTCGTTCATGTAGAACGGCGAGGCGACCAGCGTGCTGTCGATCATCGACGCCGGCAGCGGGCCGCCGTAGCCGTTGATCGAGCCGTACAGCTGCGCCGAGGTGGCGCTCGGGATCGCCAGGCCGGCCACCACGATCTTGTGGGCCGGGTCGGCGTCCTTCACGCCCAGCAGCAGGCCGCCGGTGCCGGCGCCGATGGTGACCAGCGTGGCGGGCGCGTTCAGGCCCGTCATGGTGACGTTGCCGTCGGTGAAGATGGACAGCGTGGGGCCGGTGGCCGAGGCCACGGCTTCGATCGACACGGGGCCGGCCAGGACCGCGATGCTCGACGGCAGCTGGACCGCCGCGCCGCCGGTCTGGACGAAGCCGGTGGCGGCCGTCACGTTGGCGTTGCCCGAGAAGCTGACGGTGGCGTTGCCATCGACGCTGTGCAGGCCGACCGCGCCGAGGCTGGCGGTGACGGCGTCTTCGAACACGAAGCTGCCGCCGGTCAGGTCGATGCCGCCCGCGCCGTCGGCCACGATCGCGCCGTGGAAGGTGGTCGGGCCGCCGGCGCCAGCCTGGCGCAGCGAATCGGCGTGGATGTCGTCGCCGAAGGTGACGGTGTCGCCGGCATCGATGGTCAGCGCGCCCAGTGTGCCGTCGGCGCCGACCGCGCCGTCGACGCCGATCGCCCCGGCCGCCGCCAGCGACAGCGCCGAGCCGTCGCCGGAGTCGATGGTGCTGCCGAATACCAGCGAGCCGCCGCTGCTGGCCAACGCACGGTCGCCCGCGAGGCCGACTGCGCTCTGGTAGGCCTGGCCGCCGGTGGTGGCCACCGTGCCGCCGTCGACGAAGGCGGTACTGCCGGTGACCGACAGCGCGCTCAGCGCCTGGCCAGCGCCGATGTCGCCGCCGAGCACGGCGTCGCCGTCGATGGTCAGGCCCTGGCCGCCCGCGTCGGTGGCGTCGATGCCATGGGTGAGCGAGACCTGCGTGCCCGACAGCACGGTGTCGCCGGTCAGCATCAGGAACTCACCGTAGGCCTGGGCGCCGGTGGTGTCGACCGAGCCGCCGTTGATCGACAGTGTGCCGCCTTCGTCGGTGGCGACGCTGGCGGCGCGGACCGCGCCGTCGAACACCGTCGCGCCAGCGCCGGCGATGTCCAGCGCGCCGACGCGGTCGGTGCCGCCGATGGCGCCGGCGAAGGTGATGTCGCCGGCGCCGCTGGCTACGGCCAGGTCGTGGCCGCCCTCGAGGGTATCGCCGAAGGCGACGTTGCCGCCGCCGGTGGTCAGCGACAGGTCGCCGGACAGCGTGGCCGGGCCTTGGTAGGACTGGTCGCCAATGGTGGCCACCGAGCCTTCCAGCGTCGAATTGCCGGTCACCGTCAGCGACGCAAGCGCCTGGTCGGCGCCGGTGTCGCCGGCCAGCACGGCGTTGCCATCGATGGTCAGGCTTTGTTCGCCGGCCTGCGTGGCGTCCGCGCCCTGGGCCAGCGTGATGGTGGCGCCGGCGAGGATGGTGTCGGCGCCGAGCACCGCGTGCTCGCCATAGGTCTGGTCGCCGGTGGTGTCGATCAGGCCGCCGTTGATGGCCAGGGTGCCAGCCGGGTCGGTGGCGACGGAAGCGGCGTGGACGGCGCCGTCGAACACGGTGGCGCCGCCGGCGTTGATGGCGATGTCGCCTACGCGGGTGGTGCTGCCGATGGCGCCGTCGAAGCCGACGTCGCCCGCGGCGTCGACGGCGAGGGACTTGCCGTCGCTGTCGACCGTGCCGTGGAAGGCGACGTCGCCGTCGGCGCTGGCGAAGGCCGCGTCGGCGTCGTAGGTCAGGGCGCCGCCGTAGGACTGGCCGCCGATGGTGGCGACGGTCTGGGTGGTGCCGCCGTCGGCGGCATGCAGCTCGGTGCTGCCGGAGATGGCCAGCGATTCGAGCGCGGCGCCGACGCCGACGTTGCCGGTGATGCTGGCGTCGCCGTCGATGGTCAGGCTTTGTTCGCCGGACTCGGCCGCGTCGACGCCCTGGGCCAGCGTGATGGCGCTGCCGGTCAGGACGGTGTCGGCGCCGAGGATGACGAATTCGCCGTAGGTTTGCGCGCCGGTGGTGTCGACCAGGCCGCCGTTGATGGCCAGGGTGCCGGCCGGGTCGGTGGCGACGGAGGCGGCGTGGACGGCGCCGTCGAGCACGGTGGCCCCGCCGGCGTTGATCGCGATGTCGCCCAGGCGGGTGGTGCTGCCGATGGCGCCGTCGAAGCCGACGTCGCCCGCGGCGTTGACGGTAAGGTCCTTGCCGTCGCTGTCGACCGTGCCGTGGAAGGCGATGTCGCCGGTGGTGCTGGTGAAGGCCGCGTCGGCGTCGTAGGTCAGGGCGCCGCCGTAGGACTGGTTGCCGGCGGTGGCGACGGTGTAGATGGTGTCGCCGTCGGCGGCGCGCAGGTCGGTGCTGCCGGAGATGGCCAGCGATTCGAGCGCGGCGCCTGCGCCGACGTTGCCGGTGATGCTGGCATCGCCGTCGATGGTCAGGCTTTGCTGGCCGGCGGTGGCCGCGTCGACACCCTGGGCCAGCGTGATGGTGCTGCCGGTCAGGGTGGTGTCGGCGCCGAGCACGGCGTGTTCGCCGTAGGTTTGGGCGCCGGTGGTGTCGATCAGGCCGCCGTTGATCGCCAGCGTGCCGGCCGGGTCGGTGGTGATCGAGGCGGCGTGGATGGTGCCGTCGAACACGGTGGCGCCGCCTGCGTTGACGACGACGTCGCCCACGCGGGTTTCGCCGCCGACCGCGCCGCCGAAGCCGACGCTGCCGCCGGCGTTGGCGGTGAGGTCCTTGCCGTCGCTGTCGACCGTGCCGCGGAAGGCGATGTCGCCGGTGGCGCTGGCGAAGGCCGCGTCGGCGTCGTAGGTCAGCGCGCCGCCGTAGGACTGGTTGCCGGCGGTGGCGACGGTGTAGGTGGTGTCGCCGTCGGCGGCGTGCAGATCGGTGCTGCCGGAGATGGCCAGCGATTCGAGCGTCGCGCCCGCGCCGACGTTGCCGGTGATGTCGGCATTGCCGGCGATGGTCAGGCTTTGCTGGCCGGCGGTGGCG
>NZ_BAABFO010000024.1:0-81190 GCF_039541095.1 Pigmentiphaga soli
GGCCTACCGGCAGGACGGCGCCGCGAAAGACATGACCTCGATGGTGCAGTTCATCGAGGCATGGTCGCAGCAGGAGAGCCAGAAGAAGGGGTGACGCGCCGCTAGCGTCCGCCTGCCGTCCGCCTGCGCCCAAAGCGGGGGCGGACGTTGCAAAAAGACCGCAGGAAGCCGGCACGCGGAACGCCGTACCGGAATCGGGCGGGTTTCGTCATGCTATAAAGGCGAATGATTCTTATTTAATAATTCGCCGATAGCCATGCGCCCGATCTCCGCCTCCATAGCACTGTTCGCCTGCACGGCCGCGTTCGATGCCGTCGCGCAGCAAGCCCAAACCCCAGCCCCGGCCCAGGTTCCCGGCGAACTGGAAGCCGTCGTCGTCGAGTCCAGCGCGGATGCGTCGGCCCAGGGACTGCCCAAGCCCTACGCCGGCGGACAAGTGGCGCGGGGCGCGCGTGTCGGCGTGCTGGGCACGCAGGACCTGCGCGATACGCCGTTCTCCATTACCAGCTATACGCAAGAACTGATCAAGGACATGCAGGCCCAAAGCGTGGGCGAGGTCCTGCAGAACGACGCCGGCGTACGTCAGGCGCGCGGCTTCGGCAACTTCCAGGAGCTGTACATCCTGCGCGGCTTTCCGCTCTATTCGGACGACATCGCCTACAACGGCCTGTACGGCATGCTGCCGCGCCAGTACGTCGCCTCCGAATTCTTCGAGCGCGTCGACGTGATACGCGGCGCCAATGCCTTCCTCAACGGCGCGGCGCCCGGCAGCACCGGCCTGGGCGGATCGATCAATCTGGTGCCCAAGCGGGCCGGCAACGATTCTTTGTCCAGCGTCAGCGCCGGCATCCAGTCGGGCGGCCAGTTCTTCGTTTCGACCGATCTGGCGCGCCGCTTCGGGCCGGACCAGAGTACCGGCATTCGCCTGAACGCCGTGCGCCGCGATGGCGACACCGGCATCGACGGCGAAAGCCGCGAACTGACCGCCCTGGGACTGGGCCTGGACTGGCGCAGCAGCAACGTGCGCCTGTCGGCCGACCTCGGCTTCCAGGACAATCAGTACGAGGGCGGCCGCCCCAGCGTCACGCCGGCGGGCTTCATTCCCGCCGTTCCCGGCAACAAGGTCAACTACGCCCAGCCCTGGACGTATTCCAAAGAGCGAGACCTGTTCGGCACCGTGCGCGGCGAATGGGACATCAACGACGGCCTGACCGCGTGGGCCGCGGGCGGGCTGCGCCGCAGCAAGGAAAGCAACTCGCTGGCTGGCGTGACCATGGTGAACACGGCCGGCGACGCGACCAGCTCGCGCTTCGACAACGAACGCGAGGACGACATCGCCACCGGCGAACTGGGCCTGCGCGGCCGCTTCGCCACCGGCGCCGTCAACCACGAAGTCGTGGTCTCGGGCTCGGTGTACTCGGCCGAAGAGCGCAATGCCTGGGGCATGGGCGGCACCAGCATGGACACCAACATCTATTCGCCCTTCCCATCGGCGCGTCCCGCCCTGACGGCGTCCGGGGGCAACCTGTCCGACCCGGCGCGGGTGGGCGAAACCGATACGCGCAGCGTCGCGATCGCCGATACGCTGTCCTTCGCGCAGGATACGGTGCGCCTGACGCTGGGCGCCCGCCGCCAGACGATCGAGCAGTCCAGCTACGACTACGACACGGGCGCGCGCAGCAGCCACTACAAGGACTCGGCGATCACGCCGGTGGCCGGTATCGTGTTCAAGGCCACCGATGCGGTCTCCCTGTACGCCAACTACATCGAGGGCCTGCAGGCCGGCGAGGTGGCGCCCGCGGAATCGGGCGGCTCGCCCGTCTCGAACGCCGGCGAGGTCTTCGCGCCCTACCGCTCCAAGCAGAAGGAAGTGGGCGTCAAATGGGAGGGCAGGACGCTGGGCGCGACGCTGGCCGCCTTCACCACCGACCGCCCGGTGAGCTACGTGCAGAACGGCGTGTTCGGCGCATTCGGCGAGCAGCGCAACCGCGGCATCGAATTGAACACCTTCGGCGAGATCCGTCCCGGCCTGCGCGTCCTCGGCGGCGTCACCTTCCTGCAGGCCACGCTCAAGCGCACCGAGGGCGGCGTGGACCAGGGCAACCGCGGCATCGGCGTGCCCGCCCGCCAGTTCAACCTGGGGCTGGAGTGGGACGTTCCGGGCGCGCCGGGCCTGGCGCTGAACGCACGAGTGGTGCACACCGGCAAGCAATACGCCGATACCGCCAATACGTTGACGGTGCCGTCGTGGACGCGCGCCGACATCGGTGCGCGCTACGTTACCGAAGTGGGCCGGAACCGGCTGCTGACCATCCGCGCCCGCATCGACAACCTGTTCGATCGCCAGTACTGGGCCTCGGTGGGCGGCTATCCCGGCGCCAACTATCTCGTGCAGTCGTATCCGCGCACTTTCATGTTGAGCGCCAGCCTGGAGTTCTAAGGGCCGACCGGCATGCGAAACTTCTGGACGGTGGTCCATCGCTGCATGGGCCTGACCGTGGCATTGTTCCTGATCGTCGCCGGCCTGACCGGCGCGGTCATCTCGTGGGACCACCAGCTCGACGAGTGGCTCAACGCCGACATCATGCACACGCCCGGCCGCGGACCGCTGCAGGATCCGCGGGCGCTGGCGGCCGCCGTCGAATCGGACGATCCGCGCGCCGAGGTGTCGTACATGACGCTGGGCCTGGAAGAAGGGCATGCCGCGCTGTTCCTGGTGCGGCCGCGTGCCGATCCGGCCACCGGCAAACCGTACGCGCTGGGCTACGACACCGTGTTCGTGGACCCGGTCACCGCCCGCATCACGGGCCATCGCGAGTCCCGCAGCATCGCGCTGAGCAAGCGCAACCTGATGCCCTGGCTGCGGCAGCTGCACGAGAGCCTTCACCTTCCGCCTTTCCGGGGCAGCGACCGCTGGGGCTACTGGCTGATGGGCGGCGTCGCGCTGATGTGGCTGATCGACAGCTTCGTGGCGCTGTACCTGACTTTTCCGCCGCGCCGCGCGCGTGCCGCGGCGACGCCTGGCCAGGCCTCGGGTCCATCCTGTAAAGGCGGCGCGCCGGGCGGGCCGTCGTGGCTCTCGCGCTGGAATCCGTCGTGGCGGGTGCGCTGGCGCGCGGGCGGCTACAAGCTCAACTTCGACCTGCACCGGGCTGGCGGGCTGTGGGCCTTCGTCGTCATCATCACCCTGGCGTTCACCTCATTCTCGCTCAATCTGTACAACGAGGTGTTCTATCCGCTGATGAGCAAGGTCTCCACCACCACGCCAGGCCCGTACGAAACGCTCGCCCCCGCCCCCTACGGCACTTTCATCCGACCGAAGATTTCGTTCTCGCAGGCCATCGACATCGCCGCCGGGGAAGCGCGCCGGCTCGATTTCGAGCAGCCTCCGGGCGGCATCTGGTATGGCGGGGACTATCCCTTCTACAACGTTTCCTTTTTCGATCCGGCCGACGAAACGGGGGCGATGGGGATGGGTTTGTCGAACATCTACGTCAGCGCCGAGACGGGCCAGGTGCTGGGCGTGCACCGCCCCTGGCATGGCACGGCCGCCGACGTCTTCGTGCAGCTGCAGTTGCCGCTGCATTCGGGGCGCATCCTGGGCCTGCCCGGGCGCATCCTGATGTCGGCGATGGGGCTGGTGGTGGCGATGCTTTCCGTCACCGGCATCGTGATCTGGGAGAAGAAGCGGCGCGCGCGCAGAAGCGCCATCCGCGCGGCGCGGTGAATCGACCGGATTCGCCCACCAAGGCGTGCTATTCCGCGCTCAGGCGCGCCGAATCGATGTGCCAGCGCAGTTGCTCGGGCGTGGCGCCATCGACGCCGTTGACGCGCCGAAGCACGTAATGGCCGCGGAAGCGCTGGCGCGTGCCGTCGTCGAGCGTCGCATCGACCGTTACCGGCACTGTCTGATAAATGGAGCCGGCCGCTCCTTCTCCTGGCTCGAGCTTGCCGATCGTTACCTTCGCCGTCCTGGTATGCGCGAAGCCCGCCCTGAATCCGGCCGGCGTCTGGCCGCGCGGGCCGTTTTCGCCCCACTGGCGCCACGCCGTGTCGTAGTCGCGCGCATTGATCGCCGAGTAATAGCGCTCCACCACCGCCGCGGCGGCTTCCGCGCTCTTGGGCGCCGGCCGGCAGTCGGCCATCGGCGCGCCGTTTCCGTCGAACAATGCGCAACTGCGGGCGATCTCTTCTTCGATCATCGCGCAGCTGTTGGCGGCGTTGCATGGCGGATGCGTGGCCGGCGATACCTGCCGGCAGACTTGCACGCGGCGCGCGGCGTCCTGGGCGCCGACCTGGGCCGCGCATGGCACGACGCCGTCCGCCGAACCGCCCGCCGCCTGGCCCGGCGGGATGCCGCAGGCCGCAAGCGCGAGGAGGGACAGCCATGAGAAGGCCCGCGGTAGGGAAGTTGCTTGCATGATCGACGCTCTCCGCTCATGCCGGCACACGGCGGTAAGTGGTGCCCCCGACAGGAATCGAACCTGTATCTGCCCCTTCTTGCCGCCACGGCTTTCGCCGCCGCCCGAAGGCGTTTGCGGTCTGGACTTTACCTTGGCCATGGCATCGAAACGATGCGGTAGGCCGCGCCTGTCAAGTCTCTACACGTTCCCGGAAACCCGGGCTTCGCTCGGTATTGCCTCGCCGCGGAGGGCAGGGGGTTCACCGACGTTAAGCGCATTCACGGCAGGCCTTTCGTTCCTGCGTGCCCAATCGTTCAGGAGGGGGCCGTTATATCCATTTAACTACGGGGACACTCGGCGCCGACGGTGTGTTGGCGTCGTGCGCATTCTAGCATCCGCCGCGTGGCGCCGCCGTCATTCCCGGTAGCCCGGATCCATCCGGTCGAGCTTGCGCAGCAGCGCCGGCCATTCCATCACGCCATAGGGGCGGCGGGTGCCGGGCTGGTAGTTGTCCCAGGTGGCTTCGAGCACTTCCTGCGGCACGTCGCGCAGCTTCTGCTGCGTGGCCTGCGCGGCCAGCTGGGAGCGGCAGGCCAGTTCCAGGCGGTGCATCCAGTTGAAGGCGCCGCCGACGGTGGTGCCGACAGTGAGGGCGCCGTGGTTGCGCAGGATCAGCGCTTCGTTGTTGCCTAGGTCGGCGATCAGCGAGGCCTGTTCCTTGGTGTCGAGCACCACGCCCTGGTAGTCGTGGTAGCCGATCTTGAGGAAGCGCATCGCCGTCTGGGTGAGCGGCAGCAGGCCGCAGTCCAGGGCCGAGACGGCCATCGAGGCCCAGCTGTGGGTATGGATCACGCAGTCCACTTCGTGGCGGGCGGCGTGGATGGCGCTGTGGATGACGTAGCCGGCCTTGTTGATGCCGTAGTCGAAATCGCCGTAGTCGGGCTTGGCCAGGATGTTGCCGGCGATGTCGACCTTGATCAGGCTGGAGGCCGTGATTTCTTCGTACATCATGCCGTAGGGGTTGATCAGGAAGGCGTCGGGTTCGCCCGGGACGCGGGCCGAGATGTGGTTGGCCATCATGTCGGCCATGCCGTAGAACTCGACCAGCCGGTAACAGGCGGCGAGGTCGACGCGGGCCTCCCATTCCTGTTCGGAGACCTTGTTCTTCATGGACGAGATTTTCAGGACTTTGGCGGTCATGGCGGTTTCCTGTGCTGGCGGGGACGCCGCATCCTCGGCGAAAAGACGGATGCGCGCCAGTAGCCGGGAGCTAAGAGGGGATAAGGAATATTAAAGGGGCGCAGGCCGCCGGAGGCGGCGCAGGCATCAGGGTAAGCCCGAACCGCATCAGGCGGCCGTGCCGTCTTCGGCCGGCAGCAGGCCGCCCAGCAGCGCATCCTCGATCCGGTCCCGGGTCAGCGCCGGCGCCACGTCGCCCACGAATTCGTACAGGTGGCGCGGCCAGTAGGCGCCGCGGCGCGCAAGCACGTAGACGGTGCTGACCGGCACCAGGTGGTCCACCGAACGCGCGGCCAGCCGGCGGTCGCGCGCGGCCGAGTAGGCGATCAGCGGGATCACGGCCAGCCCCAGGCCGCTGGCCGCGTAGTACTTCATGATTTCGACGTCGGTGCCGCGCACGGCGATGCGCGGCGCCAGGCCGGCGGCTTCGAACGCCTCGCTGAGGTGGCGGCCGATGGCGTGCTGTTCGCTGTAGACGATCATCGGGTGGCGCGAAATCATTTCCAGCGTGACGGTGCGCGGCGCGAAGACCGGATGGCTACGCGGGCCGATCACCACGTGGGAGAACTCGTAGCAGGGGATGGTGGCCAGCGCCGGCGGCACGACCGGCGGCAGGGTGGAGATGCCCAGGTCGACCTGGCCGGTGGATGCCAGGTCGGCGATTTCCGATGGCGTGGCCTGCACCAGGTGCAGGCCGATGTCGGGATGGCGGCGGGCGAAGCCGGGAATGATGTCCTGCAGCGCGTAGCGGGCGTGCGTGTGGGTGGTGGCGATCGCCAGCCGGCTGCCGGCCACGCGCCGGTGGTCGTCCACCACGTGGGCGACGTCGGCCGTGGCCGCCATCATCGCCCGCGCCGCCTTCAGCACATCGCGGCCCACGTCCGTCAGCCCCAGGATGCGGCTTTTGGAACGGACCAGCAGCGCGCAGCCCAGGCTGTCCTCGAACTGCCGCAGCTGCTTGCTGACCGCCGGCTGCGTCGCATGCAGCCGGCGCGCCGCGCGCGAGACGCTCATGCCCTCGTCGACCACCGCACAAAACGCCCGTACCTGCTGCAATTTCATCCCATAAACCTCCATCGCCCCGCCCGCCTCCGCCCTAATCCAGGACGCCGCGGATCCGGCTCCGCCGGTCCGCCAGCGTCGCCCCTTGAGGGGCGCGGCCGCAGGCCGCCAGGGGTGGGCTTTCCTTCCGGTCCGCCAGCGTCGCCCCCTGGGGGCGCGCGCAAGCGCGTAGGGGGATATTCCATTTCAGAATGGACATGAGCAATTTATCACTTCCTGGAAAGTGGATCCGCTTCTACGATGGCCCGACTTCGATTCCGCCATGCAGAGGATTCCGCCTTGCCCGACGCATCTCCGCTTTCCCTCGACCCCGCCCTGCAGGGCTGGATCGGCCGCAGCGAAACCGTTTTCGACACCGTCACTCCGCAGCTCGCCCAGCGCCTGGCGGCCACGCTCGAATCGCCGCGCGCGGGCCGCGCGGGGCGCGGCGACGAGCTGCCGCAGCTGTGGCACAGCGTGCTGTTCCCGCGGGTGGCGCCGCGCTCGCAGCTGGGCCGCGACGGCCATCCGGCGCTGGGCGACTTCCTGCCGCCGGTGCCGCTGCCGCGGCGCATGTTCGCGGGCAAGCGGACGACGTTCGTCGCGCCGATCCTGATCGGCGACGAACTGGAGCGGGTGTCGACCATTGCCTCCATCGCCCCCAAGCAGGGCCGCTCGGGCCCGCTGATCTTCGTGACGGTGCGCCACGACGTGCGGCGCGGCGGGGACGTATTGGTGAGCGAGGAACACGACGTGGTGTACCGCAGCGAATCGCCGGCGGCGTCCGCCGGCGCGGGCCAGGCCGAAGCGGCGGCGCCTGCGCCGTTCGGCGCCACGCGCGCATCGGACGAGACGGCGTTCGATCCCGTCACCATCTTTCGCTACAGCGCGCTGTCGTTCAACGGCCACCGCATTCATTACGACCGCAAGTACGCCACCGAGGTCGAAGGCTATCCGTCGCTGCTGGTCAACGGCCAGCTGGGCGTGCTGTACGGCGTGGAGCATGTGCTGCAAGCCTGGGGCGGCCGGCTGTCCACGCTGGCCACCCGCAACGTGGGCCCGCTGTTCGAAGGCGAACGGTTCCGCGCCGAAAGCAAGGCCGGCGCCAAGGATGGCGAAGTCGATTTCCGCGTGGTGACGACGGCCGGCAAGACGGTGGTGGCCGGCACCGCGCAACTCGAAGGAGCGCCCCGATGACCGCGTTCGCACAGCCGGCCGAAGGGCAGGCCGCCGCCGGCGCCGCGCCGCTGGACGGCCTGCGCGTCGTCGACCTGACCCAGGTGGTGGTGGGCCCCTACGCCACCCAGATGCTGGCAGACTTCGGCGCCGAGGTCATCAAGATCGAACACCCCTCCGGCGACCTCGCGCGCTGGATCGGCGGCCGTTCCCCCACGCCGGGCATGTCGGCCAAGTTCCTGCACCTGAACCGCAACAAGAAGAGCCTGGCGCTCGATCTGAAAAAGCCCGGCGCGCTCGACGTGCTGAAGAAGCTGATCGCCGGCGCCGACGTCGTGCTGCACAACATGCGGCCGGCGGCGGCGGCGCGCCTGGGCCTGTCGGCCGAAGACCTGTTCCGCATCCGCCCCGACCTGATCTACTGCAGCGTGGTCGGCTTCGGCCAGCAAGGCCGCTACCGCGACAAGCCCGCCTACGACTCCATCATCCAGGGCGTGTCGGGCCTGGCCTCGATCAATACCGGCAGCGACGGCGTGCCGCGCTACGTGCCGATGGTGATCGCCGACCGCACGGTGGGCATCATGGTGGCCAACGCGGTGCTGCTGGCCGTGGTGCAGCGGCTGCGGCACGGCGGCGGCCAGACCATCGAGGTGCCGATGTTCGAGAGCATGACGGCCTTCGTGCTGGCCGAGCACATGTTCCTGAAGACCTTCGACCCGCCGCTGGGCCGCGCCGGCGACAGCCGCCTGCTGGACCCGGAGTCGCGCCCGGTGCGCACGCTGGACGGCCATATGTGCGTGACGGCCAACACCGACGCCCAGGTATTCGCGATGTTCGACGCCATCGGCCGGCCCGACCTGCGTACCGATCCGCGCTTCGCCGACAAGCGCAACCGTTTCGAGAACATCGGCGAGATGTTCCGCATCCGCAACGAGGCCTTCGAGAAGAAGACCACCGCCGAGTGGATGGAGATCCTGGAGAAGGCCGACGTGCCGGCGATGCCGATGCATACGCTCGATTCGGTGCTGGAGGATCCGCACCTGGCCGACACCGGGCTGTTCCAGCGCATCGAGCATCCCACCGAAGGGACGTTCTACAACCTGCGCAACCCCATGAAGCTGTCATCGTACGAAGCGGCGCTGAAATGGCCGGCGCCGCACATCGGCGAGCACAGCGTGGAACTGTTGCGCGGCATCGGCATCGCCGACGACGAGATCGACGCGCTGCTGGCCAGCGGCGCCACGGTCGACGGTCGCAAGCAGGCGCAGCGATGAGACCGCGCGGCGCGGATATCCAGGCTTGAAGGCGCGGCTTCGCGCACGCCGCTGAACACGAACAGAACAAAAGGGGACAACCATGCAGAATTTCGGATCACGCGGGAAGCGGCTGCGCCGCTGGGCCGGCACGGCGATGTGCGCGGCCGCGCTGTCCGCCGGCGCCGTACAGGCCGCCGGCTATCCGGACAAGCCGATCACGCTGGTCGTGCCGTTCGCGCCGGGCGGCAATATGGACATCACGGCCCGCTTGCTGGCCGAACCGCTGGGGCGGGCGCTCGGCCAGCCGGTGGTGGTGGAGAACCGCGCCGGCGCGGGCAGCCTGATCGGGGCCTCCTGGGTGGCGCGCGCCAAGCCGGACGGCTACACGCTGCTGCTGGGCAACAGCGGCACCCATGGCACCGTGCCGGCCGTCTACAAGGACGTGCCTTACGATCCGCTCAAGAGCTTCGTGGCGCTGGCCGGCGTGAGCAGCACGCCATCGGTGCTGTCGGTCGGGCCTTCGGTGCCCGCCGCCGATTTCGTCCGCCTCAAGGCCTATGCGGCAGGCCGGCCCGAAGGCATCAGCATCGCCTCGGCCGGCACCGGGTCGTTCAATCACCTCAGCATCGAGTTGGTCAAGCTTCGCTCCGGCCTGAAGGCCGTTCACGTGCCTTACAAGGGTAGCGGCCCCGCGCTGAACGATCTGATCGGCGGCCAAGTGGATGCGCTGGCCGACCAGCTCAGCACGTCGCTGCCGTATATCCGCGACGGGCGCATCAAGGCGGTGGCCCAGATGGGCGCCAGACGATCGCCGCTGCTGCCCGACGTGCCGACGCTGGCCGAACAGGGCGTGCCCGATGCCGAGGCGGCCGTTTACACCGGCGTGTTCGGCCCGGCCGGCATGCCGAAGGACGTCGTCGCGCGCCTTTCCGGGGCGCTGGCCTCGGTGCTGCGCGATCCCGCGCTCAAGCGGCGCTTCGCCGACATGGCGTCCGACATGCTGGACATGGACACGGCGCAATTCACCCGCTTCGTCGCCAGCGAAGCGGAAAAATGGAAGACGCTGGCGCAGAGCGCCGGCATTTCGATCGAGCAATGATCATCCGGCGCCGCGAATCGGGCATGCGCGATGCGGTGGCGCCCATCGGGGGAGATTTTGCATGAGTAGTCCGGTGGAACAGCCGGCAGGACGGAATCAGCCCGCCTGGCGCTCGCTGCTGTACGTGCCGGCCAACGTGCCGCGCTTCGTCGACAAGGCCCACGCGCGCGGCGCCGACGCCATCGTGCTCGACCTGGAAGACAGCGTGCCGCCCGCCGAAAAGCCGGCCGCGCGCGCAGGCGTGCGGGACGCCGCGCGCCGGGTGCGCAGCGGCGGCGCCGACGTGCTGGTGCGCGTCAACCAGCCTCTGGCGCTGTGCGTGCGCGACGTCGAGGCCAGCGTGTCGGCCGAGGTCGACGGCCTGGTCATCCCGAAAGTGGAAGGCGCCTCGCACGTGCGACTGCTGGACCAGCTGGCAAGCGAGCTGGAGGCCGAGCGCGGCCTGCCGGCGGGCCACAACCGCTTCGTGCTGATGATCGAGACGCCCGACGCCTTCGAGCGGATGACCGAGATCGCCCGCGCGTCCGCGCGCGTGGCGGCGATCGGCATCGGCGCCGAGGATTTCGCGTTGTACGGCGGTTTCGAGCCCGACGACGAAACCCTGCTGATGCCCAAGCAGCGCATGATCCTGGCGGCGCGCGCGGCCGGCGTGATGCCGCTCGGCTACATCGGCTCCATCGCCGATTTCTCGGACTGGGATGCATTCCGCGCCATGGTGCGACGGTCGCGGCGGTTCGGATTCGACTGCGCCAGCTGCGTCCATCCGGGGCAGGTGGCCGTCGTCAATGAAGAGTATGCGCCGCGCGCCGAGGAACTGGCGCGCGCGCGGCGTATCGTCGAGGCCGGCGCGCAGGCGCAGGCCGAGGGCCGCGCGTCGTTCCAGATCGACGGCAGGATGATCGACGTGCCCGTGATCGAGCGCGCCCGCCGCCTGCTGGATCGCCAGCGCCGCCTGGAGGCCAGGCGCGCGCCGCCCGGCTGAATCTGGCCGCATCACAACGATTTCAACGAAGAAGGAGACCCATCATGCACCGCTCCACGCTCGCAAGCCCCGCCCTTTCCTCCGCCCGCCGGTGGCGGCTCGCCGCCCCCGCCTGCGCCGCCGCGCTGGCCTGCGCCGCGCTGGCCGCGCCGGCCCAGGCGGCCGACAACTATCCGTCGCGCCCGATCACGCTGATCGTGCCGTTCACGCCCGGTGGCAGCACCGACATCATCGCCCGCGTCATCAGCAAGCAGCTGGGCGCCGCGCTCGGCCAGTCCATCATCGTGGAATACAAGCCGGGCGCCGGTGGCGTGATCGGCACCCAGTACGCCAAGAACCAGCCCGCCGACGGCTACACCATCATCATGGGCGCCATCGGCACCTTCGGCGCCAACGCCACGCTGTACAAGAACCTGCCGTACGACCCGGTCAAGGATTTCACGCCGATCTCGCTGGTGGCGGCCGTGCCCAACGTGCTGGCCGTCAACCCGGCCAAGCTCGACGTGCACACCGTGGACGAGCTGATCAAGGCCGCCAAGGCCAAGCCCAATGGCTACGACTACGCCTCCGGCGGCAACGGCAGCGCCGCCAACCTGGCGATGGAGTATTTCAAGGTCAGCGCCGGCATCCAGCTGCAGCACGTGCCGTACAAGGGCACCGCGCCCGCGCTGACCGACCTGATCGCCGGGGTGACCTCGGTGGTGCTGACCGGCTTCCCGCCGCTGTACCCCCACATCAAGGCCGGCCGGCTGCGCGCCATCGCGGTGGCCTCGGAACACCGGCTGCCGGACCTGCCCGACGTGCCCACCATCAGCGAAACCAAGGGTCTGGAGAACTTCACGGCCGACCAGTGGTACGGCCTGCTCACGATCGCCGGCACGCCGCAGCCCATCGTCGACCGCCTGAACAAGGAAGTGGTGGCGGCGCTGAAGGATCCCGAGACGCTGGCCATGTTCCGCAAGGAAGGGCTGGTGCCGATGCCCAATACGCCGGCCCAGTTCGGCCAGTTCATCAAGGACCAGATCGCCCTCTGGCGGCCGGTGGTCCAGAAGGCCGGCATCATCATCGAATAAGCCGGAGCGAAATCCGGATAAGCCGGCGGCCCGCGCGGCGTTTCTCCGGCACTGGACAAGCGCCCCGGTCTCGCACGACACTGCATGCCGACGCAATCTCTTGCAGGCATGAGGATTCGATGATGAAGGTGACGATTTTCGGCGCCGGCGCCGTGGGCAGCAACGTAGCGGTCAAGCTCGCTTCGGCGGGGGTGGCCGAGGTGTCGGTGGTGGCGCGCGGCGCGCACCTGGCGGCGATCCGCGAGCGCGGGCTGACGCTGATCCAGAAGGGCACCCGCACCACGGTGCGGCCGGCCCACGCGACCGACGATCCGGCCACCCTGCCGCCGCAGGACCTGGTCATTTCCACCCTCAAGGCCAACTCGCTGTCGGCCGCCGCGCCCGCCCTGGCGCGCCTGCGCGCGCCGGACGCCGCGGTGCTGTTCCTGCTCAACGGCATTCCGTGGTGGTGGCCGCACGGCCTGCCGGCGGGCCATCCGGCCGCCGCGGCGCCGGTCGACCTGCTCGATCCCGATGGCGCGCTGCGCCGCGAGTTGGGTTTCGAAGCCGCCCTCGGCGGCGTGGTGTATTCGCCCAACGAGGTGATCGAGCCCGGCGTGGTCCAGAACCATACCCGCAACCAGTACGTGCTGGGCGAACCCGACGGCTCGATCTCGCCGCGGCTGCAGCAGGCGCACGACCTGTTCGCCGCCGCCGGCGTCGACGTCTCGATGCAGCGCGACCTGCGCGCGGAACTGCTCTACAAGCTGGTGATCAACGCCTGCAGCAATCCGCTCTGCGCGCTGACCCGGCTTACCGCCTACCAGCGGCTGTGCGATCCCGGGCTGCGCGAGCTGGCGGCCCAGGTGATCCGCGAGGTGATGGCGGCGTCCGAGGCCATGGGCTGGAAGCTGGACGTCGACATCGAGGCCGAAACCGACCCGGCCCGCATCAAGGGGTCGCGCCCCTCGATGCTGCAGGACACGCTGCTCGGCCGCCCGCTCGAGGTCGAGCCGATGCTGGGCCAGATGCAGGTGCTGGCGCGTTCGGTGGGCGTTCCCACGCCGGCGCTCGACACCATCACGGTCCTGCTGCGCGGACTCGACCTGCATCTGCGCCGCGCCGGCGCGCCGGATCCCGCCGCGATCGAACCCGTAGTGAGGTGACCCCTGCGCGCTTACGCGCCCCCCGCCAGGGGCGGCGCTTTCCCTGTCGCGATTCGTCCGTAAAATGGCGACATTTTCAAGGTAGCAGGGGATAAGTTGGCCACTCGCTATAACGAAGCTTCGATCCGGGTGCTCAAGGGGCTGGAGCCCGTCAAGCAGCGCCCGGGCATGTACACACGGACGGAAAATCCGCTGCACATCGTGCAGGAAGTCATCGACAACGCCGCCGACGAGGCGCTGGCCGGCTTTGGCAAGCACTTGCAGGTCACGCTCAACGCCGACGGCAGCGTCACGGTCGAAGACGACGGCCGCGGCATTCCGACCGGCCTGCACCCGGAAGAAAAGGCCCCCGTGGTCGAGCTGGTGTACACCCGCCTGCACGCGGGCGGCAAGTTCGACAAGCAGGGCGGCGGCGCCTATTCCTTCTCCGGCGGGCTGCACGGGGTGGGGGTATCCGTCACCAATGCGCTGTCGTCGCGGCTGGAGGTGACCGTCTGGCGCGACGGCGCCACCCACCGGCTGGCCTTCGCCCACGGCGACGTGGTCGAGCCGCTGGCCAGGGTGGCCGACACGCGCAAGAAATCCGGCACCCGGGTGCGCTGCTGGCCCGACCCCAAATATTTCGACAGCCCGGCCATCCCGACGGCCGACCTGGCGCGGCTGCTGCGCAGCAAGGCGGTGCTGCTGCCCGGCGTGCGCGTCACGCTGAAAACGGAAAAAACCGGCGAAACCCAGACCTGGCTGTACGAGCAGGGCCTGCGCGGCTACCTGACCGAGGCGCTGGCCGGCGCCGAGCTGGTGATCCCGCTGTTCGAAGGCGAGCAATTCGCCGGCCGCGACCACGAAACCTTCGCCGAGGGCGAGGGCGCGCAGTGGGTGGTGGCCTGGACGGAAGAGGGCAACGTGGTGCGCGAGTCCTACGTCAACCTGATCCCGACCTCGGCCGGCGGCACCCACGAGGCCGGCCTGCGCGACGGCCTGTTCAACGCCGTCAAGGGTTTCGTCGAGCTGCACAACCTCACGCCCAAGGGCGTCAAGCTGCTGCCGGAAGACGTGTTCGCCCGCGCCAGTTTCGTGCTGTCGGCCAAGGTGCTCGACCCGCAATTCCAGGGCCAGATCAAGGAACGGCTGAACAGCCGCGACGCGGTGAGGCTGGTGGCGGGCTTCTGCAAGCCCGCGCTCGAGCTGTGGCTCAACACCCACGTGGAATACGGCCGCAAGCTGGCCGAGCTGGCGATCCGCCAGGCGCAGACCCGGGTGCGCTCGGCGCAGCGGGTCGAAAAGCGAAAGAGCTCGGGCGTGGCGGTATTGCCCGGCAAGCTGACCGACTGCGAAAGCTCCGACGCCTCGCGCACCGAAGTGTTCCTGGTCGAGGGCGATTCGGCCGGCGGCTCGGCCAAGATGGGGCGCGACAAGGAATTCCAGGCCATCCTGCCGCTGCGCGGCAAGGTGCTCAACGCCTGGGAAGTCGAGCGCGACCGCCTGTTCGCCAACAACGAGATCCACGACATCGCGGTGGCGATCGGCGTCGATCCGCACGCGCCGGGCGACACGCCCGACCTGTCCGGGCTGCGCTACGGCCGCATCTGCATCCTGTCGGACGCCGACGTCGACGGCTCGCACATCCAGGTGCTGCTCTTGACGCTGTTCTACCGGCACTTCCCGGCGCTGGTCGAGCGCGGCCACGTGTTCGTCGCCCGCCCGCCGCTGTTCCGCGTCGACGTGCCGGCCCAGGGCAAGCGGCCGCCGCGCAAGCTGTACTGCCTGGACGACGGCGAACTGGTCGCCACCGAAGACAAGCTGCGCAAGGAGGGCGTGCGCGAAGGCTCGTGGAGCATCAGCCGCTTCAAGGGCCTGGGCGAGATGAGCCCGGAGCAGCTGTGGGAAACCACGATGAACCCCGACACCCGGCGCCTGCTGCCGGTCACCCACGGCGAACTCGACGCGGCGCAGACCACGCGCATGTTCGACATGCTGATGGGCAAGGGCGAGGCCGCGCAGCGGCGCGCCTGGCTGGAAGAAAAGGGTGACCTGGCCGAGGTGGATATCTGATGACCGACACTCAACAACCCGGCCTGTTCGAGACCCCCGGCGGCGACGCCGCCATCACGCTGGCGCGCTACGCCGAGCAGGCCTACCTGGACTACGCCGTATCGGTGGTCAAGGGCCGCGCGCTGCCGGAAGTGGGCGACGGCCAGAAGCCGGTGCAGCGCCGCATCCTGTACGCGATGCAGGCCATGGGGCTGGGCCCCGCGGCCAAGCCGGTCAAGTCGGCCCGCGTGGTGGGCGACGTGCTCGGCAAATACCACCCGCATGGCGACCAGGCCGCCTACGACGCCCTCGTGCGCATGGCGCAGGGCTTCTCGCTGCGCTACCCGCTGATCGACGGCCAGGGAAATTTCGGCTCGCGCGACGGCGACGGCGCCGCGGCCATGCGCTACACCGAGGCCCGGCTGACGCCGATCTCGCGCCTGTTGCTGGACGAGCTCGACGAGGGCACGGTCGACTTCATCCCCAACTACGACGGCTCCTACCAGGAACCGAAACAGCTGCCGGCGCGGCTGCCGATGGTGCTGCTCAACGGCGCCTCGGGCATCGCGGTCGGCATGGCCACCGAGATCCCCCCGCACAATCTGCGCGAAGTGGCGCAGGCCGCCGCCGCGCTGCTGAAGGACCCGAAGCTTTCCGACGACGAGCTGCACGCGTTGCTGCCCGGCCCCGACTTCCCCGGCGGCGGCCAGATCATCACGCCCCAGGCCGACATCGCGCAGATCATGCGCACCGGCCGCGGCTCGCTCAAGGTGCGCGCGCGCTGGACCTTCGAGGAAATGGCGCGCGGCCAGTGGCAGCTGGTGGTCCACGAGCTGCCGCCGGCCACCTCGTGCCAGAAGGTGCTGGAAGAGATCGAGGAACTCACCAATCCCAAGGTCAAGGCCGGCAAGAAGAGCCTGTCGGCCGAGCAGCAGCAGCTGAAGGCCACGGTGCTGGGCCTGCTCGACGCGGTACGCGACGAATCCGGCAAGGACGCCGCCGTGCGGCTGGTGTTCGAGCCCAAGACTTCGCGCGTGGACCGCGACGAATTCGTCAACATGCTGCTGGCCCATACCTCGATGGAAAGCAGCGCGCCGGTCAACCTGGTGATGGTCGGCAACGACGGCCGGCCGCGCCAGAAGGGCCTGCGCGAAATCCTGACGGAATGGCTGGCCTTCCGCACCGACACCGTCACCCGCCGCACCCGCCACCGGCTCGACAAGGTCAACGACCGCATCCACGTGCTCGAGGGGCGCATGGTGGTCTACCTCAATGTGGACGAGGTGATCAAGACCATCCGCGAATCCGACGAGCCCAAGCCGGCGCTGATGGCCGCCTTCGAGCTGTCCGACCGCCAGGCCGAAGACATCCTCGAAATGCGGCTGCGCCAGCTGGCCCGGCTCGAAGGCTTCCGCATCGAGAAAGAGCTGGAAGAGCGCAAGGCCGAACGCGGCAAGCTGGAAGAATTGCTGGGCAGTCCGGCGTCGCTGCGGCGGCTGATCGTGCGCGAGATCGAGGCCGACGCCAAGCAGTACGGCGACGAGCGCCGCACGCTGATCGAGGCGGCCGAGCGCGCCTCGGTGGAAGCGCGCGTGATCGACGAACCCGTCACCGTGATCGTGTCGCAGAAGGGCTGGCTGCGGGCCCGCCAGGGCCACGGCCACGACGCCGGCCTGTTCACCTTCAAGGCGGGCGACGCGCTGTACGGCGCCTTCGAGTGCCGCACCACCGACGCGCTGGTCGCGCTGTCGAGCACCGGCCGGGTCTATTCGGTGGCGGTCAACGCGCTGCCGTCGGCGCGCGGCGACGGCGTGCCGGTCACCACGCTGATCGATCTGGAGCCCGGCTCGCGCATCCTGCACATGATCGCGGCGGCGGCCGACAGCCGCTGGCTGCTGGCCACCCGCGCCGGCCTCGGCTTCATGACCCGGCTGGGCGACATGCAGACCCGGCAGCGCGGCGGCAAGCAGTTCATGTCGCTCGACGACGGCGACGAGCCGCAGCGCCCGGTGCCGGTGGCGCCGGCCGCCGAGTCGGTCGCGCTGCTGTCGGCGCGCGGCCGTTTCCTGGTGATCGGCCTGGACGAGGTCAAGGTGCTGGCCTCCGGCGGCCGCGGCACCACGCTGATCGACCTCGACCCGAAGGACACGCTGGAACAGGTGGTGCCGATCGGCCCCGGCGGACTGCGCGTGGCGGGCATCTACCGCAACAAGCCGGTGGAAGACGTGCTGGCCGGGCCGGCGCTCGCCGTCTACGCGGGCAAGCGGGCGCGCAAGGGCCGGCTGCTCGACGTCAGGCCCAAGCAGCCCGTCCTGTCGCCGGTGTTCTAGCCCATGGCGCGCCGCCGTCCGCGGTCGACGCCATGGTCGGCGCTGCTGGCGGCGGCCGCGCTGCTGGCCGGCTGCACGCGGGTCAATCCCTACTACGACCCGAACCTGGCGCATCACCGGCCCGACGGCTTCCGCAACAATTACCCGCATGCCACGCCGGGTTCGGCGGATTTCTGGCGCTGGCAGATCGAGCGCCGCCGCGACGGCCTGCCGCCGCCGCCGACCGATCCGCTGGCGCCGGTGGCGGCCGACGTGCCGTGGATCAAGGCGCCGTCGAACGACGTCCGCATCACCTGGGTCGGCCATTCGACGCTGCTGCTGCAGGCCGGACGCTTCAACCTGCTGACCGATCCGATGTTCTCGGAGCGGGCCTCGCCGCTGTCGTTCCTGGGGCCGAAGCGCTACCAGCCGCCCGGCCTGGCCCTGGCCGACCTGCCGCACATCGACGCCGTGGTGATCTCGCACAGCCACTACGACCACCTCGACCTGGCTTCCGTGCGCGCGCTGGCGGCGCAGAAGGGCGGCCCGCCGGTGTTCATGGTGCCGCTCGGCGTCGACGTCTGGTTCCGCATCAACGTGCCGGCCGCCACCGAACTGCGGCCGCTGGACTGGTGGGGGCAGACGGTGGTGGGGCCGGTTACCTTCACGCTGCTGCCGGTGCAGCACTGGAGCGCGCGCACGCCGTTCGACCGCAACGAATCGCTGTGGGGCGCGTGGTCGGTGCAGGTGCGCGAGCCGGCGCTGCGCTTCCTGTTCGGCGGCGACTTCGGCTACTCGCAAGACCTGCGCGACATCGGCGAACGGGCCGGCCCCTTCGACCTGGCGGCGCTGCCGATCGGCGCCTACGAGCCGCGCTGGTTCATGGCGCCCCAGCACGTCAACCCCGCCGAAGCCGTGCAGGCGCGCAGCGACGTGCGCGCCCGCGCGGCGGTGGCCATCCACTGGGGCACTTTCGCGCTGACCGACGAGGCGCTCGACCAGCCGCCGCGCGACCTCGCTGCCGCGCGTCACGCCGCCGGCCTGTCGGAAGACGATTTCTTCGTCATGAAACACGGCGAATCGCGCGTCTGGCGCGACGGCCATTGGCTGGTGCGCGCGCCAGGGGACTGACGCCTGTCTTGCTTCGGTCACCGATGTGCTGTATATGGATACAGTGGCCGGGCGGCCGCAAGGCGCCTGGTCCCCCGTTTCGCAACACTTTCGGGAGATGATCGTGGCTCACCTGGTTCTCGCGCTCGATGTCGCCGGCACGCCGGTCCGTTGGGTGGATATCGACAAAGCCATCAGCCTGCACGTGGCAGACCGGGTGGCATGGGAACTGGGCGAAACCATCGTCACGTACCGCGGCGGCACCAACCATCTCACCGGCCTGGTTTCCACCGTCAGCACGGCCAGCATCATCGCCGTGCGCGGCCGCGAGTTCCGCGGCGACCGCAGCGCGTCCATCAGCGTCAGCCGCGAACGGCTGTTCGCGCGCGACAAATACATCTGCGGCTACTGCGGCGGCCACTTCGCCGAGCACGACCTCACCATCGAGCACGTCACGCCCGAGTCGCGCGGCGGCGCCAACACCTGGGAAAACATCGTCACCGCCTGCCGTTCGTGCAACCAGCGCAAGGCCAACCGCACGCCCGAGCAGGCCGGCATGCCGCTGCTGTACCTGCCGTACCGGCCCAACCGCTGGGAGGGCATGATCCTGCGCAACCGCCGGATCCTGGCCGACCAGATGGAGTTCCTGATGGCCGGCGTTCCCGTCACCAGCCGGTTGCTGCTGGCTGCGTAGAGGGCCCCCCTACGCGCTTCGCGCGCCCCCGACGGGGGCGACGCTGGCGGACCGGAAGAAAGGCCCACCCCTGGCGGCCTGCGGCCGCTCCCCTCAAGGGGCGACGTCGGCGGACCGGCGGAGCCGGATCCGCGGCGTCCTGGATGGGCTGCTTGAAAATTGGGGCTCCTGTCACGATATCCTATGCGTTTGCGCCTATTCCTTCGTCCGACACCATGAGCCAGACCGACAACACCACCGAGACTCTGGGTTTCCAGACCGAAGTCAAGCAGCTGTTGCACTTGATGATCCACTCGCTGTACAGCAACAAGGAAATCTTCCTGCGCGAGCTGATCTCCAACGCCTCCGACGCCTGCGACAAACTGCGCTTCGAGGCGATCGACCACCCCGAGCTGCTGGAAGGCGGCGCCGATCTGGGCATCCGCGTCCTGTTCGACAAGGCGGCGCGCACCATCACCATCTCCGACAACGGCATCGGCATGAGCCGCGACGAGGCGGTGGCCAACCTCGGCACCATCGCGCGCTCGGGCACCCGCGAATTCTTCAGCCGGCTCACCGGCGACAAGCAGAAAGACGCGCAACTGATCGGCCAGTTCGGCGTCGGCTTCTATTCCTCCTTCATCGTCGCCGCCAGGGTCACGGTGCTGAGCCGCCGCGCCGGCCTGCCGGCCGACCAGGCGATCCGCTGGGAATCCACCGGCGACGGCGAGTTCACCATCGCCCCGGCCGTCAAGGAAGGCCGCGGCACCGACGTGGTGCTGACGCTGCGCGAGGGCGAGGACGGCTTCCTGTCGTCGTGGCGGCTGCGCGAGATCCTGCGCCGCTATTCCGACCACATCTCGCTGCCCATCCGCATGCAGAAAGAGGAATGGGACGCCGAGAAATCCGAATCGGTGCTCAAGGACGAGGAAGAAACCGTCAACCAGGCCAGCGCGCTGTGGACGCGCAGCAAGTCCGACATCACCGACGAGCAGTACGCCGAGTTCTACAAGCACGTGGCGCACGACTTCGAAGGCCCGCTGGCCTGGACCCACAACCGGGTCGAAGGCCGCACCGAATACACGCAGCTGCTGTACGTGCCGCGCCGCGCGCCGTTCGACATGTGGGACCGCAACAAGAAGAACGGCGTGAGCCTGTACGTGCGGCGCGTGTTCATCATGGACGACGCCGAACAGCTGCTGCCCGGCTACCTGCGCTTCGTGCGCGGCGTGATCGACTCGGCCGACCTGCCGCTGAACGTCTCGCGCGAGATCCTGCAGGAAAGCCGCGACGTGCGCGCGATCCGCGAAGGCAGCGCCAAGCGCGTGCTGGGCCTGCTGGAAGACCTGGCCGAGAACCGCAAGGAAGACTACGCCACCTTCTGGGCCGCCTTCGGCCAGGTGCTGAAGGAAGGCGTGGGCGAGGACGCCGCCAACATCGAGCGCATCGTGCGCCTGCTGCGCTTTGCCTCCACCCATGCGGGCAACGAGCAGACGGTATCGCTGGCCGATTACGTGTCCCGCATGAAGGACGGCCAGGACAAGATCTACTACGTGACCGCCGAGACCTTCGCCGCTGCCAACAGCAGCCCGCATCTGGAGATCTTCCGCAAGAAGGGCATCGAAGTGCTGCTGCTGACCGACCGCGTGGACGAGTGGATGCTGTCCTTCGTGACCGAATTCGACGGCAAGCCGCTGGTGTCGATCGCCAAGGGCGGGCTGGACCTGGGCGCGCTGGCCGACGAAGACGAGAAAAAGCGCCAGAACGACGTGACCGAGGAATTCAAGCCCCTGGTCGAGCGCCTGAAGACGGCGCTGGGCGAGCGCGTGCACGATGTCCGCGTCAGCTTCCGGCTGGTGGATTCGCCATCGTGCGTGGTGGTCGACGAGCAGGACATGAGCCAGCACCTGCAGCGCCTGCTGCGCGCGGCCGGCCAGGAGGCGCCCGCCTCCCGGCCCATTCTCGAGATCAACCCCGGCCATGCGCTGATCGCCCGCGTCAACGCCGCGCCCGAGGCCGAGTTCGATGCCTGGGCCAGCCTGCTGCTGGAACAGGCGCAGCTGGCCGAAGGCGCGCCGCTGGACGATCCGGCCGCCTTCGTGCAGCGCGTGAACCGGCTGCTGCTGGGCCAGCCTTGACCGCCGCGCGCCCGGCCGCTCCAGGGAAGGCACACCGGTGAGCCTGCGCCGCATGCCGCTACGGCGCACCGCTCCCGGCCCCCTCGACGAACCCACGTTTTCCGAGCAACAGGGCATCCGCTACCTGCATTTCGGCACGCCCTGGATCCAGGGCGCGATGTCGCTGCGCAAGCCCGACCGGCTGGTGCTGGAATACACGCGCCAGATGATGGCCTGGCTGCTGTTTCTCGATCCTCCCGAGGCGCCGTCGGCCATCGGCGTGCTGGGCCTGGGCGCGGGTTCGCTGGTGCGTTTCTGCCTGGCCCATACCGGCAGCCCGGTGCGCGCGGTGGAGTGGAATCCGCGCGTGACGGCCGCCTGCCGCATGCTGTTCCGGGTGCCGGAAGACGACGAACGGTTCGAGGTGGTCCATGCCGACGCCGGCGACTGGGTGGCCGACATCGCGCAGCGCGGCAGCTGTCCGGTGCTGATGGTCGACCTGTACGACGCCGAGGCCCGCGGCCCGGTGCGCGACTCGGTCGAGTTCTACCGCGGCTGCCGGCAGGTCGTCGGCGGCCGTGCGCAGGCCGGCGTGGTCGCCGTCAACCTGTTCGGCTCGCACGACAGTTTCGAACCCAACATCGCCCACCTGAACGAAGCCTTCGACGGCCGGGTGGCGCTGCTGCCCGAGATCGACGAAGGCAACCGCGTGGCGCTGGCGTTCGCCGGGCCGCCGCTGCAGGTCGACGCCGCGGCCGTGCTGGCGCGCGCCGAGACGGTGGAGCAGCAGTATTTGCTGCCGGCCCGCAAATGGGCGCGGTCGCTGATGCCGGCGATGCGCCGCTAAGACCGCATGGCCAAGACTACTCCCGCCTGCCCCGGGCTGCCCGCCGATCCCCGCCTGAGCGGCTTCCCGCCGGTGCTGCCCGGCAACGCCCGCATCCTGCTGCTGGGCAGTTTCCCGGGCGTGGCTTCGCTGGCCCAGGGGCAGTACTACGCCCATCCGCGCAACCAGTTCTGGCGCCTGCTCGGTGCCTGCCTGGGCTGCGACCTGGCCTCGTTGCCTTATGCGCAGCGGGTGGCCGAGGTGGCGCGGCGCCGCGTCGGCATCTGGGACGTGGTGGCGGAGTGCCGCCGGGTGGGCAGCCTGGACTCGGCGGTTACCGAGGCCAGCGTCAATCCGCTGGCCCGCTATCTGCGCGAGCACGCGCCGGCGCTGGAGCGCATCGGCTTCAACGGCGGCTTGTCGTGGAAACTGGGTCGGCACCTGGCCGACCACGGCTACGCGGTGTACCGGCTGCCATCGTCGTCGCCGGCGGCGGCGATGTATTCCTTCGAGCAGAAACTAGCCCGGTGGCGGCCGCTGTTCGAGTTCTGAGGCAGCCGCTATAGCGGTTCGATGCCCTGGTCGCCGCAGGCGCGCAGCAGCGCGTCGACACGTCCCTGCGCCAGCGTCATGTCCGGGTCCAGGTCGAGCAGCGGGCGCAGCACGAAGGCGCGCTGGTGCATGCGGGGATGCGGCAGCGTCAGCCGCGGTCCGTCGCAGCGCAGGCCGTCGTAGCGCAGCAGGTCGAGATCGAGCGTGCGCGGCGCGTTGCGGTAGGGCCGGCTGCGGCCGTGGCGGTTTTCGATGTCCTGCAGCAGATCCAGCAGTTCGAGCGGCGCCAGCCGGGTGGACAGGCGTGCCGCGGCGTTGACGTAGTCGGGGCCGCCGGCATCGACCGGCCGGGTGCGGTAGAAGCCCGAGACGCGGCAGTCTTCCACCGCGGGATGCGCGCCCAGTTCGTCGAGCGCCCGGCGCAGCGTCTGCGCCGGCTCGCCGAGGTTGGCGCCCAGTCCGATCCACGCCGTATGGAAATCTTTCATCGAGGACTCCTCCCGCCCCGCTGCCCGGCATCCTTTCCGTGGGAGGGCGTGCCCCCTTCGGGCGGCCGGGCGGGCGCGCTCACCCCGCCGCCGGCGCGCCGCCTTCCTGGCCGCCCTGGCCGTCGGGCCGCGGCTTGGCCGGGCGCCGGCGCCGCTTGCGGGCCGGGGCGTCGCCGCTGCGCGGCTGGCGCGCGGCTTCTTCCAGCATCCTGGCGCGGGTGCCGTCGTCGGCGTCGGCCAGGTCCATCCACCATTGCGCCAGCGCCGCATCGACCTCGCCAGCCGCCGCGCGCAGCTGCAGGAAGTCGCACGCGGCGCGGAAGCGCGGCTGTTCGATCATGCGCCAGGCCGCCTTGCCGGCGCGGCGGTCGAAGCGCGGCTGCATGAACCAGATCTCGCGCATGTCGGACACGAAGCGCCGCTGGATGGCCAGCTTTTCGGTCTGCGCATCCAGCACCGAATCCACCGCCAGGCCCAGCGCCGGCATCGGCAGCTCGCCGTCGGCCTGGTACTGCTGCCAGCGGCGGTACACCAGCTGCCACAGCAGCGCGGCGAACAGGAAGCTCGGGCTGACCGACTTGCCGGCCTGCACGCGCTGGTCGGTACGTTCCAGCGCCAGTTCGACGAAGCGTTCGCCGCCCGGCTGCTCCAGGATCACGTCGAGCAGCGGCAGCAGCCCCTTGTGCAGGCCCTGCGCGCGCAGCTGGCGCAGGCAGGCCATGGCATGGCCGCAGGTCAGCATCTTGAGCATTTCGTCGAACAGGCGTGACGCCGGCACGTTCTCGATCAGCGGCGCCAGTTCGTGGATCGGCGCCAGCGTGGCGGGGGCGATGTCGCAGCCCAGCTTGGAGGCGAAGCGCATGGCGCGCAGCATGCGCACCGGGTCTTCGCGATAGCGGCGGGCCGGGTCGCCGATCATGTTGACCACTTTGTTCTTCAGGTCGGCCACGCCGCCGTGGTAGTCGATCACGATCTCGGTGGCGGGGTCGTAGTACAGCGCGTTCAGCGTGAAGTCGCGGCGCGCGGCGTCTTCCTCCAGCGTGCCGAACACGTTGTCGCGCAGGATGCGGCCGTGCTCGTCGGTGGTCTGCTCGCCGTTGCCTGGCGCGCGGAAGGTGGAGGTCTCGATGATCTCCTGGCCGAACACCACGTGTACCAGGCGAAAGCGGCGGCCGATGATGCGCGCGCGGCGGAACAGCGGCTGCACCTGCTCGGGCGTGGCGTCGGTGGCGACGTCGAAGTCTTTGGGCTGGGCGCCGGCGATCAGGTCGCGCACCGCGCCGCCCACGATGTAGGCCTGGTAGCCGTGCTCGTGCAGCACGTCGCACACCTTGATCGCGTGGCGCGACACCAGCTTGCGGTCGATGCCGTGCTGGGACTGCGGCACGCGCAGCGGCGCGTGCCGCTTGACGCTGAGGATCGGGCGCGGCGCCCGCGGCGTGAACAGCTTGCTGATGAGTTTCTTGATCATGCGAACAAGTCCAGGATGGGCCAGTTGCGCTGGCGCGCCAGTTCGCGCAGGGCCGCCGACGGGTTGACGGCGACCGGATCGGTCACGGCCTCGAGCAGCGGCACGTCGTTCATCGAGTCGCTGTAGAAAAAGGATCGTGCAAAGCCTGCCAGCGGCAGGCCCAGGCCGTCCAGCCATTCGCGCACGCGCACCACCTTGCCCTCGCGGAAGCAGGGCGTGCCCGAGATGCGGCCGGTGTGGCGGCCGTTGACGTATTCGGGATCGGTGGCCAGCAGCGTGGGGATGCCGAAGGCGCGGGCGATGGGGGCGGTGACGAAGGCGTTGGTGGAGGTCACCACCGCGCACAGGTCGCCCGCTTCCAGGTGGCGGCGCGCAAGATCGATCGCCTCGGGCCGGATGGCCGGGCGGATCACCTCGGCCATGAATTCCTCGTGCCACAGCGCGAGGTCGAACGGCGTATTGCGGGCCAGCAGGCCCAGCATGAACTCGGCCGATTCCACCGCAGTCAGCAGGCCGGCGTCGTAGCGCTGCATCAGTTCTTCGTTGCGGGCGCGCGCCGCTTCGGGATCGCCGACGCGGCCGTTGCGGGCGAGGAAGGCGGCCCAATGGTAATCGCTGTCGAGCGGAAGCAGGGTATGGTCCAGGTCGAACAGCGCCAGACGGGCGGGAGCGGGCAGGGCGGTCATGGCGCGCAAGAGTGAGAGGTATCGGGCAACGGGGTATTCGTGTGTTCGGCCAGCATCGCGCGCAGCGTCGGCAGGGTGACGGGGCGCCGCGTCTGCAGCGAGTAGTGGTCCAGCGCGGCCAGCAGCGCGGTCAGGCGCCGCATGTCGCGTTCGTAATGGGTCAGGATCCAGCGCACCATCTCGGGCGGCAGCTGCAGGCCGCGGGCCGCGGCCTGGCGCTGCAGCGCCGCTTCCTTGTCGGCGTCGGACAGCACGCCGAGCCGGAACACCAGATCCCAGCCGAGCCGGGTGCGCAGGTCTTCGCGCAGCGGCATCGCGGCCGGCGCGCGGTCGCCGGCGGCCGCCAGCGCGATCGCGCGGCTGCCGGCGCCCGCCTCGCGCCAGCGGTTGTACAGGGTGAACACCGCCGCGCGCCGGGCGTCGTCCAGGCGGTGCAGGTCGTCGACCGCGACGCGGGCGACGTCGGCCGCCGAGGCATCGTCTTCGGCCAGGGCCTGGAACACGTCGATCGGCGCATTGGCGTCCAGGTAGACGGCGCCTGGCTGCCCTTCGGCCCAGGCCCGGAGCAGGTGCGTGCGGCCGCAGCCCTCCGGGCCCCACAGGTAGACGGCGCGGCCCGCCGCCAGGCCGCGCAGCGCGGCGACGGCTTCGGCGTTGAGGCCGGCAACGTAGTTTTCCAGCGACGGCGCCGGTTCGGCCAGCACGTCGAGTAGCAACTGCTTCATCGGACGGGCGACAGGCCAGGGCGGGTCGAGTTCCGGTCCGGCGCCCGCGGGCGCCGCGCTCGTGTATCGGTCATCGTAAAATTATAGCTTTCGCGCGCGTCGCGACGGGTTTTCCGGGCAAAATCCCCCGGTTCGGCCCTTTTCACGTTCCGGAGCCACTCCGGCGGCCCCACATTTCGGTTGATTCCATGTCCTCGAACCCTCCCAGCGCTTCCCCACTCACCTATCGCGACGCCGGCGTCGACATCGATGCCGGCGATGCCCTGGTCGAGCGCATCAAGCCGCTCGCCCGCCGCACCCTGCGCGACGGCGTCCTGGCCGGCATCGGCGGGTTCGGCGCCCTGTTCGAAGTGCCCAAGAAATACCGCGAGCCGGTGCTGGTGTCGGGCACCGACGGCGTCGGCACCAAGCTGCGCCTGGCCTTCGCCTGGGACAAGCACGACACCGTCGGCATCGACCTGGTCGCGATGAGCGTCAACGACATCCTGGTGCAGGGCGCCGAGTCGCTGTTCTTCCTGGATTATTTCGCCTGCGGCCGCCTGTCGGTCGACACCGCGGCCGCGGTGGTGGGTGGCGTGGCGCGCGGCTGCGAACTGGCCGGCTGCGCGCTGATCGGCGGCGAAACCGCCGAAATGCCGGGCATGTACCCCGACGGCGAATACGACCTGGCCGGCTTCGCGGTGGGCGCGGTGGAAAAGTCCAAGATCATCGACGGCAGCCGCATCCAGCCGGGCGACGCGGTGCTGGGCCTGGCCTCCAGCGGCGCGCATTCGAACGGCTATTCGCTGGTGCGCAAGATCCTCGAACGCGCGGGCGCCCGGCCCGAGCAGGATTTCCACGGCCAGCCGCTGCGCGACGTGGTCATGGCCCCCACCCGCATCTATGTGAAGCAGGTGCTGGCGGCGCTGGCCCGGCACGACATCAAGGGGCTGGCCCACATCACCGGCGGCGGCCTGCTCGACAACGTGCCGCGCATCCTCAAGCCCGGCCTGGCGGCCAGCCTGCGGCGCGACGCCTGGACCCGCCCCGCGCTGTTCGACTGGCTGCAGCGCGAAGGCGGCGTGGACGAAACCGAAATGCACCGGGTGTTCAACTGCGGCATCGGCATGGTGGCCGTGGTGGCCGCAGCCGACGCCGACGCGGTGGCGGCCACGCTGCGCGAGCAGGGCGAAACCGTGTGGCGCATCGGCGAGATCGTCGAGCAGCGGCCGGGGCAGCCGCAGACCGTGGTGGCCTGAGGAAGGTCGCCGGCCAGCGGGCCGGCGCCCGCCGCTAGCCGACGATCTCGGCCAGCGCCGCCACCAGCAGCGCGCATTCCTCGTCGGTGCCGACGCTGATGCGCAGCCAGTCGATGATGCGCGCGTTCGAGAAATGGCGAACCAGCACCTTGCGTTCGCGCAGCGCCGCATGCAGCGCCGGGCCGGCATGGGCCGGATGCCGCGCGAACACGAAGTTGGCCGCCGACGGCAGCACTTCCATGCCCAGGGCCTTGAGCTGCACGACCAGGCGCTCGCGCGTGGCGATGACGGCCTGCCGCGTCTGGTCGAAGTAGGCGCGGTCGTCCATCGCCGCCGCGGCGCCGGCGATGGCCAGGCGGTCGAGCGGGTAGGAATTGAAGCTGCTCTTGACCCGCTCCAGCGCCTCGATCAGGTGCGGCTGGCCGATCGCGAAGCCCACCCGCAGCCCGGCCAGCGAGCGCGACTTCGACAGCGTCTGCACCACCAGCAGGTTGGGGTGGCGGGCCACCAGCGGCACGGCCGACTCGCCGCCGAAGTCGACGTAGGCTTCGTCGATCACGATCACCGAGCCGGGGTGCGCGGCCAGCAGCGATTCGATGTCGGACAGCGGCAGGGGCTGGCCGGTGGGCGCGTTGGGGTTGGGGAAGACGATCGCGCCGTTGGGCTGCGCGTAGTCGGCGATGCGGATGTTCAGGCCGGCGTCGACCGGCACGGTGCGGTAGTCGATGCCGTACAGGCCGCAGTACACCGGATAGAAGCTGTAGGTGACGTCGGGGAACAGCAGCGGCAGGTCGTGCTTGAGCAGCGCGGCGAAGGTATGGGCCAGCACTTCGTCGGAACTGTTGCCGGCGAACACGTGGCTGACCGGCACGCCGTGGAAGCGCGAGACCGCCTCTTTGAACGCGGTGGCGTCGGGATCCGGGTACAGGCGCAGCGACGCCGCCGCCGCATGCCGGATCGCCTCCAGCGCCAGCGGCGAGGGCGGATAAGGGTTCTCGTTGGTGTTCAGCTTGATCAGCCCTTCGATCTTGGGCTGTTCGCCGGGAACGTAGGGCGTCAGTTGGCGAGCGACGCTGCTCCAGTACCTGTCCATGAATCTTCGCGTGTGGCGCGCGGCGGCATGCCGCGCAGCGAAGAGCATAGCAGAGCGGAAGCGGCGGACGGCCGCTACGAGCGGCCCGCCGGCTCCAGCACGGCCGCGGCCAGATCGACCACGCGGGCCGCGGCGTCGCCGGCCAGGCAATCCACGACGCGGCGCGCCGGCAGCGCGCGCAGCCAGGTGAGTTGGCGCTTGGCCAGCTGGCGGGTGGCGGCGATCGCCTGTTCGCGCATCGCGGCATGCGAAGTTTCGCCCGCCAGATGCGCCCAGGCCTGGCGATAGCCGACGCAGCGGATCGACGGCAGCCCCGGATGCAGGTCGCCGCGTTCGTACAGCCGGCGCACTTCCTCCAGCAGGCCGGCGTCGAGCATGGCGTCGAAGCGCCGCCCGATCCGCGCGTGCAGCGCCGCGCGGTCGGACGGTTCCAGGCTGATGTCCACATAACGTGGCGACCGGCCTCCCGGGCCGCGGGCGTCGTGCGGATCGCCAGGATCCGGCGTGTCGTCCGGGCGGGCCGCATCGCGGGTCAGCAGCGCCGACATCGGGCGGCCGGTCAGGGCATGGATTTCGAGCGCGCGCTGGATGCGCTGGCTGTCGTTGGGCGACAGCCGCGCCGCGGTGGGCGGATCGACTTCAGCCAGGCGCGCATGCAGCGCGGGCCAGCCCAGCCGCGCGGCCTGCGCGTCGAGCTCCGCGCGCAGCCGCGGGTCGGCCGGCGGCAGCGTATCCAGGCCGTCGCGCAGCGCCTTGAAGTACATCATCGTGCCCCCCGCCAGCAGCGGCGTGCGGCCGCGCGCACGGATGCCGGCGATCAGCGCCAGCGCGGCGGCGCGGAACTGGCCGGCCGAAAAGCTCTCCGACGGATCCTTGATGTCGAGCAGATGCTGCGGCACCGCGGCGCGCTCGGCCGCATCCGGCTTGGCCGTACCAATGTCCATGCCCCGATAGATGGTGGCCGAATCCACGTTGACGATCTCGATCGGCCAACGCGCCGCGATCGCGAGCGCCGCAGCGCTCTTGCCCGCCGCGGTCGGGCCCGTCAGGCACAACACCGGCGGTTCGAAGCGCGAAGAAATTGATTTCATCTCAGTCGTTCACCGTGCCTCGCACGCCCTTCCCCGCACGTCTCCGATGCCGCCGACCCAGGGCACAGCGGATCCGGCTTCGCCGGTCCGCCAGTGCCGCGCCTGGGGAAGCGGCCGCAGGCTGCAAGGCAGGCATCACCTTCCACGCAGGAACAGGCGGTCGAGGTCCGCTACCGTGAGCTGGATCCAGGTCGGCCGGCCGTGATTGCATTGGTCGGCACGCTCGGTTGCTTCCATCTGGCGCAGCAGCGCATTCATCTCGTCCAGCGTCAGCCGCCGGTTGGCGCGCACCGCGCCGTGGCAGGCCATCGTCGCGAGCAGCTCGTTGCGCTGCTCGGTCAGCAGCCGCGATGCGCCCACCTCGGCGAAATCGCGCAGCACCTCGCGCGCCAGGTGCTCGATATCGGTATGGGCCAGCGCGGCGGGCACCGCGCGCACGGCGATCGACGCCGGCCCGGCCGGCCGCAGCTCGAAGCCGAGCGAACCAAGCGCGCCGGCCTGCTCCTCGACCAGCGCGACATCGGCCGCCGACGCGCGGAACACCACCGGCACCAACAGGTTCTGGCGCGGCACGCCCTGCTCGTCGAGCGCGGCCTTCAGCCCTTCGTAGACGATCCGTTCGTGCGCCGCGTGCATGTCCACCACCACCAGCCCGAGCGCGTTCTGCGCCAGCACGTACACCCCATGCAGCTGCGCGATGGCCATCCCGAGCGGGTGTTCGCCGGCCGGCAGCGGCCGGGCGGCAGATTGGGCCAGCCGCGCGGCAAGCCCGGCCGCGCCGTCGGCAGCGTCGAAACCGCCGGCACGGCCGGACGCGAACGGATGGGCCGCTTCGCCGGCGAGCGCGGCGGTTTGCGGGCCACCGGAATCGGCCACGACCTGATTTGAACCGTCAGGCGGAATCGAGGCCGGCCCCGGCAGCGGCTCGTTCAGGGCCAGCAGCCGCTCGCCCAGCGCCGGCCGGTAGGCCGGGCCGGCACGATAGCCGGGCGCGGCATCGTGCAGCCGGAACGGCAGCTGCGTGCGCGGCGGCGCCGGCGGCGCCGGTTCGGCCGAGCCGGAGTGGGGCGGGGTGGACGCCGGCTCTGCCGGTATCGGCGACGTGGCCGATGGCGTTGCGGCCGGCGGGGACGCGCCGGCCGCATGGGCCAGCACCCGCCCCACCGCCTGCGCGACGAAACGGTGGACGGCGCCGCTGTCGCGGAAGCGCACTTCATGCTTGGCCGGATGCACGTTGACGTCCACCGCGGCCGGATCGATGTCGAGGAACAGCACGAAGGCCGGCTGCCGGTCGCCATGCAGCACGTCGGCATAGGCCGTGCGCAAGGCGTGGCTGACCGTGCGGTCGCGCACGTAGCGGCCGTTGACGTACAGGTATTGCCTGTCGGCCCGCGCGCGCGATGCCGTGGGCCGCGACACCACGCCGCGCAGCCGGACCGCGCCGGCATCGGCCTCGATCGGCAGCCCGCCCTCGGCGAACTCGCTGCCCAGGATGTCGTACACGCGGCGCAGCGCGCCGGCAGGCGGGCGCTGCTGGTGGGCGCGGTCGTGGTGGAACAGCCGGAACGCCAGCTGCGGATGGGCCAGCGCGATGCGTTCGAAGGCCTCGACGCAATGCGCGAATTCGGTGTTCTCGGATTTCAGGAATTTGCGGCGCGCCGGCACCGAGTCGAACAGCTGCCTCACGTCGACCGTGGTGCCGGGCTGCCCGGCGGCCGGGCCGACCTCGCCGTCATGCCACTGCCACGCGTGCTCGGCATCGGCCGTGCGCGACGTGAGCGTGAGCCGGGCCACCGAGGCGATCGAGGCCAGCGCCTCGCCGCGAAACCCCATCGAGGCCACCGATTCCAGCTCTTGCAGCGAGCGGACCTTGCTGGTGGCATGGCGCGCCACGGCCAGCGGCAGTTCGCCGGCCGGAATGCCATGGCCGTCGTCGATGACCGCGATGCGCCGGATGCCGCCGCCCTCCAGCCGCACCTCGATCGCCCGCGCGCCGGCGTCGATGGCGTTTTCCATCAATTCCTTCAGCACGGAGGCCGGGCGCTCGATGACTTCGCCGGCGGCGATCTGGCTGACCAGCAGGTCGGGCAGGGGGGCGATGGGGCGGCGTTCGGTCATACCGAATTATAGGTCGCGGCATGCGCGCAGGCCGTCCGGTCCGTCATACGGGTCGGCTATAGTGCACGCTTGCCCGGCGTACTTCGTTCCTTCCAGGAAGCTCCAATGCCCGAATTGCTGACCATGCTGCTGCACATCGACCAGACGCTGGGCGTCTGGGTCGCCCAGTACGGCGCCTGGATCTATCTGGTCCTGTTCCTGATCGTGTTCGCCGAAACCGGCCTGGTGGTGCTGCCTTTCCTGCCCGGCGATTCGCTGCTGTTCATCGCCGGCGCATTCGCGGCCTCGGGCGCGCTGGACGCCGGCCTGCTGATCGCGCTGCTGGCCGTGGCCGCGGTGCTGGGCAATACCGTGAATTACATGGTGGGCCGCTACATCGGGCCGAAAGTGTTCTCGCACAACATCCGCTTCCTCGACCGCCAGGCCCTGCTCAAGACGCATGCCTTCTACGAGCGGCACGGCGGCAAGACGCTGGTGATGGCGCGCTTCCTGCCCATCGTGCGGACCTTCGCGCCCTTCGTGGCCGGCGTGGCCTACATGGGATTCGCCCGGTTCCAGCTGTTCAACGTGGTGGGCGCGGTGCTCTGGGTGGTATTGCTGGTGCTGGCCGGCTACTTCTTCGGCAACCTGCCGTTGGTGCGCGAGCACCTGAACACCATCGTCCTGATCGGCCTGGCCGCCGCCATCGTGCCGGTGGCGCTGGGCGTGCTGTGGAAAGGCCTGCGCCAGCTGCGCACGAAGGGCGGCTCGGCGCCGTCCTGATGGACGGCGCCGCCGCGGTTCAGGTCAGCCGGTTCTTCGCGAGAGGCGGGTTGCGGGCGAAATACCGGCCTATCCCCTGCATGATGGCGGTGGCCATGCTGTCCTGGTAGGACGCGTCCTTCAGCCGCTTTTCCTCTTCCGGATTGCTGATGAACGCCGTCTCGATCAGGATCGACGGGATGTCGGGCGCCTTCAGCACCGCGAAGCCGGCCTGTTCGACCCGCCCCTTGTGCAGCCGGTTGACGTTCGACAATTCGTCGAGCACCGCGCGGCCCAGCTTGAGCGAGTCGTTGATCTGGGCGGTGGTCGACAGGTCGAGCAGCACGCGGGCGATCTGCTTGTCCTGGCTGCCGATGTTGATGCCGCCGATCAGGTCGGACGCGTTTTCCTTGGCGGCCAGCCAGCGCGCGGCGGTGCTGCTGGCGCCGTGTTCCGACAGCGCGAACACCGACGATCCGCGCGCGTCCGGCCGCACCCAGGCATCGGCGTGGACCGACACGAACAGGTCGGCCTGCACCTGCCGCGCCTTCTGCACGCGCACGTGCAGCGGCACGAAATAATCGCCGTCGCGCGTGAGCATGGCCCGCATATTGGGCTGCTTGTCGATCTTGGCCTTGAGCGCGCGCGCGATGCGCAGCACCACGTCTTTCTCGTGGGTGCCTGCGCGGCCGGTGGCGCCCGGGTCTTCGCCGCCGTGGCCAGGATCGAGCGCGACGGTGATCATGCGCGACAGCGCCGGCTGGCCGGGCGCCGGCGCGGCGGCCTCGGGGCCGGGGCTGGGCGCCGGCGCGCCGTTGGGCGCCGGGCCGGTGCCCGGGATCTGCATGCCGGCTTCCCCGGGGGGGACGCGATCGATGCCTTGCAGCACCTGCGCCATCGGGTCGTCCTGCCCGGCATTGCCACCCTTGTCGGCCAGCGCCAGCAGCGGGTCAGGCGCGACCTTGGGATAGAGGTCGAGCACCAGCCGGTGCCGGTATTCGCCCACCGGCTTGAGCGTGAACAGCTGCGGCGCCGTCTCCTGCTTGAGGTCGAGCACCAGCCGCACCACGTTGGGGCGGTTTTGCGCCACGCGCAGGGCGGCCACGTAGGGATCGTCGGGCCGCACCTTGGACACCAGTTCGCGCAGCGTCGAATTCATGTCCATGCCTTCGATGTCCAGCACCAGCCGGTGCGGATCCGTCAGCATGAACATGTCGGTCTTGAGTTCGCGGTCCAGCTCGAGCGTGACGCGGGTGTAGTCCGGCGCCGGCCACATCCGCACCGCCAGCAGCGACGCGGCCCGCGCGGCGGTGGGCCACAGCGGCACGAACAGCGTCGCGGCCAGGCCGGCCACCAGGCGCCGGCGCGAGGCGCCGCGCGCCACGATCGCCTGCGCGTCGGCGTAAGTGGGCCCGCCCGAAGGGCGCAGCGGAGGTTCGTCGTCCTGCCCTAGTTCGTCGGGCCCGGAAATATTGCGTTCAGCCATGTATGCCCCCTGGCGGTGCCCGCCGATAGGCGCGCGCCGCGTCCTTCACCCTCGTGGGAGAGCGCAATGTCGAGGTCGGGATCCGGCAAGGCGCCGCCTGCGCGCTCCGCCCATTCGATCAGCACGACGGCGTCGTCGCGCAGGGCATCGCGGAATCCGGCGTCGAGCCACTCGCGCGGGTCGTTAAATCGATAAAAATCAAAGTGATAGCAGTATAAGTTCGAAACTTTGTAAGGTTCAACCAGCGTGAAGGTGGGACTTTTGATTCGACCTGTAACGCCGAGCGCCCGCAACAGTGCGCGGGCGAAGGTGGTTTTGCCGGCGCCGAGCTCGCCGTGCAGGTGGATGCGGCCGCCGTTGCGCAGCAAGGGGGCCAGCCGGCGGGCGAGCGTCTCGGTGGCGGACTCGTCGGGAAGGCGCAGGTCATAGGTGGGGAAAGGGGACATGGCAGCGGGCGGAGCGCGTGAAAAAGGCCGTCTATGCCAGGAGAGGCGGGGATGGGTGAGGGAAAACCAGCATGGCCTGGGGAAGGGCGTGACGTACTCTTTGGCGAGACCCCACAAGCCTGAGTAAGACTGTGTAGCAGAAGAAACTATATCCGAAGCCGAACAGGCGGGATCCGCCGGCACTTGCGGCCGGCGGCGCGTTTTTTCCGGCGCGCAGCGTCCCGCCCATCAAGGAAAATTCATGAAAAGTACAACAGTCGCCGCGCTGGCGTCGCTCGCCGCCTCCGCCGCCATGCTCTCCGCCGTGCCCGCCGCGCGGGCGCAATCGTCGTATCCGAGCAAGCCGATCCACGTCATCGTGCCGTTCGCGCCCGGCGGGTCGACCGACATCATCGCGCGCCTGATGGGAGACCGGATGGGCCGCGAGCTCGGCCAGCCGATGGTGATCGAGAACCGCGGCGGCGGGGGCGGCGCGATCGGCGCCGCCGAGGCCGCGCGCGCCGCGCCCGACGGCTACACGCTCAGCATCGCCACGGTGTCCACCATGGCGATCGTGCCCGCCTGCAAGCAGCAGGGGCTCGGCTACGACCCGATCAAGGACTTCCAGCCGGTCACCAACTTCGCCCATACGGCCAACGTCCTGGCGGTCAATCCCAAGCTGCCCGCGCAGGACTTCGCCTCGTTCCTGGAACTGGTCAAGAAGAGCCCCGGCAAGTATTCGTTCGCCAGCTCGGGCCCGTGCAGCATCAACCACTTCCTGGGCGAACTGTTCCAGGTCGGCACCGGCGGCAAGATCGTCCACATTCCGTACCGCGGCTCGGGCCCGGCCATCGCCGACGTGGTGGCCGGCCAGGTGGAGATCCTGTTCGACAACCTGCCGTCTTCGATGCCCAACATCCAGGCCGGCCGCCTGCGCGCGCTGGCGGTGGCGTGGAAGGAGCGCGTCCAGGGGCTGCCCAACGTGCCGACCTTTGCCGAGGTCGGACTGCCGCTGATGAACAACCCGGCCTGGTACGGCCTGCTGGCGCCGGCCGGCACGCCGCGCCCCATCGTCGACAAGCTCAATGCCGTGGCGGCGAAGGTGCTGGCCGACCCGCAGGTGCGTGACACCCTGGCCAAGCAGGGCGCGGCGCCGGTGGGCAATTCGCCCGAGGCGTTCGGCGCCGAGATCGCGGCCGAACTGAAGCAGGCCCGCGAGGTGGCGGCCAAGCAAGGGCTCAAGCTCGAGTAGCGCCGCCCCGCGAGCAGCCGCCACCCCGCCGGCGGTGCAGGCGCAGTCCTATCCCGCGAGGCCCATCCGCGTCATCGCGCCGTTCGCCGCCGGCGGCTCCACCGACATCATCGCGCGGCTGATGAGCGATCGCATGGGCGCCGAACTGGGCCGGCCCATGATCGTGGAGAACCGCGACAACCCGGCAGCCGCCGCGGCCGCCGCGGCGCGCGCGGCGCCCGACGGCTATACGGTGAGCGTGGGCACCGTTTCGACGATGGCCACCGTGCCGGCCTGCAATCCCCAGGCCGGCTACGATCCGCTGAAAGACTTCCGGCCGGCCACCAATTTCGCGCGCGCCGCCAACGTGCTCGCCATCCATCCCTCGGTGCCGGCGCAGGACGTGTACGAATTCATGGAACTGCTCAGGCAGCGGCCCGGCGAATACGCCTTCGCCAGCTCCGGCGTCTGCAGCATCAACCACCTGATGGGCGCGCTGTTCCAGCTGGCCATCGTCGACCGGCGGCGCGAGGCGGCCGTCAAGGCGCTGGCCGAGCCGCAGGTCCGCTATGCGCTGGCCGCGCACGGCGCCACGCCGGTCGGCAATACGCCGGAACAGTTCCAGGCCGAGATCGAAACCGCGCTGAAGAAAGCAAAGGAAATCGTGGCCCGCAAGGGCCTCCACCTCGAATAGCCCTGCCCGCCGGCCCTGGCGCCACCACTTGCCGCCGCGATCCAGGGCACGGCGGATCGGGCTCCGCCGGTCCGCCAGTGCCGCCCCTTGGGGGAGCGGCGAAGCCGCCAGGGGTGGGCCGTCAGCTTCAGCTTCCGATTCCGCGGGCCATGGCGGCCGCCAGCCCTGGCAGCGCCACCCAGCCGGCCGCCTGCCAGCGCACCAGCCGCCTGACGGTGGCGAGCTCGGCCGCCGGCGGCTGGTAGTCCGGCTGCTGCCGCGCCTGCCTGCGCCACCGCATGAAGGCGCGCGTGGGGCCGGCGGACAGCGCGCCCACCAGCAGGAATACGGCGATCTTGGCCCAGAACACCGGGTTGTCGAGGTAGAACGCGGCGGGCTTGGCGCCGAACGCGACGCGCGCGGCGCCCACGGCCAGGATGCCCATCGCCAGCAGGCCGTAGCCCGCATCGATGCGCGCCAGCCGGCGCAGCCGGGCCTGGCCCCAGGGGCCCCCCAGCGAGGCCGCCTGCGCCGCCAGGCAGGCGGCCATGCCCAGCAGGCAGAGGTGGTGCAGCCAGGCAAGAAGGGTATCGGTGAACATGGTTTTGACAATGTCTAGATTCAACCAGGCCGAACATAGCGCCGGATGTTTACACTGTCAAGAAGCAATCCGCCGCGCCGTACGCCGCCCCCGCATCCGGGCGCGTCGAAATTGACGGCGTAAAGATACTTGCGAGAAGATCGGCGCATGACCTCGAACCCACCAGGGCGCGGGCGGGCCGTGGCGCCCAGCCCGCCCGCGGCGCGGCGCGCCGCCGATGCCTACCACCATGGCGCGCTGCGCCAGGCCTTGCTCGATGCCGCCCAGTCGATCCTGGAAGAACAGGGCCTGGAAGGCTTCACGCTGCGCGAATGCGCGCGCCGGGCGGGCGTCTCGCACGCCGCGCCGGCCCACCACTTCGGCGATGCCGCCGGCCTGCTCACGGCCTTCGCGACGCTCGGCTTCGAGCGGCTGGCCGAACTGATGCGCCAGCACCGGGGGCGCGCGGCCGGCACCGGCGAGGCGCAGCTGCGCGCGGTCGGGCTGGCCTACGTCGACTTCGCGATCAGGCACCGCGCCCACTTCCAGCTGATGTTCCGGCACGACCGGCTCGACGCGTCCGACCCGGACCTGGCCGCCGCCGGCGCCCGCGCGTCGGGCCACCTGGCCGAGACGCTGCAGGCGGCGCTGGCCGCGCGCGGCGTGGACTGCGAAGACAGCGAATTCGACGACCGCATGATGCTGGCATGGTCGGGCGTGCACGGCTTCGCCACGCTGCTGCTGGAGGGACGGCTGGACGGCTGGCGCGGCCGGCAGTCCCCCGGCCGGTTCGCGCTGGCCGCCGGCGACCGGCTGCTGGCCTTGCTGGAAACCGCGCTGCTGCGCCCGGACGGCGCGGCGGCCATGCCCGCGCAGCCAGGGGGCGGGCCGTCCCGCGCCGGCCTGCACGAGTCGCAGCCGGCGGGCACCCGGGCCAGGAGGCGGCCATGAGCGCCGGCCGCGACGAGGCCGATCCGTCGATCGGCCTGTTCATCGACGCCCTGTGGCTCGAAGACGGCCTGTCCGCCAACACGCTGGCCGCCTACCGCCAGGACCTGCGCGGCTTCGACGCCTGGCTGCGCAAGACGCGCGACAAGGCGCTGCCGGCGGCCGCGGCGCACGACATCGAGGCCTGGTTCGCCGCCGTCCATGCGCAGAGCAAGGCCACCACCGCCAACCGGCGCCTGGCATCGCTGCGCCGCTACTTCCAATGGGCGCTGCGCAACGGCCGGGCCGGGTCCGATCCCTGCCTGACGCTGCGTGCGGCCAAGCAGCCGCCGCGGCTGCCCAAGAGCCTGTCCGAGGCCCAGGTCGAGGCGCTGCTGGCCGCGCCCGACGTCGTCACCGAACTGGGCCTGCGCGATCGCGCCATGCTCGAAACGCTGTACGCCACCGGGCTGCGGGTGTCGGAGCTGGTCGGCCTCAAATCGCTCGACGTCGGCCTGAACGAAGGCGTGGTGCGGGTGGTGATGGGCAAGGGCGGCAAGGACCGCCTGGTGCCGCTGGGCGCCGAGGCGGCGCACTGGATCGAGGACTACCTGGCGCAGTCCCGGCCCGTCCTGCTGGCCGGCCGGATCAGCGACGCGCTGTTCGTGACCGGCCGCGGCGCGGCGATGACGCGCCAGGCGTTCTGGCTCATCGTCAAGAAATACGCGCTGCAGGCCGGCATCCGCGCCGCGCTGTCGCCGCACGTGCTGCGGCACGCCTTCGCCACCCACCTGCTCAACCACGGCGCCGACCTGCGCGTGGTGCAGATGCTGCTCGGCCATGCCGACATCTCGACCACGCAGATCTACACCCACATCGCGCGCGAGCGGCTTAAACTGCTGCACGCCCGCCATCATCCGCGCGGCTGAGCCGTCCATGTCAAAAGCCCGACACGTTTCCGAAACGCCCGCCACGCAGTGGCTGCGCCGCCACGGCGTGGCATTCACCGAACATGCCTACGACTACGTCGAACACGGCGGCACGGCCGAATCGTCGCGCCAGCTTGGCGTGGACGAGCACATCGTGGTCAAGACGCTGATCATGGAAGACGAGGCCGCCCGCCCGCTGGTCGTGCTGATGCACGGCGACCGCGAGGTGTCCACCAAGAACCTGGCGCGCCAGGCGGGCGTCAAGAAGATCGCGCCGTGCAAGCCCGAGGTGGCGCAGCGGCATTCCGGCTACCAGGTGGGCGGCACTTCGCCGTTCGGTACCCGCAAGGCGATGCCGGTGTACGTGGAGTCGACCGTGCTGGAACTGCCCCGCATCCTGATCAACGGCGGCCGGCGCGGCTACCTGGTGGGGATCGATCCGGGCGAACTGACCCGGCTGCTGAAGGCGGTGCCGGTGTCGGCCGCGCTGGAGTAAGCCGGCGCCGCGGCGCGCCGGCCGCGGCCCGGATACGGGTATAAGACCCGATGGTTTTCCTGCCCTCGCGCTTGGGTAGAATGCAGCCACTTTCGGTCGCCGCGTCCGCGGCAAGGAACGCATCCCGCATGTTCACCATCGCCGCCGGCGTCGTCGCCTACCTGATCGGTTCGATCTCTTTCGCCGTGATCGTCAGCCGCCTGTTCGGGCTGAGCGATCCGCGCAGCTACGGCTCCGGCAACCCGGGGGCGACCAATGTGCTGCGCTCCGGCAACAAGAAGGCGGCGCTGCTCACGCTGCTGGGCGACGCCGCCAAGGGCTGGTTCGCCGTCTGGCTGGCGCAGCGCCTGGCGCCGTCGCTGCACGTGGCCGAGGGCACCGTGGCGCTGGCCGCGATCGCCGTGTTCCTGGGCCACCTGTATCCGGTGTTCCTGCGCTTCAAGGGCGGCAAGGGCGTGGCCACCGCGCTCGGCGTGCTGCTGGCGATCGAGCCGTGGCTGGCCGTGGCGGCCGCGGCCACCTGGCTGATCGTGGCGGTGTTCCTCCGGTATTCGTCGCTGGCGGCCATCGTCGCGGCCGTGTTCGCGCCGCTGTACTACATGTTCGGCGACGGCCTGGCATGGGATGCCGACGCCCGGCTGGGCACCGCGATCGCCGCGATGAGCCTGCTGCTGCTGTACCGGCATCGCGCCAACATGGCGCGCCTGCTGGCGGGCAAGGAGACCCGGATAGGGGGGAGGTAACGGCCCGCCCCTGCGCGCTGGAGGAGGCTCCCCCTACGAGGAGGCTTCCCCCTACGTGGTGCGCGCGCCCCTCGAGGGGCGGCACTGGCGGACCGGCAAAGCCGGATCCGCTGTGCCCTGGGTGGGCGGCGGTTCAGCGGGCCGGGTCGCCGGCCTGTTCGAGGTCCCAGCGTGGCCGCACGGTGAAGGAGGCGCGCCGCAGCGAGGGGTCGGCCAGGCCTGCGCGCAGGCGCAGGGCGGCGGCGAAGGCGATCATGGCGCCGTTGTCGGTGCACAGTTCGAGCGGCGGAAAGAAGGCTGCGCCGCCCAGCGGGGCCAGCGCCGCGGCCAGCCGCCGGCGTAGAAGTCTGTTGGCGCCTACGCCGCCTGCCACCACCAGCCGCTGCAGGCCGGTCTGCGCCAGCGCCTTGGCGGCCTTGGCCACCAGCACCGATACGATGGCGTCCTGGGTGGCGGCGGCCAGGTCGGCACGGGCCTGGGCGTCGGCGGCGTCGATCTGTTTCATGCGGGTCAGCACGGCGGTTTTCAGGCCGCTGAAGCTGAAATCCAGGTCGGGGCTGTGCAGCTTGGGACGGGGCAGGTCGAAGCGGCCGGCGTCGCCGCTTTCGGCCAGCCGGGCCAGCGCCGGCCCGCCCGGGTAGCCCAGGCCCAGCAGCTTGGCGGTCTTGTCGAAGGCTTCGCCGGCGGCATCGTCCAGCGTTTCGCCCAGCAGCGCGTAGCGGCCCACGCCGTCCACCCGCATCAGCTGGGTATGGCCGCCCGATACCAGCAGCGCCACGAAAGGAAAGGCGGGCCGCGGCTCGGCCAGCAGCGGCGACAGCAGATGGCCTTCGAGGTGATGGATGGGAATGGCGGGCAGGTCGCGCGCCCAGGCGATGGCCTGGGCCACGCTGGCGCCCACCAGCAGCGCGCCGGCCAGCCCGGGCCCGGCGGTATAGGCCACGGCGTCGACCTCGGCCAGCGACAGGCCGGCGCCTTCGAGCGCCTGGCGCGCCAGCGGCAGGATGCGCCGGATGTGGTCGCGCGAGGCCAGTTCCGGCACCACGCCGCCGTATTCCCGGTGCATGTCGATCTGCGAATGCAGCGCGTGCGCCAGCAGCCCGCGCCCGGCGCTGGCGACGGCGACGCCGGTTTCGTCGCAGGAGCTTTCGAATCCGAGGACGATCATGGAGGCAGTGGAGGCAGCCGGCGGCAGGCGCGGCCGTGGGCAAAAGCGTCAAGTTTAGCATCGGCGCCCGGCCGGGCTTGGCAACCGGCGCCAGGATCTGTTATATTGGCAGGCTCTGATTGATCAACCCCTAGGCAATCGCTACACATGCCCACGATTCGCGTCAAAGAAAATGAGCCGTTTGAGGTCGCCCTGCGTCGTTTCAAGCGCACGATTGAAAAGACCGGCCTGCTGACCGAACTGCGCTCGCGCGAGTTCTACGAGAAACCCACGGCCGAGCGCAAGCGCAAGCATGCCGCCGCCGTGAAGCGCCACTACAAGCGCATCCGCAGCCAGCAGCTGCCCAAGCGCCTGTACTGATCGCCGCCGCCGGCACCGCCGGCTGCGAGATCCAGCAGGTTTCTCCCGTCATAGCCGCCAAGGCACGCGCCTGGCGGCTTTTGGCGCTTATTTTCCCGTATTATTTTGCCGACAGGCTTTCCACCGCAAGGCATTCCATGAGCGCCGACACCCTCAAAGCCCGCCTTTCCGACGAAGTCAAGAACGCCATGCGCGCCAAGGCCGCCCAGCGGCTGGGCACGCTGCGCCTGCTGCTGGCCGCCGTCAAGCAGAAGGAAGTCGACGAACGCCGCGAACTGTCCGACGCCGACATCACCGCCATCATCGAAAAGCAGGTCAAGCAGCGGCGCGAGTCGATCGCCTCGTTCGAGCAGGCCGGCCGGGCCGAGTCGGCCGAGCAGGAACGCGCCGAAATGCAGGTGCTGCAGGAGTTCCTGCCGCAGGCCGCGCCGCCCGAGGAAGTCGATGCCGTGATCGCCGCCGCGGTGGCCGAAGTCGCAGCCCAGGGCGTGACGGGCGGCGCCGCCATGGGCAAGATCATGGGCTTGGTCAAGCCGCGCCTGGCCGGCCGCGCCGACATGGCCGAGGTCTCGCGCCTCATCAAGGCAAAATTGCAGTGACCGCCTCCTGCGCGCTTACGCTCGCCCCCCCGGGGCGGCACGGGTAGCCGCGTGATACCGGATTCGTTCATTCAGGATCTGCTGGCGCGCGTCGACATCGTCGACGTAGTGGGGCAGTACGTGCAGTTGCGCAAGGGCGGCGCCAATCTGCTTGGGCTGTGTCCGTTCCATAACGAGAAATCGCCGTCTTTTACCGTCAGCCCTACCAAGCAGTTCTATCACTGCTTCGGCTGCGGCGCGCATGGCACTGCGATCCGCTTCCTGATGGAGCATACGGGCGCGAGTTTCCCGGACGCGGTGCGTTCGCTGGCGGCCAACGCCGGCATGCGGGTGCCCGAGGAAGAACGCAGTCCGCAGCAGCGCGCCGCCCGGGCGCAGCGCGAGGCGGTGGTGTCGCGCCACGGCCAGCTGCTGGAGGCCGCCAACAAGTGGTACCGGCAGCAGTTGCGCACGGCGCCGGCCGCCATTGCCTACCTGAAGAAGCGCGGGCTGTCGGGCGAGATCGCGGCGCGCTTCGGGCTCGGCTGGGCCGGTCCGGAGCGGCAGGGCCTGGCCGCGGCGGTTGAGGACTACAACGACCAGTTGCTGGTCGAGGCCGGGCTGGTGATCGTCAACGACGAGGGCCGCCGCTACGACCGCTTCCGCGAGCGGGTGATGTTCCCGATCCGCAATGCGCGCGGGCACCTGATCGGCTTCGGCGGCCGCATCATCGGCCCGGGCGAGCCCAAGTACCTGAATTCCCCGGAAACGCCGATCTTCTCCAAGGGCACCGAGCTGTACGGCCTGTGGGAAGCGCGCCAGGCGATCCGCAGCGCCGGCATGGTGGTGGTGGTCGAAGGCTATATGGACGTGGTGGCGCTGGCGCAGCTGGGCGTGGAGTGCGCGGTGGCCACGCTGGGCACCGCGACCACGCCGGTGCACGTGCAGAAGCTGCTGCGCGCCAGCGACCACGTCGTGTTCAGTTTCGACGGCGACAAGGCCGGCCGGCGCGCGGCGTGGCGCGCGCTCGAGGCCTGCCTGCCGCTGCTGCGCGACGATGTATCGCTGCGCTTCCTGTTCCTGCCGGCCGAGCACGACCCCGACTCCTACGTGCGCGAATTCGGCGCCGAGGCCTTCCGCGCCGCGCTGCGCGAGGCCCAGTCGCTGTCGCAGTTCATGCTGTCGGAACTGGCGTCGCGCCATCCGATGGACGAGGCCGAAGGGCGGGCACGCTGCGTGCACGACGCCCGCCCGCTGCTGCAGGCCATGCCGGCCGGCGCGCTGCGGCTGCAGGTGCAGCGCGAGCTGGCGCAGCTCACGAGGCTTACGCCGGAAGAGCTAGGCCAGCTGATTCCGCTGCAGGACGTGCCCAGCGGGCCGCTGGTGCAATCCGGGCCGCAAATCCGGGGAACCTCTGCCGTTGCCCCGCGTCAAGAGTCTAATGGCACTGAAGCGGCGGACGACAGCCGCTGGGAAGAGGTGCCCCATGAAGAATTCGACGACGCGCAGTTCCAGCCCCGGGCCCCAGGCCCGTCCGGGCGGGCCGGCGGCGGGCGCAACGGATTCCGGCGCTTCGACCGCAAGGGCTGGCAGCGCGGCCGCGACGATGGCCCCCCGGCCTACACCGGACCGCGGCCGGTCGTGGTGCCGCTGGCGGCGCGCCTGTTGCAGCTGCTGCTCGCGCACCCCGCGCTGGTCGAGCACATCGACGGCGAGGCCGAACGGTTGCTGGGGCAGCACGGCGATTTCCGCCCCGTGCGCGACCTGGTGGAACTGGTCCGCAGCAGCGGCGCCCGGCATGCCGGCGCGCTGCTGCAGGCGGCCGAGGGTGGCCCGCTGGCCCAGCCCCTTGTCCTGGCGTCGACCGCTACCATCTATGAAGAGGAATTGCCGGATCCCGCCGGCGAATTGCGCGACGCGTTGCGGCGCATCGAATTCCAGATCGTGCGCGACGAAACCGCCGCGCTTGTGGCCTCGGGGCTGCGCGATCCCGAGCAAAAAGCACGTTATGAGGCCCTTAGCGCAAGATTGGCCGCTCTGAAAAGGCCCGGAGTGGTAGAATAGAAGGTTATCCCGTCACCTTTTCCTGCTTTGCCCACGTCGTTTGCCGTGCCCGCGTGGCGCACGCGCGCGGCCCCGGGGCGCGGGCGATGGCTGCCGGACGGCAGTACGAGTGCCGGCGGGATGGCGCCCGAGCGGCGGGCTCGATGCGGGTCGAACCGCAGAGCCGAACGAATCAATAGGAGTGGTTGACCGACCATGGCGAAAACGACTGGCAAAACGCTGACTGTGAACAAATCCAAAGCCGAAGGGCAAGACAAGGCCAAGGAAAAGGCAGCCCTGGCCAGGGAAGCGGGGCCGTCCGTGACGGTCAAGCCCGCCCGCAGGGCCGCGGCCGTCAGCGACGCCGCCGAACCGGTCGCCAAGGCGGCGGCCCGCCCTGCCAAGACGGCCGCCAAGGCCGCGGGCAAGGTCGCGCCCGCCAAGGCGCTGACCGCCGCCGAAAAGAAGAGCGCCGAGAAGAAGCTGGCCGACCTGCTGGCCAAGCCCGCCGGCCGCCGCCCCGGCCGTCCGCCGAAGGACGCCAAGCCGGCCGGCGACGCCGCCGGCTCGGGCGGCCCCGATTTCGACGATGTGGCCGATGGCGACGCCGAGCCGATTCCCGAGATCAAGATCCCGAAGGGCCGCGGCAAGCGCGGCAAGGCCGATCCGAAAGACCTGATCGCGCGCGGCCCGGTCTCGGCCGAGGAATACGAAGCGCGCCGCAACCGCCTGAAATTGCTGATCAAGCTCGGCAAGGACCGCGGCTACCTGACCTACGGCGAGATCAACGACCACCTTCCCGACGACCTGGTCGACGCCGAAGCCATCGACGGCATCATCAGCACGTTCAACGACATGGGCATTTCGGTCTACGACCAGGCGCCCGATGCCGAAACGCTGCTGCTGAACGAGAACGCCCCGGTGGCCTCGTCCGACGACGACGCCGAGGAAGAGGCGGAGGCCGCGCTGTCCACCGTCGATTCCGACTTCGGCCGCACCACCGACCCGGTACGCATGTACATGCGCGAAATGGGCTCGGTCGAGCTGCTCACGCGCGAAGGCGAAATCGAAATCGCCAAGCGCATCGAAGACGGCCTGAAGCACATGGTGATGGCGATATCGGCGTGTCCGTCCACCATCAACGAGATCCTGGCCCACGCCGACCGCGTGCGCGCTTCCGAGGCGCAGATCGACGAGATCGTCGACGGCCTGATCGACCCGAACGACGGCGAGGAATACGCCGGCTCGGGCGTGACCTCTACCGACGAGGACGACGAGGACGGCGACGAATCGCCGGCCGGCGGCATGAGCAGCAAGCAGGTCGAAGAGCTGCGCGTGAAATCGCTCGAGAAGTTCGACAGCGTCAAGCGCTGGTTCGAGAAGATGCGCCATGCCTACGAGCACGAGGGCTACAAGTCGTCCGCCTACATGGCCGCGCAGGAAACCATCCTGGAAGAGCTGATGGGCATCCGCTTCACCGCCAAGATGGTGGAGCGGCTGGCCGACACGCTGCGCGCCCAGGTGGAAGAAGTGCGCAAGCTGGAACGCGCCGTGATGCAGGCCTGCGTCGACCGCGCCGGCATGCCGCGCGCCCATTTCATCAAGTCCTTCCCCGGCAACGAGACCAATCTCGAGTGGGCGGTGGAAGAGGTGAAGGCCGGCCACGACTATTCCGAAACGCTGTCGCGCCAGATCCCGGCCATCCAGGAACTGCAGCAGAAGCTGATCGACCTGCAGGCCCGCGTGGTGCTGCCGCTGAAAGACCTGAAAGACGTCAACAAGCAGATGGCCACCGGCGAGGCCAAGGCCCGCAAGGCCAAGCGCGAGATGACGGAGGCCAACCTGCGGCTGGTGATTTCGATCGCCAAGAAGTACACCAACCGCGGGCTGCAGTTCCTCGATTTGATCCAGGAAGGCAACATCGGCCTGATGAAGGCGGTGGACAAGTTCGAATACCGGCGCGGCTACAAGTTCTCCACCTACGCGACGTGGTGGATCCGGCAGGCCATCACCCGCTCGATCGCCGATCAGGCGCGCACCATCCGCATTCCGGTGCACATGATCGAAACGATCAACAAGATGAACCGGATCAGCCGCCAGATCCTGCAGGAAACCGGCGCCGAGCCCGATCCGGCCACGCTGGCGCAGAAGATGGACATGCCGGAAGACAAGATCCGCAAGATCCTGAAGATCGCCAAGGAACCGATCTCGATGGAAACCCCGATCGGCGACGACGACGATTCGCACCTGGGCGACTTCATCGAAGACACGGCGACCCTGGCGCCTTCGGACGCCGCGCTGCACGGTTCGATGCGCAACGTGGTCAAGGAAGTGCTGGACTCGCTCACGCCGCGCGAGGCCAAGGTGCTGCGGATGCGTTTCGGCATCGAGATGAGCACCGACCAGACGCTGGAAGAAGTGGGCAAGCAGTTCGACGTGACCCGCGAGCGCATCCGCCAGATCGAAGCCAAGGCGCTGCGCAAGCTGCGCCACCCGAGCCGGGCCGACAAGCTCAAGAGCTTCCTGGAAGGGCAGTAAGATCGCGCCCGGGCCGCAAGGCCGCGGTGCCCATCGGGGCCGGAACTCCTGCATGAGGGGTCCCGGCCCCTTTTCTTTGCGCTGCGCCGCCGGGGCACGGGGCCTGATACCATGGATCGGGTATTCCGCTTTGCCGCGGATCGGGTGAAAATGCCGGGTTTGCTTGGAATATTTCAGGTCTCAGGGGGAAATCGTATGCGTGGACTCGCAAGGCTGTTGAGCGCCGTACTGGTCGTGCTGGTGGCGGCATGTTCCGGCAAGGACGGGGGCAAGGAGATCAAGGTGGCGGTGTCGCCGGCGTCGCCGCCCAATCTGTACGAAGAGAACGGCCAGACCAAGGGCCTGGACCTGGACATCTTCGAGGGCTATTGCAAGGCCCGCGGCTGCACGCTCAAGATCACCGCCTACGACTGGCAGGGCATGCTGGGCGCGGTGGTCAGCAAGCAGGCCGACGTGGCGTTCTCCGGCATTTCCATTACCGACCAGCGCAAGCAGGTGATGGACTTCTCCAAGCCTTATATGGAGAACACCTGGAACCTGGTGAGCCTCACGAGCCGCAACATCCGCTTCGACGACCTGGCCGAGATGAAGAAATACAGCATCGGCTATCCGCGCGGCATGGCCTATACCGATTTCATCCAGAAGGAACTGGAGCCCAAGGGCATCTACCAGGTCAGCCAGGTCAAGATGTATCCCTCCTACAACGAGGTGCTGGCCGACCTGCAGAACGGCAACCTCGACCTGGCCTTCCTCGACGGCACGGTCGCCTCGGTCTACCGCAAGAAGCTGCCGATCCAGGACAGCTACGTGTTTACCGGTTTCGACCGCTTCGGCTTCGCCTTCCCCAAGGGTTCGCCGCTGCGCGACGATTTCGACCACTACCTGAACGACGAACTGGGCCAGCAGGGGCTGCAGGCCATCATCGACAAGTGGATGAACTGACGCGGGCGGGGCAGGCGGCGGGGATGGCCCGGTGAGCTTCGCGCAGATCGTCGGCCTGCTGGCAAGCGGCGCCGGCTACACCATCCTGGTGACCGTCGCCTGCAGCGCCGCCGGCGTCGCGGTGGGGCTGGCCGTCGCGCTGCTGCGGCGCCTGGGCTGGCGGCCGCTGGATGCGGCGCTCGGCGTATTCACCTATGTGTTCCGAGGCGTCCCGGTGCTGGTCCTGCTGTTCCTGGTGTTCTTCGGCCTGCCCGGCATCGGCCTGAGCGTGCCGCCGCTGGCGGCGATGGTGCTCAGCCTCGGGCTGATCGCCGGCGCCTACCTGGCCGAAGTGTTCCGCGGCGCGTTCGACTCGGTCGACGCCGCCGAGATCGTGGCGGCCGAGGCGATGGGCATGAGCCGGCTGCAGGCGCTGCGCTACATCGAACTGCCGCAGATGCTGCGCTTCGCCGTGCCGGGCATGGTCAACGAATTCACCACGGTGCTCAAGTATTCGCCGTTCGCCTACACGGTGGGCATTTCCGAAGTGATGAAGCAGGCGATGGCGCTGTCGGCCGTCACCCTGCGCGGGGTGGAAATCTATTTCGCCGTGGCGCTGGTCTATTTCGCCATCTACAAAGTGCTGGTGACGGCGGTCTGGTCGCTGGAAAAACGCTGCCGCGTGCCGGGCCTGGACGGACGCTGAGGAAACGCCATGGCATTGCTGACCGTGCGCAAGCTGGTAATGGAATACGACGGCCGCGCCGTGCTGGACGGCATCGACCTGGACCTGGAAGAAGGCGAGCTCAAGGTCGTGATGGGGCCGTCCGGCTGCGGCAAGTCCACGCTGCTGCGCTGCCTGAACCGGCTGCTCACGCCCACCTCGGGCCAGATCATCTTCCGCGGCGAGGACGTGACCCGGCCCGATACCGATGTGCGCGCGCTGCGCCAGCGCATCGGCTTCGTGTTCCAGAACTTCGCGCTGTACCGCCACCTGACCGCGCTCGAGAACGTGACCCTCGGGCTGCGCAAGCTGCGCGGCATGGCCGCCGCCGAGGCCGCCGAGCGCGCGCTGCACGAGCTGCGCCGCATGGACATGGCCGAACACCAGCGCAAGTACCCGGCCCAGCTGTCCGGCGGCCAGAAGCAGCGGGTGGCCATCGCGCGGGCGCTGGCGATGGACCCGGCCGTGCTGTTCTTCGACGAGCCCACCTCGGCGCTCGATCCGCTGATGGCGCGCGAGGTCGTCAACGTGATCGGCCAGCTGCGGCGCGACAAGGTGTCGATGCTGTGCGTGACGCACGACCTGTTCCTGGCGCGTTCCCTGGGCTGCCGGGTGCTGTTCCTCGACCAGGGGCAGGTGCAGGCCGAGGGCGAGGCCGAGCAGCTGTTCGGCGACCACGCGGATCCGCGCATCCGCGCCTTCTTCAGCCAGGCCGTCGGCGGCGGCGAGGCCGCGGGCCGATGAACGCCTTCGACCTGTTCCTGCGGCAGGTGGCCGAGGCCGGCCCGCAATTGCTGACCGGGCTGGGCCATACCGTGATGCTGGCGGCCGTCGTTTCGGTGACCGGCCTGGTGGGCGGGATCGTCGTCTTCTACCTGACGCTCAGCCCCGGCCGCGCCTGCCGGCGGCTGACCGAGGCCTATATTTCGTTCTTCATCGGCACGCCGCTGCTGGCGCTGCTGTTCCTGATGTACTACGGCCTGCCGCAATGGGGTTTCCGGCCGTCGCCGCTGGCGGTGGCCGTCGTCGGCTTCACGATGAACGTGGCGGCCTACAACGCGCGCTACCTGGCCACGGCCTACCGCGGGCTGGACCGCGACGAACTGGAGGCCGCCCGGGCCCAGGGGTTCTCGGGACTGCAGGTGTTCCGCCTGATCACGCTGCCGCAGGTGCTGCGGCTGTCGGTGCCGGCGCTGTCGAACCAGGTGATCCTGAACCTGAAGGACAGTTCCATCGCCTTCCTGATCCAGTACACCGAGTTCTTCGCGCAGGTGCAGGACGTGGCCATGCGCCATTTCCAGTTCTTCAAGTCCTACGTGATGGCGGGGCTGGCGTATCTGGCGATGGTGTCCGTCATCGTGCTGGCGGCGCGGCATCTGGAGCGCCGCTACATCCTGCCGGGAACGCGGCGGCCGTAGCGGGCGATATCCTCCCGGCCGCGGCGGCCTGGAACAGGGCGGGCGGCGCCACGTACAGGCCGCGGCCCAGCAGCCCTCGTTCGCCGGCGGCGTCGAGCATGGCGATCGCGGCCAGCGGCGGGGCATCGGGCGTGACCGCCGCCGCGTCGAGCGCGGTGCGCAGGCCGAACGGGGCGAATGCGGGATGCACGCCGCTCAGCAGCGCGGCCGGGCGGTCGAGCGCGTCGGCCGGCAGCCATGGCGCCAGCGCCGATGCCACCTCGGGCGAGCAGCGCAGCGCGTGGCCGCCGAAGCCGGCGGCGTCGATCGCGCCGCTGTCGCCGATCATCGGCGAGGTTTCGGCCTCGACGGCGGGATCCAGCCGCGGGCCCTGGGGCGGGGCGGCGTCGGCGGTGAACCACAGGCCGGGCCGGCCGGCCAGGCGGATGCCGCAGCGCTGGCCGTTGCCGGCCAGCGCCACCACCAGGGTCGAATCGCCGGCGTCGCGGGCGGCGGCCGACAGCATCAGGTGGCAGGCTGCCATCCACAGCGTCAGGAAAAACAATGGCGTGCCGCGCAGCATCGCCAATGCCTCGGCATCGTCCAGCCGGGGTTCCAGGTGCGAGACCAGCGCCTGGGTGGCGGCGGTGGTGCGGCCGTGCAGGTCGTCGCCGCCGGCCACGCCGGACACTGCCAGCGGCAGCAGGTGGATCGGCGCTTCGGCCAGCACGCGCGCCAGCACGCCGGCCAGGTGGCCGTCGCGCCAGGCCAGCCGCGGCAGGATGGCCGGATCGCGGCTGCCGAAACGCAGTTGCGGGCCGGCGCCGCTGCCCAGCAGGGACCAGCTGCGTCCGGACTCGCCGTCGGCGGCGAGGTCGGTCACTTCGACCAGCGTGGTCGACGGCGAGAACACCGCCGCCAGCGGCGCCACGGCGCCGTAATGCTGGGCCGGCTCGAGCCGCACCGCGCCGTCGGCGATCAGTCTTTCGGCCTCGGCCGCATCGGCGGCCCAGCCTTCGTACAAGCAGCACAGCACGGCCGATGACAATACCGGCGCCGATGGGCGGCGCGGGTCGATGAACGGCGGGCCGGCGTGCAGCAGGGTGCGGTCGGGCAGGCCGAGCGCCTCGCGCGCGGTACGCACGGCGGTCCAGGCCGGCCGCACGGCGGTCAGGCGCGCGATCGCGCCGCGGTTGACCGAGGTGCGCGGCGGTTGTTGGGAGGAGGGGGGCTGGGAGCTCATCGTGGCCGTCCGTCCGCTATTTCGACGCGAAGCCGAACAGGCGCTTGATGCGGCCCCACAGGATCGGCCAGAAGAGATTGCCGAGGTCCAGCGGCTGGTTGGCGGCAGCGGCCGTTGCAGGGACCGCCGCAGGGGGCGCCGCTGCCGCGACGGGGGCCGCTTCAGCCACGGGGGGGACATCAGCCAGGGGTGCCGCCGCAGGTTCGGCTGCCGCGGCGGATTCGGGCGTCGCCGCGGTGCCTGCTGCGGGCGCCGTCTCCGACCCTCGCTCCAGCCGCTGCTTCAGGTTGTCGGCGAAGGCAGCCGTCATCCGGGTCGCCAGTTCCTTGACGATGCCGCCGCGCGAGAACTGCGCCAGCGTGCCGGTGATGGCGTAGTCCACCTTGACGTCCACGCGGGTGGCGGGCGCGCCGCCGGCCGTTTCGTCGTGCAGGGAGAACGCTGCCTCGCCCTTGACCCGCGAGCCGCTCTTGCGGTCGGCGCCGCCGCCGGTCACGCTGCCGCTGCGGCTGGCGTCGTCCAGCGCCATCACGCCATCGCCGGCGAACGAGGCGACGATGGGGCCGAGCTTGACGGTCATGGTCAGCTTGAGCTTGCCGTCGGGCGTCGATCCGGTCAGCGCCGCGCCGGGCAGGCAGGCGACGATGCCTTCGGTGTCGTGGAAATGCCGCCACACTGCGTCGGGCGGGAAGGGAACGCTGAAGGATTGCTGGATTTCCACCTGGTCTCCTGGGGAATTTGGTCAGAGTTGCGCCGAGGCCGGCGCGGCGGCGGCGCGCCGCGCTTCGAGCACGCGCAGCACGGCCCGCACGATGCCGCGGTAGCCGGTGCAGCGGCACAGGTTGCCGGCCAGCTCGCGGCGCACGGTTTCCTCGTCGGCGCCGGGCAGGCGGCCGACGATGTCGCGCGCGGTGGCGAGCATGCCCGGCGTACAGTAGCCGCATTGCAGCGCGTGCTCGGCCTTGAAGGCGGCCCGCAGTTCGGCCATCAGCGGATCGTCGTCGAAGCCCTCGATGCTGCGGATGCGGGCGCCGTCGCAGGCCGCGGCGTAGGCGATGCAGGAACGCATCGGCACGTCGTCGATCATCACCGTGCAGGCGCCGCACACGCCCTGCTCGCAGCCGATGTTGGTGCCGGTCAGCATCAGCTGATCGCGCAGGAAGTCGGCAAGATGGGTGCGCGGTTCGACGTTGGCGCCGACGGGCTTGCCGTTGACGATGAGCCGGATCGGGATCATGGCTGGCTTCCAAGCGCCTGCACGGCGCGCGACAGCGCCACCGCGTGCAGGCGGTACTCGTAGGTGTCCGGTTCGAGCCCGGCGGCGGCCAGTTCGCGGCGCGCGGCGGCCTCGGCGTCGCCGCCCAGCAGCGGCCGCGCGTCGGCCACCACGTGCGGCGGGCCGTCGAGCGCGCCGATCACCGCGCGGCACAGGCCGCGCCGCGGATCGTCCACCACGGCGGCGATCGCCTCGGCGAACTCGCCCGCCTTGCGGTTGAACTTGATGTAGCTCCAGCGCGCCGCCGGCGACAGCCGCGGCAGCCGCACGCCGGTCAGGATCTCGTCTTCGCCCAGCGCGGTCGTGAAGGCCGCCTGCATCCAGTCGGCGGCGGCCACGCTGCGTTCGCCGCCCGGCCCTTGCAGCAGGCATTCGGCATCGAGCAGCGGCATGGCGTTGATCCAGTCGGCCGCCGGGTCGGCGTGGGCCAGGCTGCCGCCCAGCGTGCCGCGGTTGCGCACGGCGCGGTAGGCGATGCCGCCGGCCACGAAAGGCAGCAGCCCGCGCGACGGATCGGGCACCAGTCCGTCCTCGATGCGGGCGTGGGTGATGCAGGCGCCCAGCACGATGGCGTCGTCTTCCTCGCGCGCCAGCGCAAGCTCGTCCAGCACGCGCACGTCGATCAGCGCCGAGGGCTGCGCCAGCCGCATGTTCAGCATCGGGCCGAGCGATTGCGAGCCGGCCACGATCTTGCCCAGGCCCCCGGTCTGCGCCAGCAGACGCACGGCCTCGAAGCGATCGGCCGGCCGCAGGTAGTCGAAACGGGCGGCCTTCATGCGACCCGCCGCTGCGGTTCGGCGCCGGGGGCGGCGTCGCGCCGGGCGCGGGCCAGCGCTTCCAGCACGGCGCGGGGCGTGACGGGCAGTTCGTTGACCTCGGCGCCCAACGGCCGCAGCGCGTCGTTGACGGCGTTGGCGATGGCCGCCGGCGAGCCGATCGCGCCGCTTTCGCCGATGCCCTTCTGGCCGAATTCGGTGTACGGCGCGGGCGTTTCCATGTGCTCGATCCGGAAGTCCGGCACGTCGGTCGCGCCCGGCAGCATGTAATCGGCCAGCGTGGAGGCCATCGGCTGGCCTTCCTCGCTGTAGCGCATCTCTTCCAGCAGCGCGGTGCCGATGCCCTGGGCCGCGCCGCCGCACACCTGGCCGTCGACCACCATCGGATTGATCAGCACGCCGCCGTCTTCCACGATCACGTAGTCCAGAATCGACACCTTGCCGATCTCGATGTCGACGCCGACCGCCACCGCGTGGCAGGCATAGCTGAAGGTGCCGGTGTCGCGCTGCGCCTGGTAGGTGGTGGAGACTTCCAGCCCGCCGGGATCGACGTCGGGCGGCAGCAGCTGCGGCTTCAGGTACCAGGTGCGGGCGATCTCGGCCACGTCGACGGCGGCCGCGGCGCCGGCCAGCCGGTCGCCCTGCCATTGCGGCGCGCCGCCGTCCTCGCGCAGCAGCCAGGCGCCGATGCGGTACAGCCGCTCGCGCAGGATCTTGCAGGCCTGGCCCACGGCGCTGCCGGCCATCACGATCGAACGCGAGCCCCAGGTGCCGGTGGAATAGGGCGTCTGCCCGGTGTCGCCCAGCACGATGCGCACGCGCGCGGTGTCGACGCCGAGCACCTCGTGCGCGATCTGCGCCAGCGTGGTTTCCATGCCTTGTCCGTGCGAATGGACGCCGGCGCGGATCTCCAGGATGCCGTCGGGCGTGAGCCGCACCGCCGCCGGCTCGCGGCCGGGCACCATCGGAATGCCCCAGCCGTAGTACACCGAAGTGCCGTGCGCGCCCTGTTCGCAGAACACCGCCAGGCCGACGCCGATGCGCTGCGTGCCCAGGGCCTCGCGCTGCCGCGCGCGCCACCTGGGCAGGTCCAGCGCGTCCATCGCCCGCATGACGCAGCCGGGATAGTCGCCGCTGTCGAAATGCTTCCTGGTGATGTTGTCGTAGGGCATGTCCTGCGGCTGCACCAGGTTGCGCAGCCGCACTTCATGGGGTTCCAGGCCGGTCTCGGCCGCGATCGCGTCCATCATCGTCTCGATCGCGTAGCACACGCCGGTGCGCGCCACGCCGCGGTACGGCAGGATCGGCGGCTTGTTGGTCGCCACCGACCAGGTACGGCAGCGGTAGCGCTCCATCTTGTACGGGCCGGGCAGGATGCTGCCTACCTGCGCGGCCTCCAGACAGGCCGAGAACGGGTACGACGAATACGCGCCCGAATCGACGTGGGCTTCGCAGTCGATCGCCAGCAGGCGGCCGTCGCGCTCGGCGTAGACGGTGATGTCGTAGTCGTGCTCGCGGCAGTTGGCGTTGGCCGTCAGCTGTTCGCGCCGGTCCTCGATCCAGCGCACCGGATGGCCCAGCCGCATCGCCAGCCACGCCACGCATACTTCCTCGGGCAGCAGGATGCCCTTGTAGCCGAAACCGCCGCCCACGTCGGGCGACACCACGCGGATGCGGCCTTCGTCCAGCCCCAGGCACATCGACAGCCCGGTGCGGTTGACGTGCGGCATCTGGGCCGAGGTCACCACCACCAGCTGTTCCTGGCGCTTGTCCCAATAGGCCACCACGCCGCGGCCTTCCATCGGCGCCATGCTCTGGCGCGCGGTGCGCAGCCGGCGCCGCAGGCGCACCGGCGCGCGGCTGCGGATGTCGTCCAGGTCGGCATCGACCACGGTTTCCAGGAACACGTTGTCGCCCCAGTGCTCGTGCACCAGCGCCGAGCCGGGCTGGCGCGCGGCCAGCATGTCGACCACCGCGGGCAGCTCCTCCAGGTCGGCCCAGGCCTGGGCGGCCAGGTCCTCGGCCTCGGCGCGCGTATCGGCCACGCACATGGCGATCATCTCGCCCACCTGCCGCACCTTGGCGCCGGCCAGCACCGGCTGCTCCGACGATTTGAAGCCAGGCAGGCCGGAGTCGGCGACGATCGGCTTGACGTCCGCCAGGTCGGCCAGCGTGTAGACGACGTGTTCGAAGCCTGCCGGCTTTTCCACGCCGCGCAGGCGGGCGTGGGCCACCGGGCTGCGCAGGAAGGCCACGTCCTTCATGCCGACCATGCGCAGATTGCCCACGTAGTCGCCGCGGCCCCGCATGAAGCGCTCGTCTTCCTTGCGTTCCAGCGGGGCGCCGATGCCTTGGCGGGTGGCCATGCCCGTTCCTCAGGCCGCGGCCGCGGCCGGCAGGATCGGCGCGTCGGCGTCGATCCGCACGCCGGCGCGCAGGCAGAACAGCGGCTGCAGCATGCGGTCGGTCACCACCTGGTTGTCTTCGTTGTCGCGCAGCACCCAGCGGCCGCGCTCGTCCGACAGCACGGTCACGTCGGCCGTGCGGCCGGGGGCGAGCGTGCCGATCTCGTCTTCCATGCGGGCCATGCGGGCCGCGTTGATGGTGGCCATCGCCACCACATGGTTCAGCGGCACGCCCAGCGCCAGCATCGACGTCATTGCCGACACCAGGCTGAAGCGGGTGTGGCCGAGGAACATGTGGTCCTCGTCGGGGTGTTCGGCAGGCGTGCCGGCAGGGGCGGGCACCGTGGTGTTGTAGCCGTGCATGTCGGCGCCCAGCGAGTCGGGCAGGAAGCCGGCATCGAGCACCTGCCTGGCCACGCGGAAGCTGAAGTGCGAGCCGTGGCCGACGTCCAGCTTCATCCCGCGCTCCAGCGCCGCCTGCAGCAGGGGATGGATGCGGCCGCGGCTGTCCACGAAGCCGCCGGGGTGGCGGCTGAAGGGATGCGCCAGCACGTCGCCCGGCTTGAGCAGGTCCATCACCTGATCGAGGATGGTGTCGGGATTGACCGCCTGTCCGCCGTCCTCCGGCTTGGGCCACATCCGGCCGAAGTGGATGTAGACGGGCAGGTTGGCCTGCCTGCCGATCTCGGCAGCCAGCCGCATGCTTTCCACGCCCCAGCGCTCGAAGCCGCCGAGTTCGGCGTGCGCCTTCAGGCCCTTGACCAGGTCCGGGTTGGCCTGCGCCGTCTTGACCGTGGCGTCGACGTCGATGCAGTCCGGGCGGTACAGCGAGGCGTAATAGTGTCCCTCCATGCCGCCCACCAGGTAGGCCGACAGGAAGGCCACCACCCGGCTTTGCGAAGGCTGGACGATGAACTGCCGGAAACCGGGCAGCGTCATGCAGCTCGGCCCGCCCTGGTCGATCAGCGTCGTCACGCCCGACTGCACGCCGCACATGTCGGGGTTCAGGCCGAAGCGGCCGGTGACGTACTGGTAGACGTGCGCGTGCGTGTCGATCAGGCCGGGCAGCACCAGCTTGCCGCGACAGTCGACCACCTCGGCGTCGGGCGCCGACAGGTTCTCGCCGACGCTGTCGATCCTGCCGCCGCGCACCAGAACGTCGCAGACCTCGTCGAGTCCGGCATGCGGGTCGATGACCCGGCCTTGCCGCAAAAGATAATTCGCCATGTTTCCCACCTGTATCAGTGATCGATCGGAGTTGTGCAAAAACCATGCCATTTGGATCGCCGCCCAGGCATTGCGCCGCGGCGCGGCGTCGATGCTGGCTTTATCGACTGTCCATATAAGAGGTATACCACGTATTTTGCGCGAGAATGTTGTCTTTGCGCCCGCCGCCACGCACTAAAAGCGGGGTGCGGAACGCACCGATGTCGTGCATTGAGTGGTATGCCACATAGTTATGGCCGGGGAATGGGGTAGAATCGGCCCGGAAAAAAAGCGGAGCGCCGCGCGTCCGGCCGGCATCCGGCCGACATGTCCCCACTTCGCGCCATGACCCAATCCGATTCTTCTTCCGACGCCCAGGCCCAGTTGCAGTCGGCGATCGAGCGTTCCGCCCTGCTGGGCCGCCCCGGCTTTCTCATCCGCCGCCTGCACCAGGTGCACGGTTCCCTGTTCCTGGAGGAAACCCGGGAATTCGCGATCACCCCCGTCCAGTACAGCCTGATGACCGCGCTTAGCGAGCGCGGCGAGATGGACCAGATTTCGCTCGCCCTGCAGCTCGGCCTGGAACGCACCAGCGTGGCCGAGGTGATCCCGCGCCTGGAGGCCCGCGGCCTGCTCAGCCGCAGGCAGAGCGCCGACGACAAGCGGGTCAAGCTGGTCAAGCTGACCCGCAAGGGGCGGGCGCTGGTGGTGAAGATGGCGCCGGCGGTGCAGCGGGCGCACGACCGCACGATCGAGGCGATCCCGCCGGGGGAACGGGCGCAGTTCATGCTGCAGCTGATCCGGCTGGTGGAGGCGGGGGGGGATTACGGGGTGCCGCTGGCGTTGCCGTAAGGCCCCCCGTCGCCAGCATTGCCTTGGCGGCATGGTATTCACGGCGCAGCCGGCGTCGCGTCTTTTCGCGGCCGTCCCTCCCTCGTTCCATTGGCACGGGCTGCTTCGATGAACGTCTTGAGTTGCGTGTCGGCAGGCTTTCAGGCGCGAGTTCAGCACCGGGTCGTTTGAGCAGCTTGCGCCCAAGCCGAGTTCGACTCGTACGATCCGCGGCACCAAGCGAGGGTATGTCCTGGTATCTATGTCACTAGGCCGTCAGTAAGATTGTCTGGCAATCTGGCCATATAAGAACACAAAGACGGATACCGGAGACAACATCATGAACGCTTTGCTCGCCCCCACGTGGGCCGTTCGTCCGCTCACAGGCTCAATAGGCGCCGAGATCGAAGGACTCGATCTGCGGCACGCCACCGACGATGACATCGCGCACATAAAGAAAGCCTTTCTCGAACATTGCGTGCTCGTCTTTCGTGGACAGGACTTGCAGCCGGAAGACCAAGTGGCCTTTGCAGAGAAGCTTGGCCAGGTCTACCGCTTCAAGAAGGACAAAGTCGACTTCGGCAGCGATGAACTGCCCTCCGGCATTCTCAAGCTCAGCAATGTCGGCAAGGAAAAAACCATCACCGAGCGCTGGCACTTCGATGGCATGTATCTGGAAAAGCCGCCCGCCGTCTGTATCCTGGCGGCCAAAGAGCTGCCGCCGCAAGGCGGCGACACGATTTGGGCCAATCAGTACCTGGCGTACGAAACGCTCTCCAAGCCGATGCGCGACATCATTTCCCGGTTGCGCTATCTGTACCAGGGCGGCCGGATCACGCAGCGCTACGAAGGCAACGACGTGCCCGAAACCGCCTGGCAGCCGGCGGTGCGCCGCCATCCCGAAAGCGGCCGGGACGCCCTGTACGTGGGCCATCCGGAACAGGCGCTGCACTTTGAAGGCATGACGCGAGAGGAGAGCGAGCCGCTCCTGCGCTTTCTCTATACTCATGGACAGCGGCCCGACTTCTGCTATCGACACATCTGGAAGAAGGGCGACGTGCTGATGTGGGACAACCGCTGCACCATGCACTTCGCCGTCCACGACTACGGCATGCAGCCGCGCTTGATGCACCGAATCACGCTCAACGGCGACGTCGCGGTAGGACCCGCCTGAAGGCGGGACGGCAGACGCGCCCCGAACTCGCAACCCGAGATCCAGATGCAGAACGATTGGCTGAAAATCGACACCGCCCCCGCAGCGCTGCGCAATCTGTTGGTCAATAAGCTGCGTACCGCCATCACCCAGGGCCGCTTCAGTCCCGGCGACCGGCTGGTGGAACGCAGCCTGTGCGAGCGCCTGCAGGTCAGCCGTCCGTCCCTGCGCGAAGCCTTCAGGCAGCTGGAAGCGGAAGGGCTGATCGAAATCATTCCCTACCGCGGCCCGGTGGTCCGGATCATCGGCGTGCAGGAAGCCGGCGAGCTGTACGACCTGCGAGCCGGCGTGGAGGCGCTGTGCGCCCAGTACTTCGCCGAACGCGGCACGCCAGCCGATATCGAACGGTTCGAGAATGCGTTGAAGACACTGACCGCAGCCTTGCGCCGCGGCGACCGCGAAGCGATCTTCACCGCCAAGGACGCCTATTACGAAGCCTTCACCGACGGCTGCCACAGCGTCCCGGTCAAAGCTGCCGCCAGCCAGCTCATCGCCAGGCTCAGCTATTTGTGGTCCACCTCGCTCAGGATTTCCGGCCGGGTCGACCAAGGCGCCGAGCAGATGAAGGCGATCGCTGCCGCCATCCGCAAGCGCGACCCCGCGAGTGCCTACGAAGCGGCCCGCACTTACGTGCTGCACGCACGCGCCACCGGGCTGGAAGCGCTGCGGCAGTCCGCCGGGCCCGCACCGAAGGCGACAGCGCGGCGTAGCCAAGCGGAGCTGCACACGGAATCTGTCGCCAAAGAAATGGGCTGATTGAAATGGGCTGAGCGCAGGCCCGGTCTTCAACAAGCAAGACTACCGAGGAGACACATCATGCTGGAAAGCAGGACTTCGTTCGCGCCCACGCGCAGGCATTTCGTCTTGGCGGCAGCGCTGGCGGCCGTAGCGGGGCCCGCCGTCGCCCAACAAAACGATGGCACGCCCATCACGATCGTCGTCGGCTACGCGGCCGGCAATGCCGCCGATGTGTTGGCGCGCGTGGTCGGGGCGAGGCTGTCGCAGGAGCTGAATGCTTCCGTCGTGGTCGAGAACCGGCCCGGCGCCAACGCCCGCATCGCCATCCAGGCCCTGAAGAACGCGCCGCCGGATGGCAAGACCATGCTGTTCAACACCAGTTCGGCGATGTTTCTGACGCCGCTCATTTTCAAGAATCTGCCGTACGACGTGGATAAGGATTTTGCGCCGATTGCCAACATCGGCAACAACCAGATCGCGATGACCGTCCAGGCCCATGCCCCCTACAAGAATCTCAAGGAATTCGCCGCATGGCTGAAGCAGCACCCCGAAAAGGCCCAGTTCGGGAACGAAGGCGTAGGCAGCCCGGGACACCTGATGGGCCTCCAGCTCGGGATCGCCGCCGGCGTACCGATGACTTTCGTTCCCTATAAGGTGGGCGGTCAGATGCTCAGCGATCAGATCAGCGGCCAGATCACGTCCGCCACGTGGGCGCTGCCTTCGGTCTACGAGCAGCACAAGGCGGGTAAACTGAGGATCATCGGGATTGCGGGCCCCGAACGCTCATCGATTGCGCCGGAACTTCCCACCTTCAAGGAACAAGGCTTCGATGTCGAGATCATCAGCAGCTACGGCGCCTACTTCCGCGCCGGCACGCCCAAGCCGTTGGTGGACAGAATGAGCGCTGCGCTGGTCGCCGCCATCAAGGATCCGGCCGTGCAAAAGCGACTGCGCGAGCTAGGCGTAGACCCCACCGGATACGGTACCGCCGAATTCGAAAAGATAATCGTCGACGATCGCAAGCGCTGGAGGAAGATGGTGGACGAAACGCACTTCTCCGTCGAATGAGAAACAGCATCGGGAGCGCTCGATGACCCCCACGAACGGCAGGACGATGACCGAGAAGATGCTGGCTCGCGCCGCGGGAATCGCCTCCTGCAAGGCAGGCGATCTGGTGCGGCCTGACCCGGCATGGGTGATCGTCCATGATGGCTACGTCGAGTCGCTCTATAAGGAGCTTTCCGCCCTCGGCTATCGGCGTATCGCCCGCCCGCAACGCATGGCTTTCGTCACCGACCACGATGTGATCTACACCACGACTCGCGCCGCCGAGCGCGGCGCCGCCAACCGCCGCATCGCCGCCGAGTGGCAGGTGGGACATTTCTCGGACGCCGGACGCGACGGGCACGGGCATCTATACCCGATGGAATCGGGCATGGTCCAACCCGGCTCGTTTGTCTTCGCCTACGATATGCACTGTACGAACTTCGGCGCAATCGGCGCGTTCGCGCTGGGCGTGCTCGGCGAAATCAGCGTCGTGGCCGCCACGGGCTCGTTGACGGTACAGGTTCCCGGCGCGGTGCGCGTCCGGCTTGACGGCCGGTTCGCGCCCGGCGTGCACGCGCGCGACCTGGGCTTCAAGCTTTCGCATGCCCTGACTTCCGGGCAAATCCCTGTGGAATACGACGCTCGCGTGTTCGAGTTCTGCGGGCCGGCGGTAGACGCGATGTCGGTGGCCGCGCGCGTGGGCCTGTGCAACACTCTCACCGAGATCGGCGTGGCTCATACTCTGTTCCCGCCCATGACCTACCGGAATGAGCCGTGTCCCGAATTGGCGGGGCTCGTGGGAGACGAGGACGCCGACTACGAAGCGACCATCGACTGGAACCTGTCCGAACTTGTTCCCCAGGTAGCGTTGCCGGGCTCGCCCGACAATGCGGCTACCGTGGAAACCGTCGCCGGCCAAGCCATCGACCAGGCCTATCTTGGCTCCTGCGGGTCGGCGATGTACGAAGACTTCCGCGATGCGGCGCAATTCCTGCGCGGCAAATCGCTCTCGCCCAGGGTGCGTATGGTGGTGGTTCCTGGCACCATCGAGATCGCCAGGCGCCTGACCGACGACGGGATCCTGGAGGTGTTCATTGACGCCGGCGCCACGGTGCTGCCTCCGGGATGCGGTCCCTGCGCCGGCGGGCGCTCCAGTCTGCTGGCGCCCGGCGAGGTCTCGATTTCTACCGCTGCCACCAACAATCATGGCCGCATGGGCGCCGCCACCTCGCGTGCCTACCTGGCCAGCCCGCTCACCGTGGCCGCCTCTGCAGTCGCCGGCGAGATCGTCGCCCCGCTCCCTTGGCCCGGGGATGGAACCGCCTCCTTGGAGATTTCATGAACACGATCTGGCGTGTCCGCGGCAAGGCGCATGTGATCGGGCACGACGTGCCGCACGACGGCGGCATCATGCCCAAGCAAGTGGTACAGGCCCGCATTGTCGACCCCGCGCAACTGATTCCCCATCTGTTCGAGGACTATCGCTCGGGCTTCATGCAGGACGTCAAGCCCGGCGACATCATCGTCTCGGGCCGCAACTTCGGCTGCGGCAAGCCGCACACGAATGGCTACATTGCGATGAAGGCGCTGGGCCTGCACCTGTTGTGCGAGTCCGTATCCTCGATCGTCAGGCGCGCGCTGATGAACCTTGGCCAGCCCTGCCTTCAGCCGTGCCCGGGAATCTCCGAAGCCATTGCCCAGGGCGACGACGTCGAAGTGGACTACGAAACGGGTACCGTGATGAATCTCACCTCCGGCACCCGCCTCCAATACAGCGCTATGGACGACTACACGCGACAGTTGATCGAGCAAGGTGGACAGAAGGGATTGCTGCTGCATTGGCTGCAAACGCATCCGGAACTGGCCGAGCCGATGCCTCCATGTATCTCCAGCACTGCGGCCGGGCCGGCGCTGCGGGCCGTCCACCTGCTCAAGGAAATCTGACGTGCGAGACGCCGCGCTGCTTGGCGACATCGACATTGCCACGATCGCCGCCGCTACGTTCTACGAAGCCAACGGCAAAGCTGGCGACATGTCGGCCGCCATTCGACCGTTGTTCGATCAGGCAAGGCTCATCGGCCCGGCTTTCACCGTCAAGAGCCTGCCCAACGACCTCAGCGCCATGCGACGCGCAGTCGACGTGGCGCCTCCTGGCTACGTGCTGGTGATCGACGCGGGCGAAGACGGCGTGCCAATCTGGGGCGGCAGCGGCACCATCGCCGCCCGGCGCCGAGGCCTCGCCGGTGTCGTCACCAACGGCATCGTGCGCGACAGCGCGCAGATACGCGAACTCGGCTTCCCGGTATTTTGCTCCGGCGCCGGGTTGCGCGGCGGCCTCCGCCAGCATCCCGGCTGGCATAACGTCGCTGTCACGGTCGGCGGCGTGCTCGTACACCCCGGCGATCTGGTGGTAGCCGACGCGGACGGCGTGGTCGTCATCGCAAAGGACCGCATCGATGCGGTGACCAAGCTGGCGAAAGAAAAGGCCAAGAAGGAGGCTGCGCGCGAAATGCGCCTGCATCAGGGCGAGGCTTACGACATCTAGGGGCATGGTATGCAGCGCCAGGTTTCCTCTTGGAACCGACATTTTTTCCCCGGGTTGGCCCTCAGCAATCTCCAAGAGAAACACAGATTCGTCCTAACGCCGGTCGCAATCCCGCTCCTAGAATCGACATTGCCCGCCCGCCGGGCCGGCACAATTCTGGAACGGCAACCGCTTCGCCATGACCACCGAAAAGAAACTCACCGGCAAGATCGCGCGCGAGCGCATCCGCCTGATGGAAACCCCGCGTCCGCCCGCGGGCCTTATCGAAGGCTTCAAGTCACTGGGCGACGCCAGCGGCATCGTCTCCGACATCCTCGACGAACTCGGCATTACGGGCGCGGTCGCGGCCACCACGCTGCGGCCCACCATTGCCGGCAAGTGCATCGTCGGTCCCGCGCTGACGGTGCGCAACATCGTCCAGCGCGAGCATCCGTACGAAACCGCCAAGGCGCACGTCAACAAGATGGCCGAATTCGAGGCCCACAACCTGGCGTTGCCGGGCGACGTGGTCGTGATCGACGGCGTGGCCGGCGTTTCCAACATGGGCGGCATCTCGGCCCAGACCGGCAAGCGCCAGGGGGAGGCCGGCGCGATCGTGCACGGCGGCATCCGCGACATTTCGCATTCCCGCAGTGTCGACTACCCGCTGTGGTCGAGCGAGGTGACGCCGGTGACCGGCAAGTCGCGGATCGAGACGGTCGAAATCAACGGCGACATCGAGATCGCCGGCATCCGCGTTTCGCCGGGAGACATCGTGCTGGCCGACGACACCGGGGTCTGCTTCATCCCGCGCGGGCGCGCCGAAGAAGTGCTCGCGCTTTGCCTGGCGAAGTCGCAGGCCGAAGACCGCAAGGTCAGGATCATCGTCGAAGGCGCGTCCGTGGCAGACCTGCCGACCAACGCCTGAGAACGCGGCGACGGGGCTCGCAGCCCTCGAGGCGCGGCGGTCCAGGTAGAAAGAGAAAGACCCGGGGAGACATCCATGCAACGACCATTGCTGCTGTCCTGCCTTCTTGCCGCCGCCTGCGCCGCAGCGGCGCCCGCCGCGACGGCGCAGGCCTGGCCCGACCGGCCGATCCGCATCATCCTCGGCTTCGCGCCGGGCGGACAGGTCGACAGTTCGGCGCGCATCGCGGCCAAGATCCTGAACGACGCGCTGGGCCAGCCCGTCACGGTCGAGAATCGCGCCGGCGCCGGCGGCATGATCGCCTCCACCTTCGTCGCCCGTTCGGCGCCCGACGGCTATACGCTGCTGGTCAACGCGACCTCCGACATCATCAATCCGATCGTCACCAAGAACGCCGGCTATTCGATCGAGAAGGATTTCGCGCCGATCGGCCTGATCGCCAGCTCGCCCAACGTGCTGGTCGTGCATCCGTCGATCCCGGCCAAGTCGGTGGCCGACGTGGTGGACTACGCGCGCACGCACCCGGTCAGCTACGGCTCGGCTGGCGTCAACACGGTCAGCCACCTGGCCGGGGCGCTGCTGAGCGCGATGTCGGGCGTGCCGATGACGCACGTCGCCTACAAGGGCACGGGCGCGGCGCAGGTCGACCTGCTGAGCGGCCGGATCGCGATGATGTTCGACGGCACCATGACGGCCTTGCCCAACGCCAAGCTCGGCAAGGTCAGGGCGATCGCGGTCACCTCGCTCGAGCGCTGCACTTGCGCGCCCGAGCTGCCAACCGTGGCCGAAAGCGGCTACCCGGGCTACAGCCTGCTGCCCATCTTCGGCCTGATGGCGCCGGCCGGAACGCCGCCGGCCGTCGTCGGGCGCATCTCGAACGTTTTGCAGGCCGCCTTGAAGACCCCGGCGGTGCGCGAACAGATCGCGGCCATCGGCGCCGAGCCCGGACGCATGGGGCCGGACGAGTACCGGCGCTATCTGCAGACCGAGACCGAGCGCTGGACCAAGCTCGCGGCCCAGGGACTCCTGCGCAGCGAGTGAGCGCCGCTCAGGGTTAACGTCAGTGCGGGCGGGCCGCCGGGGCCGGCTATACTGGGCAGCCCGTCCTGGTATTGACCGTGAACGCGCCGTCTCCCGCCTTCAATACGTATTCGATGGCGCAGCTCTGCGACTATGTCGATTTCGACATCCGCCGCCAGGGGCCGCGGCGGTCCGCGGCGCGCCTGCACCGGCACGACTATTTCCAGATGCACGTGCACCTGGAAGGCTCGGCGCAGATGCACATGGCCATGGTCACGCGCCAGCTCGCGCCGGGCGCGGTCACCTTCATCCTGCCTGACAAGGTCCACTTCCATTCGCATCCGCCGGGCTGCCGCTACTACGTGCTGAGCTTCGGCCTGCGCTTCCTGCGCGGCGACCTCGACGTCGGCCCGCTAGAGCTGGAAGACGTTCCGCTGGCGCGCGCGCCCGAGCTCGCGCCCTTCCTGTTCCAGGAGACGCTGGACTACGATCTCGACGCCGGCGAGCTGGCCGAGGCGGCGCGCCATTGCGAGGCGATGCTGGCCGAGAACGCGGTACGCGGCTTCTATGCGCTCGAGATGATCCGCTCCCACCTGCTGGCGCTGATCGGCCAGGTGTGCCGCAGGTACGCGGCCAGTTTCGAGCTCCTGAGCGCCGACCAGCACGGCCGTGCCTCGCGCCGGGCAGCCATCAAGCGCGTCGTCAAGTTCATGCGCGAGAACTACATGCGCCGCATCATGCTGGAAGACGTCGCCAATGCGGTCTGCCTGTCGCCCAACTACCTGTCGCACCTGATCAAGCGCGAGCTTGGCAAGTCGTTCGTCGACCTGCTGACCGGGCTGCGGATGGAGGCGGCCAAGCCGCTGCTGCTGGATACGCGGCTGCGCGTGTCCGATATCGCCGAGCAGATCGGGTTCGACGACGAGGCGTATTTCTCGCGGCGGTTCCGGCAGATCGAGGGGCGGACGCCCAGCGCGTATCGCGGCACGGCGCGGCGCGGTTGAGTCCGGTCCGGGCGCGGGCCGCAACGCCGGCGCGGCCGTCTGGAAGGGCGGCAGAGCAGGGCTGCGGCGTACGATGTAGAATTCGGCCTCCGGGCCTCTAGCTCATGCTTGGTTAGAGCAGCGGACTCATAATCCGTTGGTGCTGGGTTCGACTCCCAGGGGGCCCACCAAACATCAGGGCGGGCCTTTACCTAAGCGACCGCCCGTCAGGCCATATGCCGCCAAGCTCCCCAGCGATGCGCGCCCCGGACGCTCCCCAAGAAACGCGGAGGCATTCGAGGCGCTCATTCGTGCCGCACAGGCGGACCGCCCACGCCGAATTCTGCGGGTGTACCGCCGAATGGTTCTCCACGCGGTCCCACGAGAATCGGATTCGGGGGTCTGCCGCGTGGAGGCGCTCAGGCATGAAGCGATGAAAGCCCGCGGGCTGTAGCCTCAGGCCCGCGCCGCTAGCGCGTGTTCCGCTCCCAGGGCGGAACATGGCCGAATTTCTCTTCCAGGAAGGCCACGACCGCCGCGACTTTCTGGCTCAGGTTCCGCCGCGCCGGGTAGACCATGGTCAGCGGCTCCGGCGTCATCGATTCGAAATCCTCCAGCAGCGGCACCAGCGTGCCGCGCTGCAGGTCGCCATGTATGTGGAACTGCGCGAGCCGGACGATCCCCACGCCATGCCTGGCCAGTTCGAGCAGCATATCGCCCTGGTCCGCGCTCATCGACCCCCCGGGCGGCGCATCGAGCCCGGCCGGCACGTTGAAATGCCAGTTGTTCCAATGGGTCGGCATCGCGAATTTCAGGCAGTTGTGCCCTTTGAGGTCTTCCGGCCGCTTCGGGACGCCATGCCGGGCCAGGTATTCGGGCGAGGCGCACAAGGTCCACCGGCTGCTGGCCAGGTGCTTCGACACCAGCGAGGAGTCTTCCAGCGGGCCGCTGCGTATGGAAAGATCGATGCCGTTTTCCAGCAGGTCCGCATGGACGGGCGCGAGGTGGAATTCGATCTCCAGGTCCGGGAACCGGCGCGAGAATTCGGGGATCAGCGGCGCGATCTGGTACTTGGCGAACGTGAGCATGGTCGCGATCCGCACCCTGCCCACCAGCCGGCCGCTCTTGCCGGCCACTGCCGTCTCGGCGTCGGCCATCGCTTCCACCGCGCGCTGCCCGTGCAGGAAGAAGGTGCGGCCGTCTTCGGTGGGGCGGACGCTGCGCGAGTTGCGGTAGAACAGTTGCGCGCCGAGCCGGTCTTCCAGGCGCTGGATCAGTTTGCTGATCGATGATGGCGTCTTGTTGAGCGCCCTGGCCGCGGTCGAAAAGCTCCCAGACTCGTATACGGAAATAAAGACTTCCATTTCTTCCAATCTGCTGGGCATGGCTTGGCTGCGCTGTCTGTCGTATGTCTCGATGCGCCTGCGTGCAGGCATCCTCGTATATCACGCGGCGGATGCCCTACAAATCCGGGCTAACCCGGCTCGCTCACCGGGTTCGATCGCTGTGCCGCTGCTTCATAGAAGCTGTGAACCCGGAAAAATGGATGGCCGTTGCGCCAGCACTCACAATATCCGCAGGATCACCCGCAGCCGGATGCCGCGGGCCATCGACAGGAAAATCCATGCGTCTGAACAACAAGATTGCCCTGGTGATCGGGGCCGGCCAAAGCCAGGGAGAGGGGACGGGCAACGGCAGGGCCGTGGCCCTGAGGTTTGCGCAGGAAGGGGCGGCGGTGCTGGCCGTCGACCGCGACGGCGGGCTGGCCGCCGCCACCGCCGAGATCGCCAATACGCATGGCCGCGGCTGCCTGCCCTTCGAGGCGGACGTGACCGACGAGCGGTCCGTCGAGAAGATGATCGAGTTCGCTGTGGCGCAGTGGGGCCGCATAGACATTCTCCACTACAACGTCGGCATCAGCGTATCCGGCCGGGACGCTTCGCCGGAAGACATCACCGAAAGCGCGTTCGACACCATCATGGCCGTCAACCTGCGCGGCGCCGTCATGTGCGTGAAGCACGTGCTGCCGGTCATGCGACGCCAGCAGGACGGCGTCATCCTGACGGTGGCATCGGTCTCGGCCTGGCAGCGCTACCCGTGGGTGGCCTACAAGGCCAGCAAGGCGGCCCTGATCGCGTTCACGCAGCAGATCGCGATCGAATACGCGGCCGACGGCATCCGCGCCAATACCATCCTGCCCGGCCTGATGAACACTCCGATGGCGGTGGATACGCGGGCGCGGACGTTCAACCGTTCGCGCGACGACATCGTGGCCGAGCGCGACGCGCGGGTGCCCTTGCGCAAGAAGATGGGCACCGCATGGGACGTGGCGAACGCCGCCTTGTTCCTTGCGTCGGACGAAGCCGCCTTCATCACGGGCGTCGAACTGCCGGTGGACGGCGGCGCCCTCGTCAACTTGCCGCGATGACCGCACGGCAATCATGGGAACCAATATGCTGAACGGCGAATCCTCGGCCCTCGCGGGCTATCGAGTCATCGATCTCACCCAGTTCGAGTCGGGCACCTCGTGCACGCAGACGCTGGCCTGGCTCGGCGCGGAGGTGATCAAGGTCGAGCCGCCCGTCACGGGCGAACAGGGCCGCAATTCCAGCGCGGAAGGCGGGAAGGATTCGCTGTACTTCGTGCAGCTGAACACCAACAAGAAAAGCGTGACCTGCGACCTGAAGTCGGCCAGGGGCAAGGAACTGCTGGCCTCGCTGATCAGGCACGGCGACGTGTTCGTCGAGAACTTCGCGCCGGGCGTGATCGAGCGGCTGGGCTTCAGCGCCGACGAAGTGCTGAAGATCAATCCGCGCATCGTGTTCGCCCGCATCAAGGGCTTCGCGCCAGGCAGCAGGTACGCGAATTATCTTGCCTTCGACGCCGTGGCCCAGGCGGCCGGCGGCGCGGTTTCGATCACCGGCGAGCAGGGCGGGCGGCCGATCAAGCCGGGGCCGAACATGGCCGACTCGGGCACCGGGCTGCATTGCGCACTGGGCATCCTGGCCGCGCTGATCCAGCGGGCCACCACCGACAAGGGCCAGGTGGTGGAGGTGACGATGCAGGACGCCGTCATCAATTTTTCGCGCATCGCCTATGCCGCGCAGGCGATGTCGGGCCAGCCCGCGCCGCGCACCGGCAACCAGAGCATTTTCGGCGGCACTTCGCCCAGCGAGGTCTACCGGTGCAAGGGGGACGGGGAAAACGACTACGTGTACGTGTACACGACGCGGGCGGGCAGCAAACATTGGCTCAATCTCTGCCGCTTGATGGGCAGGGAAGACCTGCTCGACGATCCGCGGTTCAAGACGCCGCAGTCCAGGGCGCAGCATGCCGACGTGATCGACGCCATGCTTTCGGAGTGGGCGGCCCGGTACGACAAGCGCGAGGCCATGGAGATCCTGGCGGCCGCCAACGTGCCGGCCAGCGCCGTGTTCGACACGATGGAACTGTTCAACGATCCGGAGTTGCGGGCGCGCGGCACCTTCGCCACGTTCACGCATCCCCAGCATGGCGAGCTGACGGTGCCGGGCAACATGATCAAGCTTTCGGATTCCAGGGTAACGGTGTCTTCCCCGCCGCTTCTGGGCGAGCACAACCGGCAGATCTACGGCGGGCTGCTCGGATATACCGACGAGGAACTCACCAGCCTGGCCGGGCACAAAATCATCTGAGGAGGAGCCGCGCGCATGGCGACCACTACTGGCAACGAGCTGTTCGGGCGGGCCCTGGCGCGCCAGGGGGCCGATACGATGTTCTTCATCATGGGCGGGCCCATGAACGAAGCCTTGAATGCGGCGATGAAGCAGGGCGTGCGGGGCATCGACGTCCGCCACGAGCAGGCCGCGGCCATGATGGCGCAGGCCTATGCGCGGGTCAGGAGCCGGCCCGGGATCTGCCTGGGCGCCTCCGGTCCCGGCACGATCAACCTGACGCTGGGGCTGGCCAACGCGCTGATCGATTGCGCGCCCGTGGTGGCGTTCGGCGGGTCCAGTCCCTTGTCGGCTTCCCATTCCGGCGCCTTCCAGGAAATCGACCAGGTCGCGATCATGCGGCCCATCACCAAGATGGCCGACCGGGTGCTGGACGCCAGGCGGATCCCGGAGTTCGTGGACCGGGCATTCCGTACCGCGGTCAGCGGAAAGCCCGGGCCGGTCTATCTCGACTTGCCGGGCGACGTGCTGTACGCCAAGGTGGAAGAGAGCGAGGTGGCGTGGCCGCAGCCCATCTTCGAAACCGGCGTGGCCCGCCCTGCCGTGTCGGCGGCCGACATCGGCCGGCTCGTCGATGCGCTGGGCAGCGCCGAGCGGCCCGTCCTGCTGGCGGGCAGCGGCGTCCTGTGGTCAGACGCCGCGGACAGCCTCCGGCGCTTCGTGGAGCTGGCGGGGATGCCCTTCTTCTGCACGCCGCAGGGCCGCGGCGCGGTGCCGGACGACCACGAGTACAGCTATCCACTGGCCAAGTCGGCCGCGTTCAAGGGCGCCGATCTGGTCCTCGTCGTCGGCACGCGGCTCAATTATGTTTTTTCCCACGTTCGCCCGCCACGCTTCGATCCGGACGCGGTCATCGCGCGGATCGACATCGATCCGCAGGAAGTGTCGAGCGATGCGCGCGTGAGGATAGGCATCGCAGCCGACGCCGGCACGGCCTTGGATCAACTGGCCGAGGCGCTTGCCGCGTCGCCGTCGAAGAAGGACTATGCCGCGTGGCGCCGGACCCTGGGCGAGATCCAGGTCAAGAAGGCGCCCGGCGCCGAACAGGCGCTCGCCAACGACCAGGTCCCGATCCATCCGCTGCGTCTGTGCAAGGAGATCAGGGATTTCATCGACAAGGACACGGTGCTTTGCGTGGACGGCCAGGAGATCCTGAACTATGGGCGGCAGTCCATCCCCAGCTTCCTGCCGCGGCGCAGGCTCAATTCGGGGCCGTTCGGCACGATGGGCGTCGGGCTGCCGTTCGGCGTGGGCGCCAAGGCCGCGCTGCCCGACAAGAAGGTCGTCGTCCTGCATGGCGACGGCTCGTTCGGCCTGAACGCGATGGAGCTCGACACGGCGGTGCGCCACAAGCTGCCCTTGCTCGTCGTCATCAGCCTGAACGGCGGGTGGACGGCCGATCCGGAAAAGGTCAAGCCCGGGCGCAATCTGGGCTATACGCGCTTCGACAGGCTGGCCGAATCGCTCGGCTGCCATGCCGAATACGTCGAGCGGCCGGGCGATATCGCGCCGGCCTTGCGGCGCGCCGCCGAGCAGGTGGCCGCGGGCCGGGTGGCGTTGCTCAATGTCGTGACCGATGCCAATGCCCGCGCCGGCACGCAGGCGTTCACGAGCTTTTCGACCTGAGGGGCGCCACGCCGCGTCAAAGCGGCAGCGCGCTGCTGGTGCCGACGAACACGGTATAGAGCCCCGACGCCGTGGTGACGTACAGGCGGCTTCGCTTGCGTCCGCCGAAGGCGAGGTTCGTGACCGTTTCCGGAAACCGTATCCTGCCGATCAGCTCGCCGTCGGCGGCGTAGCAGTGGACGCCGTCGGCCGCGCTGGTCCATACGTTGCCTTCCGAGTCGACCTTGAACCCATCCGCGATGCCGGGGCTGACGGTGGCGAATACCTGTCCGTCGCGCAGCCGCCTGCCCGATACCTCGAACCGCACGATGTGGTGCGCGCCGGCCGGGTCGTGCGTGGCGCCGCTGTCGGCCACGTACAGGAAGCGCTCGTCGGGGGAGAACGCCAGGCCGTTGGGCAGGGTGATCTCGTCGGTGCCGACGGACAGGGCGCCGGTGTCCGGGTCGAGGCAGAACACGTAGTTGCGGCCGATCTCGCTTTCGGCCTTGTCGCCGGTGTAGTCGCTGACGATGCCGTAGACCGGGTCGGTGAACCAGACCTCGCCGTTGGACCTGACCACGACGTCGTTGGGCGAGTTCAGCCGCTTGCCTTCGAACTTGTCGGCCAGCACGGTGACGCTGCCGTCGTATTCGGTGCGGGTGACGCGGCGGCTGCCGCTTTCGCAGGTGATGAGCCGGCCCTGGCGGTCGCGGGCGTTGCCGTTCGCGAAGTTCGACGGCTGGCGGTGCACCGTGGCGCCCAGGCCGGGAACCCACTTCATGATCCGGTTGTTGGGAATGTCGCTGAACAGGAGATAGTCGCCGTCGGCAAAGTACACGGGGCCTTCGCCCCACAGCAGATCCGTGCAGAGCCGTTCGATGCGGGCGGTGGCCACGACGTTGGGGCGAAAGCGGGCGTAGTTCAGAATTTCGAAGTCCGGACTCATGTCGTTCCCTGAAGAAGGCGAAGAATCAGGCGCCGCCGAAAGCGGCCCGCGATGAGCATTGCACGTATTCCCTGTGAACGATTTTCGCAGGTGGTATTCCGCCAGGGCGCTTGTTGCGCCAGGTCCGAAAAGCAAGAATCGGTCTGCGCGGAACGCACCGGGCCGAAACGCATCGGGCCGGCTCGTTCGCATACCGGGGACACGAGCAATGCTTGATCGACACATAGGATTCATCGGGCTGGGCGCGATGGGCGGCGCCCTCGCGGAAAGGCTGCTGCAGTCGGGCGCCACGCTTCACGTCCACGACGTGGATCCGCAGGCCGTCGCCAGGTTCGTGGCCGCCGGCGCGCATGCCTGCGATTCGCCCCGCGCGGTGGCCGACAGCGTCGAACTGGCCATCGGCTGCCTGCCCAACGGCCATGTCTCGAAAGCGGTCGCGCTGGGCGAAAACGGCATCGTGCACGGCGCGCGGGTCAAGACCTACGTGGAATGCTCCACCATCGGCCGCGCCACGGTGATGGCGATGGCCGAAGGCCTGGCCGCAAAAGGCATCGCGCTGATCGACGCGCCGGTCAGCGGCGGGCCGAAGGGCGCCCGCGCGGGAACGCTTTCCGTCATCGCGTCGGGGCCGCGCGAGGCCGTGGCGGTGGCGCTGCCGGTACTCGCGGCCTTCGGCCCGAAGCAGTTCGTCGTGGGCGAGCAGGCCGGCATGGCGCAGATGATGAAGCTGGTCAACAACCTGGTGTCGGCCGCCAACATGGCGTCGGCATTCGAAGCGGTGGTGCTGGGCGCGAAAGCCGGCCTGGACCCGGACGTGATGGTCGAGGTGCTCAACGGCAGCACCGGCCGCAATACCGCCACCGAAACCAAGCTGCCCCAGTCCGTCCTCACCCGCAGCTTCGACTACGGGGCCAAGGTGGACGTCATCTACAAGGACGTGCATCTCGCGCTGGCCGAGGCCGAGGCGCTCGGCGTGCCGATGTGGGTTGGCCAGAACACCGGGCAGATGTGGCGCCACGCGGTGTCGCAGGGCGCGGGCGCGCAGGACTATACGGTCCTGATCAGGTTCATGGAGCAGTGGGCGGGCGTCGAGGTGAAGGGAAAGGGCGTCCGGCCCTGACGGCGTCGCAGGCCGGATCGAGACCGAATCAGGATCAACGGAGCACAGGAACGATGAGCAATCCCAACAACGATTTCAACCCCGTCACCGCCGAGACCATCGAGCTCGGACACCGGAACCGGCGCGCGACGCTAGGCGACGGCTATGTCGACAAGTCGCTGGCCGCCGCGCGCGACAACGAGTTCATGCGCCCGCTGCAGGAGGTCGTGACGGGGCTGGCCTGGGGCGGCATCTGGGGCCGGCCCGGCCTGAGCCTCAAGCATCGCAGCCTGGTCACCGTCAGCGTGCTGGTCGCCACCGGGCGGCGGCATGAATTGAAGCTGCACCTCAATGGCCTGTTGAACAACGGCTGGACCGAGACCGAGCTGCAGGAAATATTGATCCACGCCGCGTGCTATTGCGGCATGCCGGCCGCGGTGGACGGCTTTCGCGTGGCCAGGGAAGTGATCGCGGAACGCGCGGCGGGCGTCGACAGCACGTCGGCCCCGCTGGGAGGCGAATGATCCGGCGGCTTCCAGAAAAATGATGGCAGCGCAGCCATGACCAAAATCTCGGGCACTACCCGGGTCTTCGCCATCCTGGCGGACCCCATCCATCACGTTCAGACTCCGCAGGCCGTCAATGAAGTATTCCAGGCGGAAAAGCTCGACGCGGCCATGATCCCGATCCACGTCAAGCAGGAGCATCTGCAAAGGCTGGTCGACGGATTGCGGGGCATCCAGAATCTGGACGGCTTCGTGGTCACCGTTCCGCACAAGCGGGCGATGGCGGCGCTGTGCGACCAGCTCACGCCGGCCGCGGCGCGGATCGGCGCCGTCAACGTCGTGCGCCGGACCGCGGCGGGCGCCTTGCTGGGCGGCATGCTCGACGGCGAGGGCTTCGTGGCGGGGCTTCGTTCGCAAGGCCTCGAAGTAACGGGGCGCAGGATCTACATCGCGGGCGCCGGCGGCGCGGCCTCCGCCATCTTCCACGCGGTGGCCCAGGCCGGCGCCAGCCACGTCACCGTGGCGAACCGCACGTCGTCCAAGGCGGACGAACTCGTCAGCCGCATGCGGCAGGCGTTTCCCGCGGTGTCGATGTCGGTCGGCACGCCGGATGCCGGCGGGCACGACATCGTCGTCAACGCGACCTCGCTCGGCATGCATGCCGGCGATGCGCTGCCGCTGGATCCGGGATCCCTCGACCGCGGCCAGACGGTGGCCGAAATCATCATGCAGCCGGAGCAAACCCCGCTGCTCGCCGAGGCGAAACGGCGCGGCTGCCGGATCCAGTACGGCGCGCCCATGCTGCGTTGCCAGCTCGAACTGATGACGGGCTTCATGCGCCAATGAGCCGGTACGACTACATCATCGTCGGCGGCGGCACCGCCGGCTGCATCCTGGCCAACCGGCTGAGCGCCTCGGGCCGGCACACGGTGCTCGTGCTCGAGGCGGGCGGCGATCCGGCCAGCCCCTGGATCGGGATTCCCGCCGGCTTCAGCAAGCTGCTGACCAATCCCACGTACAACTGGAATTTCCGCACCGCCCCCGAGCCGAATACCAACGGACGGGCGATCGCGGTGCCGCGCGGCAAGGGGCTGGGGGGCTCGTCGCTGATCAACGGGATGATCTATGTGCGCGGCCAGCCGCGCGACTACGATGCCTGGGCCGAAACCGGCGCCGCGGGATGGACCTTCGCCGATATACGGCCGTATTTCCAGCGGATCGAAAGGCGGGCCGGCATTCCCGGCCCGGCGGCGGGCGGCCGCGCCGATGCCGGACAGGGCGCGGTGCACGTGATGGCGGTGCGGGAACGGTTCCCGCTGACCAGCGCCTACATCGAAGCCGCCAGGCAGGCCGGGCTACCCTACAACGAAGACTATAACGGGCCGACGCAGGAGGGCGTCGGCTACTACCAGGTCACCCAGAACAACGGCCGCCGTTGCAGCGCGTACGACGCCTACCTCAAGCCCGCGCTGCGGCGCGCCAACCTGCGCGTGGAGCGCTTCGCGCGCGTATCCAGGCTCGAGTTCGAAGGCGGGAAGTGCGTGGGGGCGAGCTATGTCCAGCGCGGCCGGGAACGTCGCGCGTCGGCCGCGCGCGAGGTCATCGTGGCGGCCGGCACGATCCAGTCGCCGCAACTGCTGGAATTGTCCGGCATCGGCGATCCGGCGCTGCTGAACCGGCTGGGCGTGGCCGTCAGGCATGCGCTGCCCGGCGTGGGCGAGAACTACGTCGACCATTTCGCGACACGGCTCAACTGGCGCGTGCGCAACACCGTCACGCTCAACGAGATGACGCGCGGCTGGCGGCTGGCCCTGGCCGTCATGCGCTATGCCGCGCGGCGGCGGGGCATCCTGACGCTGGGTACCGGCCTGGTGAATACCTTCGTCAAGACCCGGCCCGAACTGGAATCCGCCGATGCGCAATTCTTCGTCGTGCATGCCAGCTATGCCAACGCGGCCGAGCGCATCCTCGACCGGTGGCCGGGAATGACGATAGGCGTGAGCCAGCTGCGGCCGGAATCTTCCGGCAGCATCCACAGCGCATCGGCCGACATCGGCCAGCAGCCGGAGATCCGCCCGAACTTCCTGGACGCGCAGGTCGATCGCGACTGCATCGTCGGCGCCATGCGCATGGCGCGGCACATCATGTCCCAGCCGGCGATGGCGCCGTTCTGCATCGAGGAGACGAGCCCCGGCCCGGAGGTCAGGTCGGATGCGCAATGGCTGGAGTTCGCGCGCGGCAACGGGCAGACGATCTACCATCCGATCGGCACCTGCAGCATGGGCACCGGTGGCAGGGCCGTCGTCGATGCCGGCCTGCGGGTGCATGGGGTTCCCGGGCTGCGCGTGGTGGACGCCTCGGTCATTCCCCGGATGGTTTCGGGCAACATCCAGGCCGCCGTGATGGTGGTGGCCGAGAAGGCCGCGGACATGATCCTGGAGGATGCCAGGGCGTGATCCCGGCCATCGCGGGGACGCCGGCTCCCCGCGATGGCCGCGCGGCCGCGGCCCGGGCGCAGGAAGCCCGGCGCGGCCGCGTCATTCCGCGGTGATTCCCGCCTCGCGGACGATGCCGCCCCATTTCTCCGTCTCGCTTTTCAGCCAGGCCTGGGTCTCGGCGATGCCCGTCGAGCCCGGGACCAGGCTCAGGTTCGCGAAGCCGGACACCGCCGCGGGCGTTGCCAGCGCCTTCGCCGCCTCGGCATGCAGGCGATCCAGGATGGGCGACGGCGTGCCCTGCGGCGCGAGGATGACGTTCCATGCCAGGCCTTCGAAGCCCGGAAAGCCGGATTCGGCAATGGTCGGCACGTCGGGCAGTTCGGCCAGCCGCTGCAGCGAGGTGACCGCCAGCGGCCTCACCTTGCCCGAGCGGATCTGCGGCAGCAAGGCGGGCGTCGTGTCGAACATGACCGGTATGGTCCCGCCGATCAGATCGGTGGCGGCGGCCGTCGACCCCTTGTAGGGAATGTGCATGACGTTGAGCTTGGCCGCCCGCTTCAGCATCTCCATCACCAGGTGGTTGGTGATGCCGTTGCCGCTCGACGCATAAGGCATCGCCGGTCCGCCGGCCCGGGCCTTGTCGAGGAACTCCGCGAAGGTCTTGGCGGGGAAGGACGGGTTGACCACCAGCACCAGCGGAATGGTGTTGGTCAGCGTGATCGGGACGAAGTCCTTCAGCGGGTCGTACGGCAGCTTGGGGTACATGAATGGCGCCACGCACAGCGGGCCCGCCGAACTCACCAGCAGGGTATAGCCGTCGGCCGCCGAGCGGGCCGCCACGTCGGCGGCCAGCGTTCCGCTGGCGCCCGGCCGGTTTTCGATGACGAAGGACTGGCCCATGCTTTTCTGCATTTCGCCCATGACGATGCGGGCGATGACGTCGCTGGAATTGCCCGGCGGAAAGCCGACGAGGGTGCGGATGGGGCGCGAAGGATAGGCGTCCGCCGCCTTCGAGGCGATGGGCGCCCAGGCGAGCGCCGCCGCAGACGAACCGATGAATGCCCTGCGTTTCATGTATTGTCTCCGTTCGATTATTGGCGCCCGCCGATCATCGCCAGCACTCTCAGGGAGGGCGGCGCCTTGTCAGTGGATTCCCGGCCAGCGGCGGGCCGCGACGGGGCCTCTGAAATCAATCAGATGAAAGTCCCGTGTGTGGTATTGCGGCGGGCAGCCCGGCTTGCAGGCACTCCGATTCTATCGGTCAGGTCGAAGGCGACATGTGAACCGTTTTCATAGAACCTATGCGGGCGCGACTATGCCGGGGCGACGATGCCCCGGCCGCCGAAGAAAGAGGCGTTCAGCCCTGCGGCGGCTGCCCGTTGGACGCCATCACGCCCCCGTCCACCGGAATGTTCGCCCCGGTCACGAAGCGCGCGTCGTCGCTGGCCAGGAAGGCCACCACGCCGGCGATGTCTTCCGGTTCGGCCACGCGCCCCAGCGGCATGCGTTCCTTGAATTTCTCGACCAGCGCCTTGTCTTTCAGCATGTCGACGGTCATGCCGGTGCGGGTCAGGCTGGGGCACACCGAGTTGATCCGCACGCCGCGGCGGCCGAGGTCGAGCGCCAGCGCGCGGGTCAGATTGACCACGCCGCCCTTGGCGGCGTTGTAGGGGCTCATGCCCCAGTCGCCGCCCAGGCCGGATACCGAGGCGGTGTTGACGATCGATCCGCCCGTCTGTTCCAGGTAGGGAATGGCAGCCCGGCAGCCGAAGAACACGCCGTCGAGGTCGGTGCGGATCACTTCGTGCCACTGGTCGTCGGTGATCTTGTCGGGCTCGCCGCCGGCGAACACGCCGGCGTTGTTGACCATCACGTCCAGGCGCCCGAAGCGCTCGACGGTCGCCTTGACGAAGGCGTCGACGGCGCGCGAATCCGACACGTCGGCCACCGTGGTCATGGTGCGCGCGGCCTCCAGCGGCGCGGCGACGGCCTCCAGTCCCTCGGCCTGCCGGTCCACCAGCGTGACGCTGGCGCCTTCCTGCGACAGCCGGCGGGCGATGGCCGCGCCCATGCCCGAGGCGGCGCCCGTCACGATGGCCACTTTGTCCTTGAATCGTTCCATGTGTTTCTCCTCGTCCGATGATTCCGCGCTGGGCCGCGCGGCCTACTTGCCGCTGGGGAACAGCGTGTCCCAGGTCTGCCGCAGCGCCGCCAGGATGATGCCCTTCGAATCCGGGTCGCCGTGGGCCAGCGCCGACATATAGGCCCTGGCCTGCTTGAGCGTGACGTGCGGCGGCAGCGGCGGCACGTCGGGATCGGTCACCATCTCCACCACGGTCGGCACGTCGGCGGCCAGGGCGCCGTCCCAGGCCGCGCCGATGTCTTCCGGCCGGTCCACCCGCACGCCGCCCAGCCCGACCAGGCGTGCATATTCCGCGTAGGGGAAATCGGGCAGCGCCTGCGATGCGGGGAATTTCGGGTCGCCCTCCATGGCCCGCTGCTCCCAGGTGACCTGGTTCAGGTCGCGGTTGTTCAGCACCAGCAGGGTCAGCTTGCCGTTGCCCCATTCGCGCCACACTTTCGAGATGGTGATGAGGCCGTTGATCCCGTTCATCTGCATCGCGCCGTCACCGGCGATGGCGATGACGTGCCGCTGCGGATGGGCGTACTTGGCCGCGATGGCGTAGGGCACGGCCGAGCCCATCGTGGCCAGGCCGCCTGACAGCGAGGCCCGCATGCCGCGCCGCAGCTTCAGGTCGCGCGCGTACCAGTTGGTGGAGGAACCCGAGTCGGCCGTCACGATGCAGCCGTCGGGCAGGCGCGGCGAGAGTTCGCGGAACACGCGCTGCGGGTTGATGGGATCGGCCGGGCTCATGGCCCGCGCGTCGAGCACCTGCCACCAGCGCTCGACGTTGCGTTCGATCGTCTGCCGCCAGCCGCGGTCGGCCTTGGGTTCCAGGTGCGGGATCAGCGCGCGCAGCACCGCGCGGCTGTCGCCCACCAGGCCGATCTCCATCGGGTAGCGCAGGCCGAGCATGCGGCCGTCGATGTCGATCTGCACGCCGCGCGCCTGGCCTTCCTTCGGCAGGAACTCGGAGTACGGGAAGGCCGAGCCGACCATCAGCAGCGTGTCGCAGTCCTGCATCATGTCCCAGCTGGGCTTGGTGCCGAGCAGGCCGATGGAGCCGGTCACGAAGGGCAGATCGTCGGGCACGGCGGCCTTGCCCAGCAGGGCCTTGGCCACGCCGGCGCCGAGCCGCTGGGCCACCTCGATGATCTCGTCGGTGGCGTGCAGGGCGCCCGCGCCGACCAGCATCGCGACCCGGCGGCCGCTGTTGAGCAGGCCGGCGGCGCGGCGGATCTCGGTCTCGTCAGGCACCGAGCGCTCCAGCGTCACGCCGATGCCGCTATGCACGGTGCCGTGTTCGTGCGGCGGCACCGGGACGGCGGGCAGGCGCTGCAGGTCGTTGGGGACGATCACGCAGGTGACGGTGCGGCGTTCGTGCGCGATCCGCATGGCGCGGTCGATCAGGTGCCTGACCTGGCCCGGCACGGTGGCCATCTGCACGAATTCGTGCGCCACGTCCTTGAACAGCGAGAGCAGGTCGACTTCCTGCTGGTAGTCGCCGCCCAGCGCGGTGCGCGCCTGCTGGCCGACGATGGCCACCACCGGCTGGTGGTCGAGCCTGGCGTCGTACAGGCCGTTGAGCAGGTGGATGGCGCCGGGCCCCGAGGTGGCGATGCAGACGCCGGTCTCGCCGGTGAACTTCGCGTGGGCGGCGGCCATGAAGGCGGCCAGTTCCTCGTGGCGGGCCTGGACGAAGCGGATCGCGTCGTCGCCGCCGGACTGGCGGTCCAGCGCGCCCATCAGGCCGTTGGCGCCGTCGCCGGGGTAGCCGTAAATGCGCCGCACGCCCCACGCGGAAAGACGCTTGAGGATGAAATCGCTGACGGTGTCGCTCATGATGCTCCTGTCTCCGGATTACTTCAGTTGCCCACGACGCCCGACCTTGCGCCGCCCCGTCCAGGATGCGGCGGATCCGGCTCCGCCGGTCCGCTCGCATCGCCCCTTGAGGGGCGCGCGAAGCGCGTAGGGGTGGGTTTCATCTCATCGCGCCGTAGAACGAGGCCAGGGCATGCACGTCGTCGTCGCTCAGCCGCTGGCTGAAGGCGCGCATCACGCCGCCGTCGTCGTTGGCGCGGGATCCATTCTTGAAGGCGGCCATCTGGCCGGCGAAGTACTCGGCCGGCTGGCCGGCCAGGCGCGGCAGCAGCGGGCCTTCGCCGCGGCCCGACAGGCCGTGGCAGTTGGCGCAGGCGGGCAGGGCCAGCGCGTTGTCGCCGATCCGGTCGAGGTCGGCGGCGCGTTGCGGGGCGCCAGCCGGCGGCGACGGCGCGGTCGCCGCCAGGCCGCCGTAATACTTGGCCAGCGAGCCGATGTCGTCCGGCTGCAAGGCCTTGGCGATGGGCGCCATGACGGGGCTGCCGCGGCGGCCGCTGCGGTAGTCCATCAACTGCTTGGCCAGGTATTCGGGCTGCAGGCCGGCCAGGCTGGGGAAGGCGGTGCCGGCCGCCGCCACGCCGTTGGCGCCGTGGCAGGATACGCAGGCGGCGACGCCGTTGCCGCCCGACTGGGCGATGCGCTGTCCATCCTGGGCCGTGCCGTGGCCCAGTATGGGTTCCCAGTCGACGGGTAGCGGCGTGAATTCGGTGGCGGTGCGCGGAGCGGGCGCCGGCGCGCCGGCCGCGGCCGGCGCGCCGGCCGCCGCGGTGCCGGCCGGCGGCACCGTG
>NZ_BAABFO010000025.1:0-73489 GCF_039541095.1 Pigmentiphaga soli
CCGCGCGCGCCGCCGCGCGGCCGGCGTGCCGGCGGCCGCGGGCACGCCCGACGCGCCGTAGCGGCGCAGGGCCCGGACGGGCGCCGGGCAGGATTCACTCAACCTCGAACAATCGGCAAGGATAGAATCATGAACGCCATTCCCGCCTTCGGCCTCGGCACTTCCGCCTGAAAGGCCAGGTCGCCATCGACTCCGTCCGCAACGGACTGGAGCTCGGCTACCGCTGCATCGACACCGCGCAGATCTACGGCAACGAGGCCGAGGTCGGCCAGGCCATCGCCGAGTCCGGCGTGCCGCGCGGCGAGCTGTTCCTGACCACCAAAATCTGGGTCGACAACTATGCGCGCGACAAGCTGATTCCCAGCCTGAAAGACAGTCTGGCCAGACTGCGCACCGAGCAGGTCGACCTGACGCTGATCCACTGGCCGGCGCCGGGCAACGGCGTGGCGCTGCCCGAGTTCATGGGCGCGTTGGACCAGGCCAAGGCCCAGGGGCTGACCCGGCTGATCGGCGTCTCCAACTTCAACATCGAACTGACCCGCCAGGCCATCGCGGCCGTGGGCGAAGGCGAGATCGCCACCAACCAGGTCGAGCTCAGCCCCTATCTGCAGAACCGCAAGCTGGCCGCCTTCCTGCAGCAACAGGGCGTCCAGGTCACCTCGTACATGACGCTGGCCTACGGCAAGGTGCTGAAGGATCCGGTGCTGGGCGCCATCGCCCAGCACCACCAGGCCACGCCCGCGCAGGTGGCGCTGGCCTGGGCCATGCAGCTCGGGTATGCGGTCATCCCTTCGTCGACCAGGCGCGAGAACCTGGCCAGCAATCTGCTGGCGCAGCAGCTGCGGCTCAGCGGCGACGACATGGCGCAGATCGCCGCGCTGGAGCGCAACGGGCGGGAAGTCAGCCCGGCCGACCTCGCGCCCGAGTGGGATTGACGAGAGCGATTGACCCTGCATCTGTCTGTCGTTTATAAATATGAACTTCATTCATTAATATGGCCAAGACCAGGCGCCTGCCTGGTGGCCGGACAGCCGCCACGCGCCGGCGACAGGCGCGGCGGCGTCAGGACAGCGGCCATGCTTCCGAAGGGGGACGACAGATGTTCACAGGGCAATGGCGGCGGCGCTCGAAATGGGTGCGCGGGGCGGTGGTGGCATGGGCGGCGCTGCATGCCGCGGCCGCCGGGGCGCAGAATCCGGCCAGCTATCCGTCGCGGCCGATCCGCATCGTGATCGGCTTCGCCGCCGGCGGCGGCACCGACGTCGTGCTGCGCGCCATCGCCAGCAAGATGTCCGGCATCCTGAAGACGCCGGTGGTGGTCGACAACAAGCCCGGGGCCAACGGCAACCTGGCGGCCGAGGCGGTGCTGAAGGCGCCCGCCGATGGCTACACGCTGCTTTACAACACGTCTTCCATCGTGTTGAACGCGTCGCTGTATCCCAAGCTGGATTTCGATCCACTGAAGGACTTCGCGCCGATCACCGCCACGGTCAACAGTCCGCTCGTGCTGGTGGTCCGCCCGACGCTGCCCGACCGCAGCATCCAGGACCTGATCGCCCGCGCCAAGGCCAGGCCCGACGAGCTGACCTACGGCTCGGCCGGAATCGGCAACATCACCCACCTGGCCAACGTGCTGTTCCAGAACACGGTGGGCATGCGCAGCCGGCATATCGCCTACAAGAGCGAGGCCTTCGCGATGACCGACGTGGCCGGCGGCCACGTCGATTTCTATTTCGGCACCGCGCCGGGCGTGGCGCCGATGGTGAAGGAGAAGCGGCTGCACGCGTTGGCGGTGGCCAGCAGGCGCCGCCTGCAGACGCTGCCCGACGTACCGACCTTCGAGGAGAGCGGCATTCCCGGCATCGTGCTGGGATCATGGTCAGGCATCGTCGCGCCGGCCGGCACGCCCGCGCCCATCGTCGACCGCCTGAACGCCGTGATCCGCCAGGCGCTGGCCGATCCCGCGCTGAGCGCGACGCTGGCCAGCCAGAGCGCCGAGATCCTGGGCTCCAGCCCGGCCGAGTACGGCGCCTACCTGCGCGAGGAAATGGAGCGCTGGGGCAAGATCATCCGCGCCGAGGGCATCAAGGCGGAGTGACGAAGCGGGAACGGGCCCGCACGGCCCGGCGGCCGGCAGCCGCGGGCGATCCGCGCTACCACTGGGCGCCGAAGGTGCGGCGCAGTTCCTCGATGCGGGCCTCGTCCAACGGCGTCGCGGCGCGTCCGGACAACAGCCACAGGCGGGCGGTTTCTTCCAGTTCTTCCAGCGTGGCCATGGCGGCCGCCGGCGAGTCGTGCCAGACGTTCGGACCCAGGCGGTCCAGCATGACGGCGCGCAGCGTCAGGCCGGCCGACGCGTGGCGGGCGATGGCGGCGGCCACCTGTTCGGCGGCGGCCGGGTCTCCGGGCCGGAAGTAGTCGATCAGCGGCACGTGGCCCACCTTCATCACGAAGTAGGGCGTGATCGGCGGCAGCAGCTCGCCCGGCCCGGTCCCCGGGCCGGCGGCCACCAGCGTCAGCGCCACGCAATGCGTGCTGTGGGTGTGGATCACGCAGCGCGCCGGCGCGCCGGCCGCCGCGGTGGCTTCGTAGATGCGCCGATGCAGCGCGATGGTCTTGCTGGCGCGTTCGCCGCCGGTCTGCCGGCCGTCGGCGTCGAGCCGCGCCAGCGCGGCCGGGTCGAGAAAACCGAGGCAGGCGTCGGTGGGCGTGATCAGGAAGCCGCCGCCCTGCGCCTCGTCGAGCCGCACGCTGATGTTGCCGGCGGTGGCATGCACGTAGCCGCGCTCGAACAGGCTGCGGCCGACGCGGCAGATTTCTTCGCGGGCCTGGTTCTCGGTCATGATCGGGCGGCGTCCGTCGTGGTGTCGTCCAGCATCGCGAAGGCCCGGCCGAAGAAATCGGGGCCGCCGAAATTGCCGGACTTGAGCGTGAGGTGCAGGCTGCCCTGCGGTGCATAAGGCACGTTGGCGTGGCACCACGGCACGCCGGGCGCGATCTGCGGGCCGATGCGCATGCGGTCGACTTCCAGCGCCAGCACGCAGGCGCTGGAGGTTTCGCCGCCGGCCAGGATGAGCTGGCCGGCGCCGCGCTCGACCAGCCCGCGGGCAACGGCGGCCAGCGTTCGCTCGACCGCCTCGGCCGCGCCGGCCACGCCCAGGCGCTCCTGCGCGGCGCGCACTTCGTCGGGGCGCGCGGTGGCGTAGACCAGTACCGGGCCGTCCTGCCAGTGCGCGGTGGCCCAGTCGATGGCCTGCGCGGCCAGGCCGGCATCGATGGCCGCGGCCAGCGGGTCGATCCGGAAGGCTGCGCCGCCGCCGGCGATGAAGCGCTCCACCTGGCCCACGGTGGCGGTGGAACAACTGCCCGACAGGATGGCGCGCCGGCCCTGCGGCGGCGGCGGCCGGCCGGCCCCTTCGCGCGGCGCGCGCCGCCGCTGGGGCGCCAGGCCGATGGCCAGGCCCGAGCCGGCGGTGACCAGTGGCAGCGCGGCGGCGGCCGCGCCCAGCGTGGCCAGGTCGGCATCGCTGGTGGCGTCGGCGATCGCGATGCCGATGCCTTCGGCGCGCAGCGCGTCGATGCGCTGTCCCACGGCGGCGGCGCCGGCGGCGATGCTGCGGTAATCGATCAGGCCCACGCGGCGGCGGGTCTGCGCCTGCAGCACGCGCTGCAGGTTGGAATCGGTCATCGGCGTGAGCGGATGGTTGCGCATGCCGGATTCGTGCAGCAGCACGTCGCCCACGAACAGATAGCCCTTGAACACGGTGCGGCCTGCCTCGGGGAAGGCGGGGCAGGCGATGGTGAACGGCGCGTCCAGCGCGTCCATCAGCGCCTCGGTGACCGGGCCGATGTTGCCGGCCGGGGTGGAGTCGAAGGTGGAGCAGTACTTGAAGTAGACCTGGTCGGCGCCCAGCCCGCGCAGCCAGGCCAGCGCCTGCAGCGACTGCGCCACGGCCTCGGCGGCCGGCACGGTGCGGGTCTTGAGAGCCACCACCACGGCGTCGACCTCGCCGTCGAACGGCCCGGCCGGAACGCCCTGGGTCTGCACCACGCGCAGCCCGGCGCGGGCCAGGTTGTTGGCCAGGTCGGTGGCGCCGGTGAAGTCGTCGGCGATGCAGCCGAGCAGGGCGCCGCCTGCCGGACGGGGGCCGCCGGCGCGGCCTGGCGATGTGTCGGTGCTCATGGTCTCCTCTTGGTGAAAACGGAATCGGCGCGCCGCCCGCGCGCCGTCAGAAGTGGGCGGCCGGCATCGGGCCGGGTTCGTGCTGCTGCCCGAGGCGATGCTGCTTGACCTTGCCCACGATGCTCAGGTGCCGCTGCAGGAATTCGGCCGCCTGGCGGCGTTCGCCGCGCTCCAGCATGTCGAGCAGCGCCAGGTGTTCCAGGCATTGCTCGCCGAAATCGGCCGGCCGCGCCATCGCCTTGTATTCCAGCAGCCGTCGCAGGCGGTTGACCTGGCGGATGGCGTCGACGAAGAACGGATTGCGCGAGAAGCCTACCACCGTTTCGTGGAAGCGCGCGCCGATCTCGAACAGCTCTTCGCTGGTGACGCGGCCGCCCAGCTGGCCGTCGCGCAGCGCGGCCTGCTCGGCCCGCAGCCGTTCCAGCGCGGCCTGTTCCAGCGCGAAACCGGGAGCCAGCAGGGCGGCCGGCTCGATCGCGATGCGAAAGGCGTAGGCGTCGGCCAGCGACTGCGGCGAGTCGATGATGTCGGCGAACTCCCAGCCGTGGCCGGGCCGGCGCCGGATCCAGCCTTCCTGCGCCATGCGCTTGAGGATCGGACTCAGCTGGGCCCGCGTCAGCCCGTAGCGCTGGGCCAGGCCGGTTTCGGTCATCGCCTTGGGCAGCACGCCGCGCAGGCGATCCTGGGCAATGATCTGGTAGGTGGACAGGCTGGCCTCGCCGGCCCGGGCCAGCACGCGGCGAATGGCCGCCGGGCCGGCCGCCAGCACGAAGCCGCGGCCGGTGGGCTGGCTGGCCAGGCCCTGGTCGCGCAGCCAGGCCAGGCCGCGCTGGACGGGGAAGCGCGACAGCCCGAGCTCGTTGCCGATGGCCTTGGCCACCAGCGGCGTGCCGGCCGGCAGCTGCGCGCCGAGCGCGTAGGACAGCACGCGCAGTCCGGTACGCTCGGCCGGCGTGGCGGGGGACCGGCCCGGGGCGCCCGTCATTCGAGCTTGATGCGGGCGTCGGCGATGATCTGTTTCCATTTGGACGACTGTTCTTTCATGAAGGCGCCCATCTGCGCCGGCGTGCCGCCGACCGGGATGGCGCCGATGTCTTCGAGCCGGCCGCGCAGCTCCGGATCGCGCAGGGCCTTGCCGACCGCCGCGTTGACCCACTGTACCGCGTCGGCCGGCGTGCCGGCCGGCGCCAGCAGGCCATACCAGGCCAGCACCTCGAAATTGGCCAGGCCTTGCTCGGCGAAGGTGGGCACGTCGGGCAGCGCGGCCAGGCGCTGGCCGGCGGCCACCGCCACCGGCCGCAGGCTCTTGCCCTTGACCAGCGGCAGGATCGAGGTCGAGGTGTCGATGACCAGGTCGACCTGGCCGCCGATCAGGTCGGTCAGCGCCGGGCCGCTGCCCTTGTAGGGCACGTGGACCATGTCGACGCCGGCCACCCGCCGGAACAGCTCGCCCGACAGGTGCGGCGGCGTGCCGGCGCCGCCCGAGGCGTAGTTCAGCTTGCCCGCGCGCGCCTTGGCCTTGTCGATCAGGTCGCGCACGCTCTTGATGTCGGAATCGGGCCGCACCACCAGCACGGTGGGCGTGTTGGCGATCTGCACCACCGGCGTGAAATCGCGGTCGACGTCGTAGCGCAGCGACTCGTACAGGTAGGGGTTGACCGACAGCGTGAACTGGCCCAGCAGCAGCGTGTAGCCGTCGGGCGCGGCGTGGGCGGCGTATTCGTTGCCGATGTTGGTGCCGGCGCCGCCACGGTTTTCGATGACGAAGGTCTTGCCGGTCTGCTGCGACAGCTTGGTGGCCACCAGCCGGGCGACGTTATCGCTGCCGCCGCCGGGGGTGAAGGGCACGACGATGGTGACGGGGCGGGCGGGATAGGCGTCGGCGGCGAGCGCCGGGCCCATGGCGGCCGCCCATGCGGGCAGGAAGGCCAAGGCGCGGATCGGGGGCTTCATGGTGTCTCCTCCATGGTTGGTTTTGGATCGAACCGCTGTCGGGAAAGCGTGCGTTTCCGGGCCGGGGCCGCGCCCGTCCGGGTCTCCTTCAGGCTTGCAGGTAGCGCTGCAGGTGGCGCAGGCCTTCCAGGGTGGTGGTGGCCGGCTTGTATTCGCAGCCGACCCAGCCGTCGTAGCCGCCGCGCGCCAGCTCGGCGAAGAAGGCGTCGAAATCGATGGCGCCGGTGCCCGGCTCGTGCCGGCCGGGGGCGTCGGCGATCTGCACGTGCCCGATCTCGCCTGTCCATTGCCGCGCCACGCCGGTCGCGTCGCCGGTGAGGTTCTGCGCGTGATAGGCGTCGAGGATCAGCCTGGGCGTGCCGCCCAGCGCGTCGAACACCTCGCGGGCGCGTTCGTAGCGGCACATGGCGTAGCCGGGCACGTCCTGGTCGTTGATGACCTCGATCAGCAGGCCCAGGCCGTTGTCGGCGGCCAGCCGGGCGCAGCGTTCGACGTTGCGCATATAGGCCTGGCGCACGCCGGGCGCGTCCCACGACGGCACGGTGCCCGACATCGGATGGATCCATTTCGAGCCGAGCGCCAGCGCGTATTCGATCGCCTGGTCGAGGCCGGCGTCGAATTCGCTTTCGCGGCCGGGCAGGGCGGTCAGGCCTTTTTCCCCCTTGGAGGCATCGCCGCCGGGCAGCGTGACCTGCACCCAGCTCACGCCGTGGTCCTCGAGCATCGCGCGCAGCTGCTGCGGCGTGAACGCGTACGGCGACGGCCACTCGACCGCCTTGAAGCCCGCCTGCGCGGCGCGCGCGATGCGCTCGGCCGGCGGGAACTCCTGGAATTGGTAGCCCAGGTGGGCGCACAGTTTGACCATGTTCGTCCTTCGTGGATGATCGGGGCACTGCCAGGCGGGCGCCGGGCCGCCCCAAGCCCGCCGCGCCCCGTGGGGGGCTATCGTTCGAGGGCTGTTCAGGCGCTCGAACGATCGGGGTCACTGGCTCTCACGCGATCGGCGATGGCGCCGGCCAGCGCGAGCGTGTTAGCGGTGCCGCCGAGGTCGCGCGTCAGCACCTTGCCTTCGCCCAGCACGGCACGCGTGGCCCGGACCACCGAGGCGGCCTCGCGGCCATGGCCCGCGTGTTGCAGCAGCAGCGCGCCCGACAGCAGCAGCGCGACCGGGTTGGCGATGCCCTTGCCGGCGATGTCGGGCGCGGCGCCGTGCGAGGCCTCGAACACCGAGGCCACTTCGCCGATGTTGGCGCCCGGCGCCAGGCCGAGCGAGCCGACCAGGCCGGCGCCGAGGTCGGACAGGATGTCGCCGTACTGGTTGGGGGTGACGACGACGTCGAAGCGCTGCGGCTCCTTGATGATCAGGTAGCAGGCGGCGTCGATCATGTAGTCGTCGAATTCGATGTCGGGGTATTCGCGCGCCACTTCGGCGCAGCAGCGCAGGAACAGGCCGTCGGTGTAGTTGAGCACGTTGGCCTTGTGCAGGCAGCTGACCTTGCGCCGGCCGTTGCGGCGCGCGTAGTCGAAGCTGTAGCGGGCCACGCGGACGGCGGCTTCGCGCGTGGTCAGCTTGATCGCCTGCGCGGCGACGTCGCCGATGCGGTGCTCCCAGCCTACGTAGACGTCTTCGGTGACTTCCCGCATCACCACCACGTCGAGATTTTCGTAGCGGCCCGAGATGCCGGGGATGCCGCGCAGCGGCCGCGGGTTCACGAACAGCTTGAGCTCGCGGCGGATGGCATTGTTGAGCGAGGGGTAGGTGACCTCGCTGCCGTCTTCCTGCACGCAGCTCAGGCGGCCCTCGCCCTTGTTGACGATCAGCGGCGCTTTCAGCGCCACCTTGACCTCGCGCAGCGCGTCGACCACCTGCCGCGGCAGCGGGTGGCCGTAGCGTTCGACCGCCTCGTCGGCGATGGGAATGTGGACCCACTCGAGCGGAAGCCCGGTGGCCTCCAGTACTTGCAGCACGGCGGAAGTGATTTCCGGGCCGATGCCATTGCCTTTCAGGACGCCGACGCGCATGTGGCTAGCCTCATGGAGGGACGGGCGCGGGACAGCCGCCCGGGACAATCGAGGCGCAAGCGTAATCAGCGCTGCATATTTGCGTCAATACATGCAATTCCCGGGTCGAGGGAGCCCATCCTTGAACGACGGTCCGTACGGGACCGGCGCGACGACTGGCGTCATCGGGCTACCCGTGCCTTCAGATTCTCTACCGCGGCATCGGGCGCCGTCAGCACGGCGCGGCCGAGCGCCTGTTCGGCCAGTTCCAGCGCGGTGGAGGTCGAGAAATGGGCCAGCATGACCGCGTCGCAGTGCGCCAGCCGCGGCACGGCCTCGGCCACCAGGCGATTGTGCAGCGCGATGTCGCCGCGGTTGGCGGCGGCCAGGGCCTCGGGCACGCAGATCGTTTCGAGCGTGGCGTCGACGCCGCGCTGGCGGGCCATCGCCTCGAACTCCTGTTCCATCGAGGCCACCGCCGAGGCGAAGGTGGCCAGCATGCCGATGCGCCGGCCCTGGCCGAGGGCGGCCTCGAACATCGCTTCGTTGGGCTTGAGCACCGGCACGGCGACACGCGCGGCCGTGGCTTCGATGGCGTCGCCGAAGGCCGAGCAGGTGTACAGGATGGCGTCGGCGCCGGCGGCGATGGCGTAGTCGGCCAGCCCGCCGATGCGCGCCGAAATGGCCGGCGTGATGGCACCGGCCTGCTGGAGGTCGGCCGGCAGCGCATCGTCGAGCAGGCTGGCGCGGCGCGCCTCGGGCCACAGGCGCCTGAAGGAGGCCTCGATCGGCGCCATGGCGACCTGTACGGCATGGATGAGGGCGATGCGGGGAGCGGCTGCGGATTGGGACATGGCGGGCACGATGGGGACGATGGAAGAGTAGTGCGGCGGCACCGATGAGCTGCGGATTGTGCGCGCCCCGCCGCCGCCGCGCAATCCGTTCCGGCCTGTCAGGCCGCCGCCGCGGCCGTGCCGCCGGCGGTTTGTCGCGGCGCAGCAGACGGATCGGACCGGCCGCCCGCGGCCGGCCGCCTCGGGTATGTCGCTTGCTGGATCGCGGGTCTTTCTGGTCACGATACAAGGAGACATCATGAGGCAGAAACTTCTATGCGCCCATCTGCTGGCCGCCGCGCTGCTGGTCGGCGCGCCGGGCCTGGCGCCGGCGCAGACCGGAGGCACGATGGGCGGCACGGGTTCCGCCGCCGGCCCCGGCGCCGGCAACCCGCCGCCCGGCACCGTGCCCCTGAATCCGTCGGGCACCGCGCCTGGCCAGCCCGGGACCGGCGCCTACGGCTCCGCAGGCACCGTGCCGCCCGGCGGTGTGCCGGTGCCCGGGACGACGGCGCCGGGCGCGGCCACGCAGGGTACGCGGACGCCAGGTACGACGACGCCAGGTACGACGACGCCCGGGGGGACCACGCTGCCGGGCACGGCGACACCGGGTACGTCGCCCGGTTCGACAATGCCCGGTTCGACAATGCCCGGTTCGACAATGCCCGGTTCCACGATGCCAGGCACGACAACGCCAGGCACGACAACGCCGGGCACGACAATGCCGGGCACGACAACGCCGGGTGCGACGAGCCCCGGGATGTCCCCAGGGATGACCCCGGGAACGACAGCGGTTCCCGGCGCTGGAGGTGCGGGCAGCGGCTCGATGGGAGGCGGCTCGATGGGAGGCGGCGCGGCCGGCAGCGGCTCGCTGGGTGGTGGCGCCGCGGGCGGCGGCATGGGCGGATCGGGCGGCGGGGGCCGTTGACGCGAGGGCCGTCGCAGCACTCGCAGCCGTTGCCGGGCCGGTCGATCTGATCCGGTCCGGCCCGTCTGATACGGTGTATTTCAACGCGGCTGCATCTGTTCCGTATCACCCCGGCGTTCTATAGTCTGACCGCCGGGGCTCGCGGCGCGCGCCGCTCGCCCACCGGCTTGCGAAGGAGCACAGTTCATGTGGGGTCTCGACGCGCTGCATCTGGCACGCATACAGTTCGGGTTCACGGTCTCGTTCCACATCGTGTTCCCCGCCATCACGATCGGCCTGGCCAGCTACCTCGCGGTGCTGGAAGCCTGCTGGCTGCGCACCGGCCAGCAGGTCTACCGCGACCTGTATCATTTCTGGTCCCGCGTGTTTGCGCTCAATTTCGGCATGGGCGTGGTCTCGGGCCTGGTCATGGCCTACCAGTTCGGCACCAACTGGAGCTATTTCTCCGAGTTCGCGGGCGGCGTCACCGGCCCGCTGCTGGCCTACGAGGTACTGACCGCCTTCTTCCTCGAAGCCGGCTTCCTGGGCGTGATGCTGTTCGGCTGGAAGCGGGTCGGCCCGGGCCTGCACTTCTTCGCCACCGTGATGGTGGCCATCGGCACGCTGATCTCGGCCACCTGGATCCTGGCCTCCAACAGCTGGATGCAAACCCCCGCCGGCTATGAAATCATCGACGGCCGCGTGGTCCCCACCGACTGGATGGCGGTGATCTTCAACCCATCGTTCCCGTACCGCCTGGCCCACATGGGGATCGCCGCCTACCTGGCCACCGCGCTGATGGTGGGCGCCTCGGGCGCCTGGCACCTGCTGCGCGGCCGCGACAACCCCGCCGTGCGCAAGATGCTGTCGATGGCGATGTGGATGGTGCTGCTGGTGGCGCCGGTGCAGGCCGTGGTGGGCGATTTCCACGGCCTGAACACGCTGGAGCACCAGCCGGCCAAGATCGCCGCGATCGAAGGCCACTGGGAGAACGAGCCGGGCGGCGGCGTGCCGCTCACGCTGTTCGGCTGGCCCGACATGGCGCGCGAGGAAACCCGGTTCGCGCTGAACGTGCCGCACCTCGGCAGCCTGATCCTCACCCATACCTGGAACGGGCAGTTTCCCGGCCTGAAGTCCTACCCGCCGGCCGACCGCCCCAACTCGACCGTGGTGTTCTGGTCGTTCCGCGTGATGGTGGGGCTGGGCCTGCTGATGATCGCGCTCGGCCTGGCCGCGCTGTGGGCGCGCTGGCGCGGCAGCCTGTACCGCTGCAGGCCGCTGCTGCGCTTCGCGCTGGCCATGGGGCCGGCCGGCGTGCTGGCGATCCTGGCCGGCTGGTTCACCACCGAAATCGGCCGCCAGCCGTGGGTGGTGTACGGCGTGATGCGCACGGCCGACGCGGTCTCCAGCCACGGCCCGGCGCAGCTCGGCGTGAGCCTGCTGCTGTTCGTGGCCGTATACGTGGTCGTGTTCGGCAGCGGCATCGGCTACATGATGCGGCTGATCGGGCGCGGGCCGGCCGCGGCGCCGGCGCACGATCCGATGACGGGCGGGCCGGGCCACGTGCGCACGCCGGCGCGGCCGCTGTCGGCCACCGGCGGCGGCGACGAACACCTTCCCGGACGCATGGAGGACTGAAGCATGGGCATCGATCTTCCCCTGATCTGGGCGGCCATCATCCTGTTCGGCGTCATGATGTACGTCGTGATGGACGGCTTCGACCTCGGCATCGGGTTGCTGTATCCGTTCTTTTCCGACAAAACCGACCGCGACGTGATGATGAACACCGTCGCGCCGGTATGGGACGGCAACGAAACCTGGCTGGTGCTGGGCGGCGCCGGGCTGCTGGCGGCGTTCCCGCTGGCCTATTCGGTGGTGCTCAGCGCCTGCTACCTGCCGCTGGTGTTCATGCTGCTGGGGCTGGTGTTCCGCGGCGTGGCCTTCGAGTTCCGCTTCAAGGCCAGCGAGGCAGCGGCGCATTGGTGGGACAAGGCCTTCATCGGCGGCTCGCTGGCCGCCAGCTTCTTCCAGGGCGTCACGCTGGGCGCCTACATCCAGGGCATCCACCTGCAAGGCCGCGCCTTCGCCGGCGGGGCGATGGACTGGCTGACGCCGTTCTCGGTCTTCACCGGCGCCGGCGTGGTGGTGGCCTATGCCTTGCTGGGCTGCACCTGGCTGGTGATGAAAACGCACGGCGGGCTGCAGGCGCGCATGGTGGCGCTGGCGCGGCCGCTTACCTTGGCCTTGCTGGCAGTGATCGCCGTCATCAGCGTGTGGACGCCGCTGGCCGACCAGGCGATCGCCCAGCGCTGGTTCCGCTGGCCGCAGATGCTGTGGTTCGCGCCGGTGCCGCTGCTGGTGCTGGCCACCGCCTGGCAGATCCTGAAGCGGCTGCGCGGCGACCCGCACGTGGCGCCGTTCCTGCTGACGCTGTTCCTGATCTTCCTGGGCTACAGCGGCCTGGGCATCAGCCTGTGGCCCTACGCGGTGCCGCGCTCGCTCACCATCTGGGAGGCCGCCGCGCCGCCGCAGAGCCAGGGCTTCGCGCTGGTGGGCGCGCTGCTGATCGTGCCCGTCATCCTGGTGTATACGGCCTGGGGCTACTACGTGTTCCGCGGCAAGGTCGACGCCTCGGAGGGCTACCACTGATGCCGCGCGGCGCCCCGCGCCGCTGGCTGGGCCGCGTGGCCTGGCTGGCCGGCATCTGGCTGGCCAGCGTGGCCGCGCTGGGCGCCGCCGCCTGGCTGATGCGGCTGCTGATGGGCTGGGCCGGAATGACCGCCTGACGCCGGCGCGTCACCGGCAGCGTGAGTTTTCCTGGGGGTAAGCAAGAATAACTCGATTGCCCGGCGCGAGCCTGGGCCCGCACACTTTCGCTACTCGAACGAGACCCGTGAACGACGCCGCCGGCAGCGCACCGGCAGTGCGGGATTCCCCAAAGGAGCGAAAGCAGTGACCGATCTTTACACCATCGTCCTGATGCAGACCAACCGCGTCGGCATCGACCACCGCCGCGACATCCGCAAGGCCAACCTCGACCGCATCATCGAAATCTTCGGCTACGGCCCGACCCGGCTGGCCTTCCGCGAGTACGCGCCGCTCAAGCTGGTGGTGCTGCCCGAGGTTTTCATGCAGGGCTGGAACAACAACCCCGAGCCCTATTCGAATCTGTTCACCAAGGTCGCCAAGGACATGGCGATCCGCATCCCCGGCGAGGAGATCGAACTGCTGGCCGAACAGGCCCGCAAGTACAAGACCTACATCGCCGGCAGCGCGCACGAGGTGATCCCCGAGATCAGCACCGAGTTCGCCTTCAACGCCGCCTTCATCATCGACCCCAACGGCGAGGTCATCTACAAGCGCCACAAGTATTGCCCCTACCTGCCGTACAGCGGCCGCGACGACGTCAGCCCGCACGACGTCTGGGACCGCTACATCGAAGTGATGGACGGCAAGTACGGCCGCAAGAAGGGCGACGTGCTCAGCTGCATGTTCCCGGTGATCGAGACCGACATCGGCAAGCTCGGCTACCTGATCTGCAACGAGGCCTTCTACCCCGAGCATTCGCGCGCGATGGCGCTGCAGGGCTGCGAGGTGATGATCCGCTCCAGCGGCATGGCCGAGCCCGACGGCTCGCCGCCGCAAGACCTGTGGGAAGTCACCAACCGCGCGCACGCGGCCTTCAACCTGATGTACGTGGCGGCCTGCGCGCCGGGCAACCTGATCGTGCGCGGCAACCCGGCCAACTCGTATCCGGGCGGCTCGATGGTGATCGACTACCACGGCGCCATCATCCAGCACGTGAACTACCCCGGCGAAACCGTGACCGCCGCGCAGATCAGCCTGGAGGCGCTGCGCCGCCGCCGCATGGACCCGCGCCACAACTGGCTCACGCAGGTGCGCAGCGAAGCTTTCCAGGAGATGTACGACAAGCCGCTGTACCCGATCAATATGTACGCCCGGCAGTTGCCTACCGACCAGGCCGACCGCTCGCGCGCGCAGCCCATCCGGCGCTTCGTGGAAGAGGGCATCTACATCCCCCCGAGAGGTTGACCCCCTGCGCGCTTCGCGCGCCCCCCGGGGGGCGACGCTGGCGGACCGGCGGAGCCGGATCCGCGGCGTCCTGGATGGGTGATCTGATTTTGGGAGAGTGCATGAAATTGTCGGAATTGACATTCCGCGGCAAGGCGGCGCTGGTGACGGGCGGCGGCAGCGGCATCGGGCGCGCGATCGGCCTGCAGATCGCCGGCCTGGGCGGGCGGGTGTGCGTGGCCGACCTGGACCGCGACCGCGCCGAATCGCTGGCCGCCGAAATCTGCGCGATGGGCGGCCAGAGCGTGGGCGTGCAGGCCGACGTCACCCGCGCCGACGCGGTGGAACGCATGGTGGGCGCAGCCCGCGAGGCCTTCGGCCGCATCGACGTGCTGGTCAACAACGCCGGCGGCGCCAGCGGCCCCACGTTCCGCATCGGGCAGGTGCGCAAGCTTACCGAGCGCGACTGGGACGACACCTTCACGGTCAACCTGAAGAGCGTGTTCCTGTGCGTGCGGGCGGTGGCGCCGCTGATGCTGGCGCAGCGCGGCGGCAGCATCGTCAACATGGCATCGCTGACGGGGCAGTTCCCGTTTCCCGGCCTGCCCGCGTACTCGGCGGCCAAGGCGGGGGTGATCAGCCTGACCCGCTCGCTGGCCATGGAGCTGGCGCCGCACGTGCGCGTCAACGCGCTGGCGCCGGGCCTGATCGAGACGCCGCGCACGTCGCTGAACCGCCGGCCCGAGCAACTGGAGCAACTGCTGTCCAACGTGCCGCTGGCGCGCATGGGCACGCCGGACGAGGTGGCCAACCTGGCCGTCTACCTGGCCTCCGACGCGGCGGCCTTCGTCAGCGGCAGCGTCATGGATTGCGCCGGCGGGCAGATGTGGATGACGCAGGACGGCCGCCCGGCCTTCCGCGACGCCGACCGGCCCGGCTGAGGCCACGGGCTTGCAGGAACCGGACACGGCCGCCAGCGGCCCGTCCGCCAACCAGGACGAGGGATCGATGAAACTGGAATCAAGGGCCGCGCTGATCACCGGCGCGGCAACCGGCATCGGCCGCGCCAGCGCGCTGCTGTTCGCGCGCGAAGGCGCGCGCGTGGCGATCGCCGACATCAACCGCGACGGCGCCCTGCAGACCGTGCGCGACATCGAGCGGGAGGGTGGCCAGGCCTTCTTCGTGGAGTGCGACCTGCGCCGGTTGAAGCACATCGCCGGCGCGGTGGAGGCCGCCGCCGAGCGCTACGGCCGCCTCGACATCTTCTTCCACAACGCCGGCGTGGCCGGGCCCGGCCTGCTCGAAAACACGACGGAAGAAGCCTACGACCAGATCATGGACATCCATCTGAAGGCGGGCTTCTTCGGCGCCCAGTATGCGCTGCCGCACCTGCGCCGGGCGGGCGGCGGCTCGATCCTGTACACCGCCTCGGGCCTGGGCTTGCGGCCGTCGCGCCAGTCGCCCGCGTATTCGGCATCGAAGGCCGGCCTGCTGATGCTGACCCGCGCGCTGGCCGTCTCGCTGGCGCAGGACGGCATCCGCGTCAACGCGATATGCCCGGGGCCGATCGACAGCACGCCGCTGTGGCAGGGAGTGCTGGCCCGCAACCCCGACATCGTGGCCGACAGCTACGCCGAGATGAACCGCCAGGTGCGCCCGATCAAGCGCCTGGGCAACCCCGAGGAGATGGCGCGCGCCGCGCTGTTCCTGGCCGCGCCCGAGAACTCCTACATCACCGGCGTGGCGTTGCCGGTCGACGGGGGCGGCGCCATGAGCTGACGGCCGGCGAACGCCGGCCCACAACAACGACAGGAGACACGATCATGGAAGGCATTCGGCATTGGAAAGGGGCGTGGCGCGCGCTGGCGCTGTGCATGGCGGTGGCGGCGCCGGCCGCGGCGCAGGACTATCCGGCGCGGCCCATCTCGCTGGTCATCGGCTTCGCGCCGGGCGGCGGCAACGACGTGATGGGCCGGCTGGTGGCCGAGCACCTGCGGCAGGAACTGGGGCAGCCGGTGGTGGCCGAGAACAAGGCCGGCGCCGACGGCGCCATCGCCGCGCAGTACGTGGCGAAGGCTGCGCCCGACGGCTATACGCTGTTGAGCGGGTCCAGCGGCATGATGGCCTACAACCCGGGCCTGAACCCGTCGCTTGCCTACGACCCGATGAAGGACTTCACCCCGGTCACGATGATCGGCTACAGCCAGCTGCTGTTCTCGGTCACGCCCAAGCTGCCGGTGCATTCGCTGGCCGACCTGATCAAGCTGGCCAAGGCCAAGCCGGGCACGCTGTTCTATGCCTCGCCGTCGTCGCCGCACCAGGTGGCGTTCGAGGCCTTCAAGCGCCGTGCCGGCGTCGACATCCAGCAAGTGCCGTACAAGGGGTCGGGGCCGGCCATCCTGGCCGCGGCCTCGGGCGAGGTACAGGTGCTGGTGTCGTCGGTGTCCGACGCGCTGGCGCAGATCCGCGCCGGCAAGCTGCGGCCGCTGGCGGTCACCGGCAAGGAGCGCAGCGGCTTCCTGAAAGACGTGCCGACCGCGATCGAGCAGGGCGTCGATTTCGAAAGTTCGTCGTGGATCGGCCTGTACGCGCCGGCCGGCACGCCGGCGCCGGTGGCCGACAAGCTCTACCAGGCGATATCGAAGGTGCTGACTTCCGACAAGTTCAAGGAGCGGGCGACGGCGGTCGGTTACGAGATGACGCCGCTGATGTCGCCCAGCGAATTCGCCGCCTTCCAACGCGACGAGCTGACCCGCTGGACGAAGGTGATCCGCGACCTGAACCTGCAAATCGCGAATTGAGGCCCCTGGCCTGCCAGGCGCCTGCACGGCGCCTGACCGGCTGTCCCCCGAGGGGACGCAGCCGGCTTGGGGCGGCCCGGCGCCGGCCTACCTAGGCGGCGGGGGCACGGCATGGCAATATCGGCGGTCATGAGAAAACTGCCCCCGATGAACGCCGTCCGGGTGTTCGAGGTCGCCGCGCGGCACGTCAATTTCACCAAGGCGGCCGAGGAGCTGCACGTGACCCACGGCGCCGTCAGCCGGCAGGTGGCGCAGCTGGAGGCATGGCTGGGCACGCCGCTGTTCCGGCGCTCGGCCTCGCAGCTGGCGCTGACGGAAGCCGGGCGCGATTACTTCGAGCAAATCACGGCCGCGCTCGACCGGATCGCGGTGGCTTCGATGCAGGCGCAGCAGCAGGCGGCGCTGACCGGCCTGAAGGTCAGCGCGCCGCCCACCTTCACGATGCGCTGGCTGATTCCCCGGCTGTCGCGCTTCCAGCGCCGCCGGCCCGACATCGACGTGCGGCTGACGACCTCGATCGCGCCGATCAATTTCCAGGACCAAGGCTACGACCTGGCCATTCGCAGCGGCGACGCGCCGCTGCCCAATTGCCGTTCGGTGCCGATGCTCAACGAGACGGTGGTGCCGGTCTGCCACGTGGACCTGCTGGAACGGCCGGGGCTGGCGCGGCCGCAGGACCTGGCGCGCCATACGCTGATCAGCTACGCGACCGAATCGTATTCGTGGTCGGAATGGCTGCAGGGCGCCGGCTGCGCCAACCTGCGGCCGGCCAGCATCCTCAGTTTCGAGCAGATGTATTTTTCGCTGCAGGCGACGCTGGAGGGCCTGGGGGTGATGCTGGTGCCGCTGTTCCTGGTGATCGACGACATCGTCGCCGGCCGGCTGGCGGCGCCGTTCGACGCGCCGCCGGTCATGCGGCGCCGATACTACGTCAGCTATCCGAGCGTGCCGGGCGAGAGCCGCGCGGCGCGCGCCTTCGCCGACTGGCTGGTGCGCGAAGGCGCCGATACGGAGAAATCGCTGGCCGCATGGGAGCGGTCGCGCGGCTGGAGCGATTGAGCGGCCGGCCGTCCGGCCGCCGTAAAATGAAATTCTGTTCATAGCCGAGAGCCGGGCCGCTGGCGACGGTTGTCGCCTACCTCGCAGGCTTTGGGTAGAACCGTCATGGGCGTCGATGTACCATGCGCGCAGGTCGCGCAGGGCAGGCGGGCTATGATGACCCTTCTGCCGCCGCGCCGCATGCCGGGCGCCGCCCGCCGCAACATTCGTCAATGAGGTTTCGCGAAGTCATGAATTCATTCAAATCCGCAGTTCGACCCGGCGCGTTGCGGCGCGCCGGCCTGCACGCCGCGCTCGGCCTGATGCTGGCGACCTCGGCCGGCGCCGCCGTGGCCGCGTCGGCCGGCGCGTCGGTGGCCCGCATGGGGTCGATCTCGATCAGCCAGGACGAACTCGAACAGATGCTGCGTTCGCTGCCGCCGTCGGCGCGCCAGCAACTCAAGGGCGACCATGCCGCCGTCGAGCGCTGGCTGGCCGACCGCCTGGCCAGCGAGGCGCTGCTGCGCGAGGCGCAGAGCAAGAAGTGGGCCGACCAGCCCCAGGTCAAGAGCCAGATCGACGCCGCCGTGCGCGAGATCACCGGGCGCAGCTATCTGGCGTCGGTCAGCCAGCCGCCGGCCGACTATCCTTCGGATGCCGACCTGCGCGCCGCCTACGAGCAGAACAAGGGCAATTTCAACGTGCCGGCGGTGTACCACGTGGCGCAGATCTACCTGGCCGCGCCGCAGTCCGACAGCAATGCCGTGGCCAAGGCCCGCACCCAGGCGCAGGCGCTGGCCGCGCAGGCGCGCAGCGGCGATTTCGCCGCGCTGGCCCAGTCGCAGTCGCAGGACCGCAATTCGGCCGCCAACGGTGGCGACGTCGGCACGCTGCCGCTGGAGCAGCTGCTGCCCGAAGTGCGGACCGCGGTGTCGACCATGAAGCCGGGCCAGGTGTCCGATCCGGTCCAGTCGCCCACCGGTTTCCATATCGTCAAGCTGATCGACAGCAAGCCGGCCCACACCGCCACCTTCGACGAGGTCAAGCCGCGCCTGCAGCAGCTGCTGCGCCAGCAGCGCCAGCAGCAGCTGGCCCAGGCCTATCTGCAGGGGCTGGCCAAGCAGGGTTCCTACACCATCGACAACGCGGCCGTCGATGCCGCGCTGAGCAAGGGCAACTGAGCGGGAGGGGCGCGAGCCATGTCGGATTACGTTCGCAAGCCCCTCGACCCGCCCGGCGGGCAACGCAAGGTGCTGCTGCATTCCTGCTGCGCGCCGTGCTCGGGCGAAGTCATGGAAGCCATGCAGGCGTCGGGCATCGATTTCACGATTTTCTTCTACAACCCCAACATCCACCCGCTCAAAGAGTACGAGCTGCGCAAGCAGGAGAACATCCGCTTCGCGGAGAAATTCGGCATTCCGTTCGTCGACGCCGACTACGATACCGACAACTGGTTCGAGCGCGCGCGCGGGCTGGAAGACGAGCCGGAGCGCGGCGCGCGCTGCACGATGTGTTTCGACATGCGGTTCGAGCGGACCGCGCTGTACGCGCACGAGCACGGCTTCCCGGTCATCACCAGTTCGCTGGGCATCTCGCGCTGGAAGAACATGGCGCAGATCAACGATTGCGGCGTGCGCGCCGCGTCGCATTATCCGGAGCTGACGTACTGGGAATACAACTGGCGCAAGCAGGGCGGGTCGGCGCGGATGATCGAGATCTCCAAGCGCGAGCATTTCTACCAGCAGGAATACTGCGGCTGCGTCTATTCGCTGCGCGACACCAACAGGCACCGCGCCGAGACCGGCCGGGCGCCGGTGAAGATCGGCGTGCTGTATTACGGCGACGACGAAACGTGACGGCGCGGGGCGGTGGCGCCTACGGGGCCATTCCCTGCGCCGGCATCGATTTGGCGCCGGCGCGCAATTCCTCGCAAGGGTCGCCGCGTTCGGCGGCGGCCAGTTCGACGTCCAGGTCATAGCTGCCGGGCGGCGGCGGGCCTTCCGTGAAGCCCACGGCCAGGCTGCCTGCCGGCAGCCACCGGGGAACGCCGAGATCGCGGCGCACGTGGCCGTTGCCGGCCAGCAGCACCACGGGGCGCTGCGCGACGCCGTCCGCCGGCCGGGCGGCGCGCATCATGACCTGGGCCATCATCGCGTCGCGCGCGATCTGCGCGGTCGCCATGGCGGGCTCCATCGAGGCTGGCAGCAGCCCGCAGTGCCCTTGCGCCACTTCCCGCCGCTGCGCGGCCAGCAGTGCGTCCGGCGGTCCGCCGGCCAGGCCCAGCTGCCGCAGTTCGTCCGGGCTGAACACGGCCGGCAGCCCCTGGCGCACGACGCGCCCGGCATCGGTGCGCGATAGGTTGGCCGCGGCCAGCGGCAGTTTTTCGCGCAGCGCGAGATCGATCACGGGCTCGTACAGTTTCCAGTCCCAGCCGGCATTGCCCGGCGCGGCCGCATGGATCACGCAGGCGGCGTCGCCGCATTCCTGCATTGCGCGGTCGAGCGCCGGCTGGCGCTCGCGGTCGAACTGCTCCATCGCGATGGCCGGCCGCCAGCCGGCCCGCACGGCACGGGCCAGCGCTTCGTAGCGCAGGCGGTGGCCTTCGGCGTTGTCGTGAACTTCGCCCAGCAGCGCGATCGAAACCTCCGGCAGCCGCTGCGCCACGACGTCCGCCTCGGCATCGGCCCCACGCGGCAGCGGCGCGCAAGCCGCGACAAGCATGGTGACGGCCAGGATGGGGGCCTGCGTCATGCCGCGAAAAAAGCTTCCTGTATCGCTCATCCGTTCATTGTCCCACGCTGACTTGCCAATGATCGCCGTCGCGGCTGACCGATACGGGCCAGTCGTAGGCACGGCCGAGCAGCTCGGGCCGCAGCGCGTCGGCCGGCGCCCCGTGGGCCAGCAGATGGCCGCCGGCGAGCAGCAGTACATGGTCGGCCCACCGGGCGGCCTGGGCCAGGTCGTGCAGCACGGCGACCACGGTGCGGCCCTGCGCCACTTCGCGCCGCAGGACGCGGAACAGCAGGGCCTGGTGCTTGAGGTCGAGGTGATTGGTCGGTTCGTCCAGCAGCCACAGCGGCGCGTCCTGCGCCGCCAGCCGCGCCAGGCCCGCGCGCTGGCGTTCGCCGCCCGACAGGCTGTGCCAGGGCCGGCGCGCCAGGGCCTGCAGCCCGAACTCGGCCAGCGCCGCCTGCACCCGGGCGGCGTCGGCCGGGCCGGCGCGGCCGAAGCTGCCCAGGCTGGGACGGCGGCCCAGCAGCACGTAGTCGAACAGGTCGAGCGGCAGCCGGTCAGGCGGAAACTGCGGCAGCCAGCCGATGCGGCGGGCCCGGCCGGCGTCGTCCAGCGCGGCCAAAGGCGTATCGCCTACGGATACGGTGCCGGCCGTCGGCGCCAGCAGCCCGGCCAGCAGCCGCAGCAGCGTGCTCTTGCCGGCGCCGTTCGGGCCGATCAGCGCGGTCATGCGGCCGGCCGGCAACTCGGCGCTGACCGGCGCCAGCAGCGTGCGGCCCCGCACCGCGTAGCCCAGGCCCCGTGCGCGCAGCGCGGGCGCGTCCGGCGGCGTCATGCCACCCCCCGGGCGCGCCGCCGCAGCAGCCAGACGAAGAACACCGGCCCGCTCAGCCCGGCCAGCAGCCCCACCGGCAGGTCGACCGGATACGCGATGCTGCGCGCGGCCGTATCGAACAGCAGCAGGAACAGTCCGCCGACGATGGCCGATGCGGCGATCAGGCGCCGGCGGCTGCCGCCCAGCACCAGCGCGCAGGCGTTGGGGACCATCATGCCGATGAAGCCGATCACGCCAGCCACCGATACCGCGGCGCCGACCGCCAGCGACGCGCCGATAGCGGTCAGCAGTCGCACCCGCTCCACCTGCACGCCGAGGCTGCGCGCCTCTTCTTCGCCCAGCATCAGGCAGTCGAGATCGCGCCCCAGCGCGACCAGCAGCGCGAGCCCGGCGGCGGCCACCGGCGTCGCGGCGGCCAGCGACGCGCCGGCCGTGGTGCCGAGGTGGCCCGACAGCCAGACGGTGGCCGCGCGCAAGGTGAGATCGTCGGACAGGAGCAGCATCAGGCCGGTGGCGGCCGCGACGAACATGCCGAGCACCAGGCCCAGCAGCAGCATGCTCACCTCGCCGCCGCCCAGCAGGCGGGCGGCGACCAGCAATATCCAGGTGGCCGCGAGCCCTCCGGCGAAGGCCGCCGCCGGCAGGCCGACGCCATCCACGCCCAGCGCCAGCACCGACACCACCGCCAGCACCGCGCCGCTGGAGGTGCCGATCAGGCCCGGGTCGGCCAGCGGATTGCGGAACAGCGCCTGCAGCGCCGCGCCGGCCGCCGACAGCGAGGCGCCCACGACCAGGGCCGCCGCGACCCGCGGCAACCGCAGGCCGGCGATGACCGGATCGTCCAGCGCCGGCCAGTGCCAGGCCCGGCCGTCGAAACCCAGGCAGGCCACGACGAAGGCGGCGACGGCGGCCGCGCCCAGCGGCGCCAGCCACCGCCGTGCCGCCGCGGCCTGAGGCGGCAGCGCGGTGTCGGTCGAAGTCATCGGAATTTTTCTTCCAGCGCCTGCACGGCGGCGGGGCTGCCCAGATTGACGGTGAAGATCTGGTGCACGGGCATCTCGAACACCTTGCCGCTCCTGCCGGCCGGCGTGGCGGCCACGTCGGCGCGCGCCTTCAGCCGGTCCAGGCCGCCGTAGACGGAGCGGTTGTGCTCGGCCACCAGGATCACGTCGGGCGCCATGCCGACCAGCGCCTCGGGATTGACCTGCTTGTAGCCGTCGATGCCGGCCGCGGCGTTGACGGCGCCGGCGGCGCGGATCAGCGTGTCGGCGGGCGTGTCGCGGCCGGCCATCGTCTTGCCTTCGTAGGTGACCAGCACCCGCACGTTGGAAGGGGCAGCGGGCGTCATGCGGCGCGTCCAGTCGGCGGCCAGCCTGTCGGCGGCGTCGGGGGCGCCGATGAGGCGGCCCACTTCGCGAACGACCTCGGCGAAGTCGCTGCCGTCGGCCTTGCCGCCGAGCTTGACCGCATGCACGCCCAGCTTTTCGAGCTGGCCGAAGACGGTGGGCGGCTGCACGATGTCGGTGCCCAGCGCGAGCGTGGGGCGGGTGCGCAGCACCGGCTCGGCCGCGATCGCGCGCGAGGTGCCGATGTCGGCGGCGCCCGCCAGTTCGGGCATGGTGCTGGAGCGGTCGCGCGCCACCACCTCGCCCGCCTTGCCGAGCGCGACGACGATTTCCGCCACGTCGGAGCTGAGGACGGCCAGCCGTTCGGCGGCCGCGGCGGGCAGGGCGGGGGCGGCAGCCGCCAGCGCGACGGCCAGCGCGGCCCGGCGCAGCACGGCAGGCGGCGCGGCCGTGGCGCGGCGGCCGTGGCCGGCTCGCAGGCCGGCCTTCGCGCGATGGCTACGCATGGGATGCCTCTTCGCGCGGCGTGCCCGGCGCGATGGCGGCCAGGCTGTCGGCCAGCGCCGTCCAGGCCGGCAGCTCCGGCTTGCCGGGCTTGCGCTCGCCGAAGAACTGGACGAGCAGCGTGCCGTCGCGGTCGAAGCATTCGAGCGAGGTGACGGTGCCGTCGCTGGTGGGCTTGCGCACGACCCAGGCGCGGTCGAACAGGTCCATGCGAAGGTGCAGGTTGAAGCCCTCGTCGAGCACGTTCAGCCACGGCCCCATGGGCACGATACGGTGCACCGGCCCGGTATGGATCTGCACGCAGCCGGGGTTGGCCACGAATACCATGATGGGCAGGCCGTCGGCCGCGGCACGCGTGAGCACGGCGTCGACGGCGCCCACGCCGGTTTCTTCGGCGTAGCCTTCCGGCGCCAGCCGCAGCGCCTGGGTGCGGGTGACGCCATGGCGGCGCGTCAGGCCGAAGAATTCGTGGGTGTCGGTCAGCGCGCGCCATTCGCTGCGGAAGGCTTCGACGTCGATCCCGGCGTCGGGTTTTTCGGCGGTGGCGGCGCGCGGCTCGGGCACCACCGGCGCCGGCTCGGCGGCGAAGGCGTCGAACAGGGCGGCCAGCGCGGCGCGGTCGCTGCGGTCGGTGGCATAGACCTTGTGCACGGCGTCGCCGTGGCGGTCGAATATCTGCAGGCTGGGGCGCTCGCCGCCTACTGCGAAGGCATGGGCCCATTGCGACAGGAACAGCCGCAGGTCGATCTCGGGATTGAGCGCGAGGCCGATGGCGCCGTCGATCTGGAGGTGGTCGTAGACGCCGGTCTTTTCATGCACGGCGGCCTCGTTGCGGGTCAGCGCCAGCAGCGGGCCGGCCGCTTTCAGCCCGCCCAGCAGCGGGGCCCAGTCGGGACGCAGGCGCCGCGCGGCCGGATCGTGCGCCACCAGTTCGCCTTCGGCCACGCCGATCCGGGCCGCGGCATCGCGGATGCGCAGCCTGGGTTCGGCGTTTTTCAGATCCTGGTAGCGCTGCCAGAGGGGATGTGTGCTCATCGTTGGATCCTGCAATGGCGGATTCCGGTGGAACGGGTCCGCAATGGGTGGGAGGGAGGCGGCCGGTGCCGGTGCCCTGGGGGCTTAATAATAATGGTTATTATTAACGTTTACAAAGGCTGACGATGCCGTCGGGACGCAAGCGGCAAGGGGCGGCAGCGGCGGTTCGAGCCTATACTTATACGTTTCGTCACTTACCGTGAGAACCGTCATGCCGCACTACCGTTCCCGTACCTCCACGCATGGCCGCAACATGGCGGGCGCGCGCGCGCTGTGGCGCGCGACCGGCATGCAGGACGGCGACTTCGGCAAGCCCATCGTGGCGGTGGTCAACTCGTTCACCCAGTTCGTGCCGGGCCACGTGCACCTGAAGGATCTCGGCCAGATGGTGGCGCGGGAAATCGAGGCGGCCGGCGGGGTGGCCAAGGAATTCAACACCATCGCGGTCGACGACGGCATCGCGATGGGCCACGGCGGCATGCTGTATTCGCTGCCCTCGCGCGAGCTGATCGCCGATTCGGTGGAATACATGGTCAACGCGCACTGCGCCGACGCCATGGTGTGCATCTCCAACTGCGACAAGATCACCCCGGGCATGCTGATGGCGGCGATGCGGCTGAACATCCCCGCGGTCTTCGTGTCGGGCGGTCCGATGGAGGCCGGCAAAGTGATCGAGGCCTACCACCCGGCGCAAGACGTGAACGGCCAGAAGATCATCAAGGTCGACCTGATCGACGCGATGATCAAGGCCGGCGATTCGCGCGTGTCCGACGCCGACGTGGAAAACTACGAACGCTCGGCCTGTCCGACCTGCGGCTCGTGTTCCGGCATGTTCACCGCCAACTCGATGAACTGCCTGACCGAGGCGCTGGGCCTCTCGCTGCCGGGCAACGGCACGCTGGTGGCCACCCATGCCGACCGCAAGGCGCTGTTCCTGCGCGCCGGCCGCCTGGCGGTCGAGCTGTGCAAGCGCTATTACGAGCAGGACGACGCTTCCGTCCTGCCGCGCAGCATCGCCAGCAAGACGGCCTTCCGCAACGCGATGGCGCTCGACGTGTCGATGGGCGGTTCCACCAACACCGTGCTGCACCTGCTGGCCGCGGCGCAGGAGGCGGGCGTGGATTTCACGCTGGCCGACATCGACCGCGTGTCGCGCGAGGTGCCGTGTCTGTGCAAGGTGGCGCCGGCCACCCAGCAGTACCACATCGAAGACGTGCACCGCGCCGGCGGCATCATGGGCATCCTGGCCGAACTGGCGCGCGCCGGGCTGATCGATACCTCGGTGCCGACTGTTCATACCCCCACCCTGGGCGAGGCCATCGCCGCCCATGACGTGCGCGGCAATGCCAGCGAAGCCGTCCAGGCCTTCTTCCGCGCGGCGCCCGGCGGCGTGCCGACTCAGGTCGCATTCAGCCAGGACAAGCGCTTCGACCGTCTCGACCTCGACCGCAGCGCCGGCTGCATCCGCGATCGCGAGCACGCCTATTCGCAGGACGGCGGGCTGGCCGTGCTGCACGGCAACCTGGCGCTCAACGGCTGCATCGTCAAGACCGCCGGGGTCGACGAAAGCATCCTCAAGTTCAGCGGCACCGCGCGCGTGTTCGAAAGCCAGGAAGAGGCCACCGAAGCCATCCTGGGCGATCGCGTGAAGGCGGGCGACGTGGTCGTCATCCGCTACGAAGGCCCGAAGGGCGGCCCGGGCATGCAGGAAATGCTCTATCCCACCTCCTACCTGAAGTCCAAAGGCCTGGGCAAGTCTTGCGCCTTGCTGACCGACGGCCGCTTCTCGGGCGGCTCTTCTGGGCTGGTAATCGGCCACGCGTCGCCGGAAGCGGCCGAAGGCGGCACGATAGGCCTGGTGCAGGAAGGCGACCTGATCGACATCGACATCCCCAACCGCCGCATCAACCTGCGGGTGGACGACGCCGAACTGGCCCGCCGCCGGCAGGCGATGGAAGCGCTGGGCGACAAGGCCTGGAAGCCGGTGGCCCGCGACCGCGTGGTGTCGCAGGCGCTGCAGGCCTACGGGCTGATGGCTACCTCGGCCGACCGCGGCGCGGTGCGCGACATTTCGCAGCTGCGGCGGCGCTAGCCCCGGGCCTGTCGCAAGGCGTTTGTTCGGTAAGGTCATTGCGTGGGCCGGCCTGGTGCGCCGGCACCACCGATTACGCCTTCAGCTTGCGAATGCCAGCGCTCCCGTCCGAGGCGCCCTGCATCATGAACTGGATATCCGCGCTTGTGGGAATGAACCGTACGCCCTGGTCTACGTATCTACCCAAGGCCTTCGTATCCCAGATGCCTCCCAGGCCAACGTACTTGCCATGGCGCTTGCCGCCGCCCGGATATTCTGCATGGCATCGTCGAACGCGGGGGATCGAACTGGCGGTGGATGCCTGTTTCAGCGTCAGGTCGTTGCCGCCCAGCAGCAGATCGATGCCGGGCACTGCGCGATCGCATCCACGTTCGAAACACCTGTGGGCGTTTCGATGATGACCGCGACGATGTGTTGCCCGGCGCCGCCAATAGCCCAGATGGGCATGGCCGCTCCCGGCCGTCATTTCGCGCGTGGCGGGCGCGCCGCGGGCTGGAAGTCCGTGCCGAGGTGCGGCGCCTGTTCTTCGTGCGCCGCGCTTTCCTCTTTCTGCATCCGGTTCAGCAGCTTGACGAATTCGTACACGAGCTTGCGGCGGCGCGGGTCGAGCGCGGAGTAGCTGCGCCGCAGCGTCTGCAGGTCGTCGTGGTAGGGAGCGATGTCCCCTTCGCGCAGCGACGGGGTCATGCCGGGGATGGGCAGCGGTTCCACCAGCGCATACAAATCGGCCACGCGCACTTTCATTGCCCGCGCGATGCTTTCGAGACGGGTGATCGACGGCTTCTGCTTGCCGGTTTCGATGCGAGACAGGTTGCCGGCGTCGAAACCGGCTTCCATCGCCACGGCCTCGAGTTTGAGGCCGAGCTGCTCGCGGGTCTGGCGGATCGCGGAACCAATGTGCATGCCCCGATTGTCAGAGTCGTATTGCCTGCTACGCAAAGCGTAAGGCGCAAAAATTGCGTTATATTTTTGCGAAAGGAGCAAGCCGGCCGTGTCCCGCTATGGTGCGGATTACGATAAGTAAGAATTTGCTCCAATCGAGGAGCCTGCGCTACATGCAATCGTCATCACGTGCCACGCCAGTGGTTGTATTGCGCGGCATCGCCCTGGACGGGCGTGCGGACTGGATTTTCGCGCCGCTCGGCTGGGACGCCGCCAGCCTGGAGCGGCGTTTCCCGTTCTCGGGCCGGCCGGGGGCCGGCAATCGCCGCGCCCTGATCCGGCCCAGCCAGCTCGTCGAGCTGGTGGGCGAATTCGGCGAGCGCCCCTGCGTGGACCTGCCGGCGCCCTACGCGCTGAGCCGGCTGATGCGGCGCAACATGCTGGCGGTGGAGATCCTGATCGCGCGGGTGCCGCCCTCAGGCGGCCTCGGCCATTCCGCTGTGGCGTAGCAGCGCGTCGATCTGCGGGTCGCGGCCGCGGAAGGCGCGGAACGACTCGATCGCCGGCCGGCTGCCGCCCACCTCCAGGATCTCGCGCAGGAAACGGCTGCCCACCTGCGGCAGCAGCGCGGCGTCGCCGGCGGCTTCCTCGAAGGCGGCATAGGCGTCGGCCGACAGCACCTCGGCCCATTTGTAGCTGTAGTAGCCGGCCGAATAGCCGCCCGCGAAGATGTGGCTGAAGGTGTTGATCCAGCGCGAGATTTCCGGCTGCGGCAGCACGTGCAGGCGGTCGTTCACGGCGCGGCTCAGCTCCAGCACCGAGACCGGGCCGTCGGGGTCGAAATCGGTGTGCAGGTGCATGTCGGTGGCGGCCAGCACCACTTGCCGCAGCGTCATCAGCCCGCTCTGGAAGTTCTTGGCCGCCACCATCTTGTCGAACAGCTCGCGCGGCAGCGGCTCGCCGGTGTCGACGTGGGCGGTCATGTGTTCCAGCACGCCCCATTCCCAGCAGAAGTTTTCCATGAACTGGCTGGGCAGCTCGACCGCGTCCCATTCCACGCCGTGGATGCCGGAAACGCCGGCGTCTTCCACCTGGGTCAGCATGTGGTGCAGGCCGTGGCCGAATTCGTGAAACAGGGTGATGACGTCGTCATGGGTGAGCAGCGACGGCCGGCCGCCCGACGGCGGCGTGAAATTGCAGACCAGGTAGGCCACAGGCGTCTGCAGCTCGCCGGCGGGCAGGCGCTGGCGGGTGCGGGCGTCGTCCATCCAGGCGCCGCCGCGCTTGCCTTCGCGCGCGTACAGGTCGAGGTAGAACTGCGCCAGCAGGGTGCCGCCGGCCGATTCCACGCGGAAGAAGCGCACGTCGGGATGCCAGGCCGGCGCGCGGTCGGGCCGCACGCGCACCGAGAACAGCGATTCGATCACCCGGAACAGGCCTTGCAGCACCATCGGCTCGGGGAAGTACTGCTTCACCTCGTTTTCCGAGAAGGCGTAGCGCGCCTGGCGCAGCTTTTCGGAGGCATAGGCGATGTCCCAGGGCTCGAGCGTGTCCAGCCCCAGCTGGGCGGCGGCGAATTCGCGCAGTTCGCGCCAGTCGCGCTCGGCGTAGGGACGGGCGCGGGCGGCCAACTGGTTCAGGAAGTCTTGCACCTGCGCGGGCGAATCGGCCATCTTCGGCACCAGCGAGACTTCGCCGTAGTTGGCGTAGCCCAGCAGCCGGGCTTCTTCGCGCCGCAGCCGCAGCAGTTCCAGCATGATCGCGGTGTTGTCCCAGTCGGCCTTGCCCTGGGCGTACTGCGGCCCCAGCTCCGAGGCGCGGGTGACGTTGGCCTTGTAGATCGTCTCGCGCAGCGCGCGCTTGTCGGCGTATTGCAGCAGCGGGAAATACGAGGGGAAATGCAGCGTGAATTTCCAGCCGGCGTCGCCCTGGACGTCTTCGGCGCGGCCTTGCAGCGCGGCCTCGCGCGCGGCGTCTTTCACGTCGTCGGGCAGGCCGGCCAGCTCGGCCTCGTCGTGCACGATCAGCGCGTAGCCGTTGGTGGCGTCCAGCACGTGGTCGGAAAACGCCTTCGACAGCGTGGCCAGCCTTTCCTGGATCTCGGCGAAGCGCGGCTTGTGCGCTTCATCGAGCTCGGCGCCGCCCAGGCGGAAGCCGCGCAGCTCGTTCTCGATCACCTTCTTGCGGGCCGGCGCCAGGTCCTTGTATTCCTTGCCCGCCGCCAGCGCCTTGTAGCGCTCGTACAGCGCCAGGTTCTGGCCCAGCGAGCTCCAGAACTCCGTCACCCGCGGCAGGTTCTCGCCATAGGCCTCGCGCAGCGCCGGCGTGTCGGCCACGGCATTCAGGTGGCCCACCACGCCCCAGGCCCGCGACAGCGGCTCGGTGCCGGTTTCCAGCACCTCGGCCACGCTATGCCAGGTGGCAGGCGCCCCGGCCGCCTGGTCCGCCTCCAGCCGCGCCACGGCCTCGCGCGCCCGCTCGAGCAGCACGGTGACGGCCGGCGTGATGTGTTCGGGCCGGATCCGGTCGAACGGCGCCAAGCCGGAGAAATCGAGCAGGGGATTGTCGGATGCTGCGGCAGGAAGGGATGGGGACGACATGGAGACTCCAGGAAAGACACGCTGTCCCATCAATAATGGGGACGAACAAACCATCGCACAATACTCCGCCCCCCACCCAGGGCGCCGCGGATCCGGCTTTGCCGGTCCGCCAGCGCCGCCCCTTGAGGGGAGGCGGCCAAGGGCCGCCATGGGGTGGGCCTTCCCTCCGGTCCGCCAGCGCCGCCCCTTGAGGGGAGGCGCGCAGCGCCTAGGGGTAGGCCCTCTGCGCCGATTGCAGTGTGTTGGCCAGCAGCATGGTGATCGTCATCGGCCCGACGCCGCCGGGCACCGGCGTGATCCACCCGGCCACCTGCGAGACGCCGGCGAAGTCGACGTCGCCGCACAGCTTGCCGGCCTCGTCGCGGTTGATGCCGACGTCTATCACCAGCGCGCCGGGCTTGACCATGTCGGCCGTGAGCGTATTGCGGCGGCCGACGGCGGCCACGACCACGTCGGCTTCGCGGGTGTGGCGGGCGAGGTCGGGCGTGGCGCTGTGGCAGACGGTGACGGTGGCGTTGGCCTGCAGCAGCAGCAGGGCCATGGGCTTGCCGACCGTGTTGCTGCGGCCGATCACGACGGCGTGCTTGCCGCGCAGGTCGTAGCCCGTGCTTTCGATCAGCTTCATGCAGCCGTAGGGCGTGCAGGGCCGAAAGCCGTCCAGCCCGGCCAGCAGCTCGCCGGCGCTGCGCACCGAATAGCCGTCGACGTCTTTTTCGGTGGAAATGGTTTCGATCACCTTGTGGGGATCGATGTGGCGGGGCAGCGGCATCTGGACCAGGATGCCGTGGATGGCCGGATCGGCATTGAGCGCCTCGATCCTGGCCAGCAGCTCGGCCTCGGGCAGCGAGGCGTCGTACTTCTGCATGACCGAATGGAAGCCCGCATCGGCACAGGCCTTGACCTTGTTGCGCACGTACACCTGGGAGGCCGGGTCGTCGCCGACCAGGATCACCGCCAGGCCGGGGCGCGTGCCCTGTTGGGCCAGGGCGGCGGCGCGGGCGGCGATTTCGGTGCGCAGGTGCCGGGACAGTTCGGTGCCGTTGATCAGGCGGGCGGTCATGGGAAGGGCTCGAGGAAGAAGGTGGTTCGAACCCCGGATTTTACTGTACGGGGAAGACCGCCCCTGCCCGGCGCCGCCGGCTCAATTCCCCGGCCGGTAATGCAGCGCCACCTTCATCAGGTCGGCCACCGTGGTCACCTGCAGTTTTTCCATGATGTTGGCCCGGTGCGCCTCCACCGTCTTGATGCTGATCCCGAGGTCGTCGGCGATCTGCTTGTTCAGCCGGCCCGCGACGATGCGCTCCAGCACCTGCTGTTCGCGCACGGTCAGCCGCGCCAGCAGCGCTTCGTGGTCGCGCCGGGTGGCTTCCTCGGCCGCCCGCGCGTGGGCCTGTTCGAGCATGTTGGCGACGATCTGGCGCAGGTCGGCCTCGTTGAACGGCTTTTCGAGGAAATCGACCGCGCCTTTCTTCATGGTCGACACCGCCATCGGCACGTCGCCGTGGCCGGTCACGAACACGATGGGCAGGGTGGCGCGGCGGGCGATCAGTTGCTCCTGCAGTTCCAGGCCGGTCATGCCCGGCATCCGCACGTCGGCGATCAGCACGCCGACCACCGCCGGGTCGTACTCGGCCAGGAAGCGTTCGGCGTTGTCGTAGGCTTTTACCCGGTAGCCATTGGCCTCCAGCAGCCAGCGCAGCGAGTCGCGCACGGCCTCGTCGTCGTCGACGATGAATACGGTGCTGGACTGGGGCGTATTGCTCATTGGTGAAGCTCCTTCGGTGCGGATTCCTGTTCTGTTGTCTTGGTTTCGGCCGTCGCCAGCGGGCGGACCGCCGGCAGCGTGAACCGGAAAATGGTACCGCCTTCCGGATTCGGGTCGGCCCACAGCCGGCCGTGGTGGAATTCGATGATGGTACGGCAAATGTTCAGCCCCATGCCCATGCCTTCCGACTTGGTGCTGTAGAAAGGCTCGAACAGGCGCTCGGGATCGATCAGGCCGTGGCCGGTATCGGTAACGGCCACTTCCACCATGTCGCCGTGGTCGATGGCCTCGATCACCAGTTCGCGGCGCGACGAATCCTGCATCGCCTCCAGCCCGTTCTTCAACAGGTTGAGCACCACCTGCTCGATCAGGATCGGGTCGGCCATGACCTCCGGCAACTGCGGCGGGATCTTCTTGACGATATCGATGCGCCGCGTGCGCGACTCGATGCCGGCGAAGCCGACCGCATTCTCGACGACGTCGGGCAGCTTCACGCGCTGCCGCTTGGGTTCGCTGCGCTTCACGAACTCGCGGATGCGGCGGATGATCATGCCGGCCCGTTCGGCCTGGGCGGTGGTTTTCTCCAGCGCCGGCAGCAGCACCTCCGGGTCGACCTCGCCGGCCCGCACGCGCGCCACCACGCCCATGCTGTAGTTGGTGATCGCCGTCAGCGGCTGGTTCAGTTCGTGGGCCAGGGAGGACGCCATCTCGCCCATCGTGATCAGGCGGCTGGTGAGCTGGATCTTCTCCAGCTGGGCGCGCGAGGCTTCCTCGGAGGCGCGCCGTTCGGTAATGTCGCGCGCCACCTGCATCCGCACCCGGCGGCCGTCCACCCACTGCAGCATGCGGTGGCGCACCTCGAACCAGCGGTGGGTGGACGAGGAATACACCTCGATCGCCTCGTCGGTGAAGCGGCCGCGGCGGCCGGCCGACAGTTCGTCGTGGCCGGCGGCCTGCGAACCGAACACGCGGCGGTAGGTCTTGTTGGCGAACAGCAGCTCGGAACCCTTGGGCGTTTCGGCGGTGACCGAGATCGCGTCGTCCAGGCCTTCGAGCACCGTCATGAAGCGCTCGTGCGCCGCCACCAGCGCCTCGCGGATGCGCTTGGGCTCGGTGATGTCGGTCATCGAGGTCATCCAGCCGGTCTGCACCCCGCGCTGGTCGAGCAGCGGCGACACGTACATGCGGGCGAAGAATACCGAGCCGTCGCGCCGCTGGGCCTCCATCTCGAAACCGCTGCTGGGCGCGTTGCCGGCCAGCAGCATTTCGAGGTTGCGGCGCTGCTGTTCCTGGTTGCCCTTGGGCCAGTAGGGGTAGGGCGGGGCGCGGCCGAGCAGGTCGGACTCATCCCAGCCCATCATGCGGCAGAAGGCCGGGTTCACGTAGGTGATGCGGCCTTCCATGTCGAGCACCCGCATGCCGGTCAGCATGGAGTTTTCCATCGCGCGGCGGAACGCGGTCTCGGCGATCAGCGCTTCCTCGGCCTGCGAGCGGAAGCGGGTGTGCCGCCACAGCGCCATCAGGCTCCAGATGATGACCGCCGACAGCGACACCACCACCCACACCAGCATGGTCTGCGAGGTATCGGTGCGGGTACGGTAGGCGGCCGCGCGCAGCATCATGCCGTTGCCGGGCGGGTCGAGCGGGACCTCGTAGGTGTCGACCGCGCCCTTGTCGGCCTGGGTCGAGGTGGCCACCAGCACGCGGCCGTCGGCATCGAGGATCGACACTTTGTATTTGCGCGCCGTTTCCTGCGGCACCAATTGCTGCAGCATGGTGTCGACCGAATAGACCATGGCCAGCGTGCCGAGGAATCTTTCATTTTGGAACACCGGCACGTACAGGTCGACATAGATCTCGTTATATTGGCCGTGATAGGGGCGCGAGTAGGTCGGCCGGTGTTCGTCGCGGGCGATTTCGAAGGCGCGGAAGGCGGCCGGGTCTTCGGCGCCGGGCGTGCTCATGCGGAACGACTGGTTGGCGCGGCGCTCGGGCGTGGCCACCCAGCGGGCGCGGCGGTCGGCCTCAAGCCAGGCGACGTGGATGATTTCCGGGTGTTCGATCAAGAGCTCGCGGGCGTCGTCCTGGAAGCGGCTTTCGGTTACGGTGTTGCGCACCAGTTCGCGCCCGAGCGCGCCGATGCGGTCGCGGGCGGCCAGCATGCGCAGGCGCATCGATTGCTGAGCCCAATCGACGTCGCGCACCAGGGTGCTGTAGCGTTGCGCGTCGTCGCGGGCGTCGAGCCACCACAGGATGGAGCCCATGACGCAAACGAACAGCCCCAGCGCGACGGCCGGGGTGAGCCAGTACCAGGTGCGGCGCCGCAGGCGCGCGAGTTCGCCGACGGGCGCGGGAACGCTGGTGGGATAGACGGTAGACATGAGGCGAAGTGTACGCAGACCGGGGCTCGCGCGGGCAGGGATTTCATCCTTGGGAGAAAAACGCTTCCACCCGAAATGCTTGTGCATTTCACATTATGGTAAAACGTCTCGCAACGCGAAATTTTTATTGCACATGCCAGAGGCGGCTCTTAGAATCGCGGGCGACGGCAGTCCCGATACGGCGGCCCATAAAGCCGATCCGGCGGATGCCACTCGCTGCATGTGACGACATACCCAGGAGACAGATATGTCCGCTCTTCCCCAGGCCGGCGCCGGCCTGAGCGCTGCCAACGACGAAGATACCCAGGAAACCCAGGAATGGCTGGACGCGCTCGAGGCGGTGCTCGATCGTGAAGGCCCCGAGCGCGCGCATTATCTGCTCGAACGCCTGATCGACCTGGCCCGCCGCTCGGGCGCCTACATCCCGTTCTCGCCCAATACCGCCTACGTCAACACCATCCCGCCCCATCTCGAGCCCCCGCATCCCGGCAAGCTCGACCTGGAAGAGCGCATCCGTTCCTATATCCGCTGGAACGCGATGGCGATGGTGGTGCGCGCCAACCGCCTGCATCCGGCCGACGGCGGCGACCTGGGCGGCCACATCGCCTCGTTCGCGTCGCTGGCCACCATGATCGACTGCGGCCAGAACCACTTCTGGCATGCCGAGAGCGCCGAGCACGGCGGCGACCTGGTCTATTTCCAGGGCCATTCGTCGCCCGGGGTGTATGCCCGCGCCTACGTGGAAGGCCGGCTGACGGAAGACCAGCTCGATCACTTCCGCCAGGAAGTGGACGGCAAGGGCCTGTCGTCGTATCCGCATCCGAAGCTGATGCCCGATTTCTGGCAGTTCCCCACCGTGTCGATGGGCCTGGGCCCGCTGATGGCGATCTACCAGGCGCGCTTCCTGAAGTACCTGCACGCGCGCGGCATCGCCGACACCAGCCAGCGCAAGGTATGGGTATTCTGCGGCGACGGCGAGATGGACGAGCCGGAATCGCTGGGCGCGATCAGCCTGGCCTCGCGCGAGAACCTCGACAACCTGGTGTTCGTGATCAACTGCAATCTGCAGCGGCTCGACGGCCCGGTGCGCGGCAACGGCAAGATCATCCAGGAACTGGAAGGCGAATTCCGCGGCAGCGGCTGGAACGTCATCAAGCTGATCTGGGGCGGCTACTGGGACCCGCTGCTGGCGCGCGACAAGGAAGGCATCCTGCGCCGGATCATGGAAGAAACCGTGGACGGCGAATACCAGGCCTACAAGGCCAACGACGGCGCCTTCGTGCGCGAGAAGTTCTTCGGCAAGCATCCCAAGCTGCTGGAGATGGTCAGCCGCATGAGCGACGAGGACATCTGGCGCCTGAACCGCGGCGGCCACGACCCGCACAAGGTGTACGCGGCGTTCGACGCGGCGGCCAGGTCGGAAGGCCGGCCCACCGTGATCCTGGCCAAGACCATCAAGGGCTACGGCATGGGCGCGGCCGGCGAGTCGCGCAACCCGGCCCACCAGCAGAAGAAGCTGGACGCCGACATCATCCGCGCCTACCGCGACCGCTTCAACATCCCGGTGCCGGACGACAAGCTGGACCAGCTGCCGTTCTTCAAGCCGGCCGAAGACGCGCCGGAAATGAAGTACATGCATGAGCGCCGGCAGGCGCTGGGCGGCTACCTGCCCAAGCGCCGCCAGAAGGCCGACGAAACGCTGGCGGTGCCGGACCTGTCGGCCTTCCAGGCGGTGCTCGACCCGACCGCCGAAGGCCGCGAGATCTCCACCACCCAGGCCTTCGTGCGCGTCCTGACCCAGCTGCTGCGCGACAAGACCATCGGCCCGCGCGTGGTGCCCATCGTGCCCGACGAGTCGCGCACCTTCGGCATGGAAGGCATGTTCCGCCAGATCGGCATCTATGCCCACGGCGGCCAGAAGTACACCCCGGTCGACAAGGCCCAGGTGATGTACTACCGCGAAGCCGAGGACGGCCAGATCCTGGAAGAGGGCATCAACGAGGCGGGCGCGATGAGCTCGTGGATCGCCGCGGCGACCTCGTATTCGTCGAACAACCGCATCATGGTGCCGTTCTACATTTACTACTCGATGTTCGGCTTCCAGCGCATCGGCGACCTGGCCTGGGCCGCCGGCGACATGCAGGCGCGCGGCTTCCTGCTGGGCGGCACCGCGGGCCGCACCACGCTCAACGGCGAAGGCCTGCAGCACGAGGACGGCCACAGCCACCTGATGTCGGCCACCATCCCGAACTGCGTGTCGTACGACCCGACCTTCGCGCACGAACTGGCGGTCATCATCCAGCACGGCTTGAAGCGCATGGTCGAGCGGCAGGAGAACGTGTTCTATTACCTGACGGTGATGAACGAGAACTATGCCCAGCCGGGCCTGAAGACGGGCGACGAGGAAGGCATCATCCGCGGCATGTACAAGCTCAAGGAGGCTACCGGCAAGTCCAAGCTGCGCGTGCAGCTGCTGGGCTCGGGCACCATCCTGCGCGAAGTCATCGCGGCCCAGGAGCTGCTGGCCGCCGATTGGGGCGTGGCCGCCGACGTGTGGAGCGTGACCAGTTTCACCGAGCTGCGCCGCAACGGCCTGGACGCCGAGCGCCACAACCTGCTGCATCCCGCCGAAAAGACGCCTCAGGTGCCCTACGTGACCGAAACGCTGGCCAAGACCGAAGGCCCGATCGTCGCCTCCACCGACTACATGAAGGCCTTCGCCGACCAGATCCGCCCCTTCGTGCCGAAGGGCCGCGACTACCGCGTGCTGGGCACCGACGGCTTCGGCCGCTCGGACTTCCGCAGCAAGCTGCGCGAGCATTTCGAGGTCGACCGCCATTTCGTCGTGCTGTCGGCGCTGAAGGCGCTGGCCGACGAGGGCAAGCTCCCGGCCGAGAAGGCTGCCGAAGCGATCAAGAAGTACGGTATCAATCCCGAGAAAGCCAATCCCCAATACGCGTGATCGACGGCCGGGACGGCACGGGCGCCGCGGCGTCCGCCGTCCCGGCCGGCGGCGCGCCTGGCGGCGCGGCGCGGCCGGAACCGGCTTCCTGGAGACAACCGAATGAGCAATGTGAGCGAGCTGAAAGTCCCGGACATCGGCGACTTCAGCGATGTGGAAGTGATCGAGGTGCTGGTCAAGGTGGGCGACCGGATCAAGGCCGAGCAAAGCCTGGTCACCGTCGAGTCCGACAAGTCGTCGATGGAGATTCCGGCGGCGGCGGGCGGCGTGGTCAAGGCCGTCAAGGTCAAGGTGGGCGACAAGGTGAGCGAAGGCTCGCCGCTGGTCGATGTCGAGGCCGAAGGCGAGGGCGCCGAGCAGGCGCCGGCCGGCGCGGGCGCGCAGCAGGCCGCCGCTCCGCAGGCCGCTGCGCAACAGCCCGCCTCGCAGCAGGCCGGCGCTCCGCAGGCCGACGCGGGCAAGAAGGAAGCGCCGGCCGCCGCGCCGGCCCCGGCGCCGCAGGCCGGCGGCGCGGGCGGCGAACAGGTGGTCGAAGTTCCCGACATCGGCGATTTCAGCGACGTCGAAGTGATCGAGGTGCTGATCAAGGTCGGCGACGCGGTCAAGGCCGAACAGAGCCTGGTCACGGTCGAGTCCGACAAATCGTCGATGGAAATCCCCAGCGCCGCCGCCGGCGAGGTGGCCGAGCTGCTGGTCAAGGTGGGCGACAAGGTGTCCAAGGGCAGCCCGCTGGTGAAGCTGAAGACGGCGGGCGGCGCCCAGGCGGCCGCGCCAGCGCAGGCAGCTGCCGCGCCGGCTCCCGCCGGACAATCGCAGGCTGCCGCGCAGCCCCGGGCCGCCGAAAGCCAGCCCGCCTCCGCAGCGTCCGAACCGGGCGCCCAGCAGGCCGAGCGCCAGGCGCCGGTCGAACCGGTGCCGGCCGCGGCCCCCGGCGCCGGCAAGGCGCACGCCTCGCCGTCGGTGCGCAAATTCGCGCGCGAACTGGGCGTGGACCTGACCAAGGTTCCCGCCACCGGGCCGAAGAACCGCATCACGCCCGACGACGTCCGCAACTACATCAAGCGCGCGCTGGCGCAGCCCGGCGCGCCCGCGGCGGCGCCGGCCGCCGGCGGCGCCGGGCTGGACCTGCTGCCGTGGCCGAAGGTCGACTTCGCCAAGTTCGGCGAGATCGAGGCCAAGCCGCTGTCGCGCATCAAGAAGATCTCGGGCGCCAACCTGCACCGCAACTGGGTGATGATCCCTCACGTCACCAACAACGACGAGGCCGACATCACCGACCTGGAAGCCTTCCGCGTCCAGCTCAACAAGGAGAACGAGAAGGCCGGCATCAAGGTCACCATGCTGGCCTTCCTGATCAAGGCCGTGGTCGCGGCGCTCAAGCGCTTCCCCGAGTTCAACGCTTCGCTCGACGGCGATTCGCTGGTGCTGAAGAAGTACTACCACATCGGCTTCGCCGCCGACACGCCCAACGGCCTGGTGGTGCCGGTGGTGCGCGACGCCGACCGCAAGGGCGTGATCGAGATCGCGCGCGAAACGTCGGAACTGGCCAAGAAGGCGCGCGACGGCAAGCTGTCGCCGTCCGACATGCAGGGCGGGTGTTTCTCGATCTCGTCGCTGGGCGGCATCGGCGGCACGCATTTCACGCCCATCATCAACGCGCCGGAAGTGGCCATCCTGGGCGTCAGCCGCTCGGCCTACAAGCCGGTGTGGGACGGCAAGCAGTTCGTGCCGCAGCTGACGCTGCCGCTGTCGCTGTCGTACGACCACCGCGTGATCGACGGCGCCGCGGCGGCCCGCTTCAACGCCTTCCTGACGGCCGTGCTGGCGGACTTCCGCCGCATCCTGCTTTGAGGGGCAGCCGATGACCATCGAACTGAAAGTTCCCGACATCGGCGATTTCAGCGACGTCGAAGTGATCGAGATCCTGGTCGCCGAAGGCGACACGATCAAGCCCGAGCAAAGCCTGGTCACCGTCGAATCCGACAAGTCGTCGATGGAGATCCCGGCCGAGCAGGGCGGCGTGGTCAAGTCGCTGCGCGTCAAGATCGGCGACAAGGTCAGCAAGGGATCGGTGTTGGCCGAGATCGAGCCGGCCGGCGCTGCACCGGGTGGCGCTGCACAGGGTGGCGCTGCGCAAGGCGGCGCGGCCCCGGCCAAGGCCGAGGCGCCGGCCGCCGGCCAACCGGGCGGCAAGCCCGCGGGTGACCAGCCCGCAGGCGGCAAGCCCGCAGGCGATCAAGCCGCAGCCGGCAAGCCCGCAGGCGATCAAGCCGCAGCCGGCAAGCCCGTGGCCGCGCCGGCCCAGGCCCCGGCCGCGCAGCCATCTTCGGCCCGCCAGCCCGTGGGCGAAGCCACCGCCCCGCAGCCCGCCACCTTCTCCGGCCAGGCCGACCTGAGCTGCGACGTGCTGGTACTGGGCGCCGGCCCCGGCGGCTATTCGGCCGCGTTCCGCGCGGCAGACCTCGGCCTGAACGTGGTGCTGGTCGAACGCTACGCCGCCCTGGGCGGCGTCTGCCTGAACGTGGGCTGCATCCCGTCGAAGGCGCTGCTGCACACCGCGGCCGTCATCGAAGAAGCGGCGGCGATGGCCGACCACGGCATCAGCTTCGGCAAGCCGCAGGTCGATCTCGACAAGCTGCGCGCCTTCAAGGACAAGGTGGTCGGCAAGCTGACCGGCGGCCTCTCCGCGATGGCCAAGGCCCGCAAGGTGACAGTGATCCAGGGCGTGGGCAGCTTCGCCGACCCGCACCACCTGACCGTCAAGACCGCCGACGGCGACAAGACGGTGCGCTTCGCCAACGCCATCATCGCCGCCGGCAGCCAGTCGGTGAAGCTGCCGTTCGCCCCCGACGACGAACGCGTGGTCGATTCCACCGGCGCGCTGCTCCTGCGCAGCATTCCGCAGAAGATGCTGCTCATCGGCGGCGGCATCATCGGGCTCGAAATGGGCACGGTGTATTCCACGCTCGGCGCGCGGCTCGACGTGGTCGAGATGCTGGACGGCCTGATGCAGGGCGCCGACCGCGACCTCGTCAAGGTCTGGCAGAAGCACAACGCTCATCGCTTCGACAACATCATGGTCAAGACCAAGACGGTCGGCATGGAAGCGAAGGATGACGGCATCTGGGTCAGCTTCGAAGGCGAAGGCGCGCCCAAGGAGCCCCAACGCTACGACCTGGTGCTGCAGGCCGTGGGCCGCCGCCCCAACGGCGGCGCGATCGGCGCCGACAAGGCCGGCGTGGCCGTGACCGAGCGCGGCTTCATCCCGGTCGATTCGCAGATGCGCACCAACGTGCCGCACATCTTCGCCATCGGCGACCTGGTCGGCCAGCCCATGCTGGCCCACAAGGCGGTGCACGAAGGCCACGTGGCGGCCGAGGCCGCCGCCGGCCAGAAGAGCCACTTCGACGCGACCGTGATCCCGGCGGTGGCCTTCACCGACCCCGAAGTGGCCTGGGTCGGCCTGACCGAAGACGACGCGCGCAAGCAAGGCCGCAAGATCACCAAGGGCGTGTTCCCCTGGGCCGCTTCCGGCCGCGCGATCGCCAACGGCCGCGACGAAGGCGTCACCAAGCTGCTGTTCGACGAGGAAACCCACCGCATCGTCGGCGGCGGCATCGTCGGCACCGGCGCCGGCGACCTGATCAGCGAAGTGGCGCTCGCCATCGAAATGGGCGCCGACATGGTCGACATCGGCAAGACCATCCACCCGCACCCGACGCTGGGCGAATCGGTCGGCATGGCCGCCGAGGTGGCCGAAGGCGTCTGCACCGACCTGCCGCCGATGCGCAAGAAGTAGGCCGCGCCTGGCGCGCCGCCGTTCGCGGACAAGGGGCGCTTCGGCGCCTCTTTTTTCGTTTCACGATGATTCCGGCGCCGCATTTCGCGCCCGCGACAGCGGCGACTGCCCGATGTGCAGTCGTTCCGCTGCGCGGGCGAAATGGAGTTCTTCGGCACCGGCCAAGAAGCAGCGGAGGTGTCGAAGCGCCACCGTATTGCTCCTCCTGAGTCGGCGCGATCACGATCCCTCAGTCGAACTTGATCAAGTCCTTGAAGATCAGTCGGCCCCAGCTGTTTCCACGCGCCTGCACCAGCAGTCCGCCTTCCGAAAGCCGGCCGAGTTTGATCGGCGCGAAACCGAGCTTTTCCGCAAGCGCGCTAATCTCCGCTGCGGCTGCGTCATCGTCGCTCGCCAGAAACACGACTCTCCTGCCACCATGAACGGTGGGGTCTTGGGCAAGGGTGGCAGCGATCAAATGGTTGAAGCCCTTGACCAGTTTTGCGCCGGTGAAGGCCCGCGCGATAAATCTAGAAGAAGGCTGTCCTCCCAGTTGCTCAGGCGGCACGCCGTAGGCATTGGTCATATCAATGATGGTCTTGCCCTGCCAAGTGGGGAGCGCCTTCGCAACCTCCGGGTGCGACTCGAAACGGACGGCCAAAAAGATGACGTCCGCCTTGACGGCTTCCGCAAGCGTTTTGGGAATGATCGTGGGGCCGATCGCGGCCGCATCAGTTGCAAGGCTTTCCGGGTCGCGCTTGGTCGCAACAGATACTTCGATGCCGTTTCGGGCAAATGCCTTGGCAAGCGCTTGGCCGATATTGCCAAAGCCAATAATTGCGCAGCTCATATATTTTTCCTTGGTGTGCCACGGCTTCTAGGGCGCTCGAAATGTGGAGCGCCCCGGGCCAGTCGCGGCGTGTCAGAGTTGCGCCAGGCCGCCGTCGACGGCGAGCTCGCTGGCGGTCATGAAGCTGCTGTCCGACGACGCGAGGAAGGCGGCTGCCGCCCCAATCTCCGACGGATCAGCCATGCGCTGGAGCGGGGTCATTGCGCCGTAGGCCTTCTGGCCCTCCTCGCCCAGCGCCTCCTTGGCAAGTTCGGTCGCAGTCGCCCCGGGCGACAGCACATTTACCCGGATGCCGGTGCCCTTAAGATCTTCCGCCCAAGTACGCGCGAGATTGCGCACTGCCGCCTTGCTCGCGCTATAGGCCGTGAATCCGGGGGCACCCGTGGTGCCGGCGCTCGATCCGGTCAGGATGATCGAGCCTCCCTCGCGCATCAGCGCAAGCGCCTTCTGGACAGTGAAGATCGTGCCTTTCACATTGGTATCGAAGGTTTCGTCAATATGTTCGGCGGTGATCCGGCCGAGCGGGAGCGGGCTTCCCGCCCCGGCGTTGGCAAAGACGATATCGAGGGTTCCGCGCTCCGCCTTCACCGCCGCGTAGAGACGCTCGAGGTCGGCTTCATCGGAAACCGAACCCTTCACTGCGCGGGAATTGGGGCAAAGATCGGCCACGGCGGCGTCAAGCGCCTCTTGTCGGCGGCCAAAGATGAAGACGAAAGCGCCTTCCTCGATGAAACGCTTTGCCGCGGCAAGGCCGATGCCGGTTGCGCCGCCAGTAATGACGGCGGTCTTTCCATTCAGTCTGGTCATGTCACGAACCCTTGATTGACGTTGCAAGGAAGCAGAAAACTGCTTACTTGAGGTAAGTATGGGTCCATGGTAACCTAACGACAAGTATGCACTTTTAGGTAAGTACCAAGAATGACGACACCTTCTGAAACCTGCGGAACCGGCTGCGGACTCAACGCCACACTGCGCATCATCTCGGGCAAATGGAAACCACTGATCCTGTTCTTCCTGCGCGACGGGCCGAAGCGCTACGGCGAACTCCGGCGCTTGATCGAGGGCGTCAGCGACAAGGTGCTGATCCAGCAATTGAAGGATTTGGAAGCTGATCGCGTGCTGGCACGAACCGACTACAAGGAGGTGCCACCGCGCGTGGACTACGCGTTGACCCCGCTTGGTCGTAGCTTGGCCGACGCCATCATCCCGCTATGCACTTGGGGAACTGAGCACGCATCAGAAATGGCAGGCATCTTTGCCGAGCGTGACGCTTTGCCCTAGCTAAAGCGGACGGGCCATGGATCGGGCAGCAAGGCTCGACGGCAGAGACTCTTCGTTGCGCGCCGGCCCGGCGGCAATTCTCGCTATCTCCGCACCGTCAGCCGCCACAGCGACGTGATCTCGCCGCCGCGCGCCTGGTGCAGCGGATCGTCGGCATCGGCGGCCTTGCGGTGCGTGGGGCGGGCATCGAGCCGGGCAACTACCTCCAGCCCGGCGGCCTCGATCGCATCGAGCAGCGACTGGCGCGTGCGCAGCTCCAGCCGCTCGGCCAGGTCCGACAGGACGAGCCAGCCTTCGCCGCCGGGTTCCAGGTGAGCGGCCAGGCCGCCCAGGAAGCCGGCCAGCATGCGGCCGTCGGCATCGTAGACGGCGTGTTCCAGCGGCGACGACGGCCGCGCCGGCAGCCATGGCGGATTGCAGACGACGAGCGGCGCGCGGCCGGGCGGGAACAGGTCGGCCTCGACGACGTCGATGCGGCGCGCCAGCCCCAGCCGCGCGACGTTGTCGCGGGCGCAGGCCAGCGCGCGCGGATCGACGTCGGTGGCGACCACGCGCGCCACGCCGCGCCGCGCCAGCACGGCCGCCAGCACGCCGGTGCCGGTGCCGATGTCGAAGGCCAGCGCCGGCGCGGGCGAGGGCAGCGGCGCTCGCGCCACCAGGTCCAGGTATTCGCCCCGCACCGGCGAGAACACGCCATGATGCGGATGGATGCGGCCGCCGGCGGCGGGCACCGGCACGCCTTTCTTGCGCCATTCGTGGGCGCCGATCAGCCCTTGCAGCTCGCGCAGCGAGATCACCGACGGTTCGCCGCCCGCGCCCCATACCTCGGCGCAGGCCTGCCGCACGTCGGGCGCGCGGCGCAGCGGAATGCCGTAATCGGCGTCCAGCGGCACCAGCAGCATGCCCAGGATGCGGGCGCGCTGCGCCTGCGCCAGCCGATGCCGGTTGAAGGCGTCGAGCGGGGAGGCGGCCGGTTTGCGCGGCCGGCGGTCGATGCGGCGCGCCAGGGCCTGCAGCAACTGGCGCGCGTTCTGGAAATCGCCGCGCCACAGCAGCGCCGTGCCTTCGCAGGCCAGCCGGTAGGCGGTGTCGGCGTTCATGCGGTCGTCGGCCGTCTGCACCCGGGCCGGCGGCGGATGGCCGTTCTCGGAGCGCCAGAGCGCGGCATGCGGCTGGCCGGATTCGGTCCAACCTACGGTGGAAGGGGTATTCAAATCGTCACCTGCTGGCACGCGCTGGGAAGGGGCCGATTATAAGGATCCCGGGCTTGGGCCGGGCGCGATGCGCGGGGCGTCGCGACGCCGGGCCGCCGGCGTCCTCCCACGCTATCATCGCGGTGTCCCCGACCAACCTCGCGGCGCGCATGCGCGCGCCGCGGCGAGAGCCACTGCCATGTCCCGATTCGATTTCGACCTCATCACCATCGGCGCCGGTTCCGGCGGCGTGGCCGCCTCGCGCCGCGCGGCCGCCTACGGCGCGCGCGTGGCCATCTGCGAAGACAGCCGCGTGGGCGGCACCTGCGTGATCCGCGGCTGCGTGCCGAAGAAGCTGCTGATGTTCGGCTCGCAGTTCTCCGAGGCCTTCGAGGACGCGGCGGGCTACGGCTGGTCGGTCGGGCCCGCGAGCTTCGACTGGCCGGCGCTGATCGCCGCCAAGGACCGCGAGATCGCGCGCCTGGAAGGCGTCTATCGCAAACTGCTGGACGGCGCCGGGGTGACGCTGCTGGAAGGCCGCGGCACGCTGGCCGACCCGCACACCGTGGAAGTGGCCGGCCGCCGGCTGACCGCCGAACGCATCCTGGTGGCCACCGGCGCGCGGCCGGCGCTGCCGCAGATCCCGGGCATCGACCTGGCCATCACCTCGAACGAGGCGCTGGACCTGCCGGAACTGCCGCGCCAGGTGCTGATCGTCGGCGGCGGCTACATCGCGCTCGAATTCGCCGGCATCTTCCGCGGGCTCGGCGCCGACGTGTCGCTGGCGATCCGCCGCGACGCCGTGCTTGGCGGCTTCGACGCCGACATCCGCGACGCGGTCATGGCCTCGCTGGTCAAGCGCGGCGTGCTGGTCCTGCCGCACACCCAGGTGGCCGCGCTGCACCGCGAAGGCGAGCGCACCGCCGCGCTGCTCGACGATGGCCGCACCATGGTGGTCGATCGCGTCATGGTGGCCACCGGGCGGCTGCCCAACACCGGCGGCCTCGGGCTGGAGGCCTGCGGCGTCACGCTGGACCTGGAAGGCGCGGTGGAGGTCGGCGCCGATTCGCAGACCACAGCGCCCGGCATCTACGCGGTGGGCGACGTCACCAACCGCATGAACCTGACGCCGTGGGCGATCGCCGAAGGCCGGGCGCTGGCCGAACGGCTGTACAACGGCAAAAGCGTGCACGCCGATCCGCACCACGTGCCGTCGGCCGTGTTCTCCCAGCCGCCGGTGGCCACGGTGGGCCTGTCGGAAGACGACGCCCGGCTGCACTACGGCAAGATCACCGTGTTCCGCTCGCGCTTCCGGCCGATGAAGAACACCCTGTCGGGCCGCGACGAAACCACGATGATGAAGCTGGTGGTCGACGCCGCCACCGACCGCGTGCTGGGCTGCCACATGGTCGGCCCCGACGCGCCCGAGATCATCCAGGGCCTGGCCATCGCGCTGAACTGCGGTGCCACCAAGCAGCAGTTCGACCGCACCATCGGCCTGCATCCGACGGCGGCCGAGGAGTTCGTCACGATGCGCGAACCCGTGAGGTAGGCCCATCCCGTACGCGCTTCGCGCGCCTCTCGAGGGGCGACGCCGGCCGACCGGCGAAGCCGGATCCGCGGCGTCCCGGATGGCAGGGCGGTTCAATCGGGGCTGGCTTGCAAAGCTCAAGTTCCGCCGATATTGCGCACCAGCCCGCCGTCGACGAAATAGCTGGCGCCAGTCACGTAGCTGGCGTCGCCGGAGGCCAGGAACAACGCGACGTTGGCGACTTCCTGCGGATCGCCCGGGCGGCGCATCGGGATCTGCGAGGCTGCCTTGGCGGCGCTGGCCGGGTCGCGCAGCCGTTTCTCGGTCATCGGCGTGGCGATCATGCCGGGCGCCACATTGTTGATGCGCACGCCGTCGGCCGCCAGCTCCAGCGCCAGCGTGCGGGTGATCGAGCGCAGCGCGGCCTTGGCCGCGTCGTAGGCGACGCTGCCGGGCAGCGAGATTTCCTCGTGCACCGAGGTGATGTTGACGATGGCGCCGCCGCCCTGCGCCACCATGCGCTTGGCCGCGGCCTGGCACAACAGCCACGGCGCCACCACGTCGACGTGCAATACCCGCAGGAACTCGTCCAGCGGCGTGTCCAGCGAACGGTTCTGCGACGCGCCCATGCCGGCGTCGTTGACGAGGATGTCGATGGCGCCGATCTTCTGCAACGCCTGTTCGAAGAAGGCGCTCACATTGGCCGGCTCGGAGAAGTCCGCCTGGACCACCTCGGCGCGGCGGCCGGCCGTGCGCACCTGAGCCGCCGTCTGTTCGGCCCCGCCCCGGTCGGACCGGTAATGGATGAGTACGTCGGCGCCTTCGCGCGCGAAAGTCACGGCGATCGCCTGGCCAATGCCGCTGTCGGCCCCGGTCACCCAGGCCGTCTTGCCCGATAGTTTCATGCTGGACTCCCCTTGCGGCCGCGATGCGATGGCCGGCACGCAGCAATTGCCATGCCGCCTGCCAGGCCGCGGGAATTGTTTGCTGCCGGACAGGACAATGAATGACAATCACTGTTCCGATCCCTCCGCCCCGGCCTCCCTCGCCATGACCATCCAGCTCTACGCCTTCGATACGCCCAACGGCCGCAAGATCAGCGTCGCCCTCGAAGAAATGCAGTTGCCCTATGCCGCGCACGTGGTCGACATCGGCAAGAAGCAGCAGTTCGAGCCCGACTTCCTGCGCATCAGCCCGCCCGGCAAGATCCCCGCCATCGTCGACGACGACGGCCCGGGCGGCAAGACCGTCAGCGTGTTCGAGTCGGGCGCGATCCTGGTCTACCTGGGCGAGAAGTCCGGCAAGTTCTGGCCGGCCGATCCGCTGGCCCGCGTCGAGGTGCTGCAGTGGCTGATGTTCCAGGTGGGCAGCTTCGGGCCGATGCCGGGCCAGGTCCATCACTTCCTGTCGGTGCAGGATCCGGCCGACCAACGCTACGGCCTGGAGCGCTTCACCAAGGAGACGCTGCGCCTGTACGGCGTGATGGACCGCCACCTGGAACGCAACGAATACTTTGCCCGCGAGTTGTCGATCGCCGATTTCGCGATCCTCGGCTGGGCCTGGCGCCACCCGCGGCACCGCGTGGACCTGGCCGACTACCCCCATGTGGAGCGCTGGTACGGCGCGCTGATGAGCCGGCCCGGCGTGCGGCGCGGGTTCGAGGTGCCGCTGCGATGAACCGGACGGCGCCGCGCCGCCCGCAACGATAAGGAACCGGCCGCATGCCGATCACCATCAAGACGCCCGCGCAGATCGAGGCGATGCGCGTGGCCGGCCGCCTGGCCGCCGAAGTGCTCGACATGATCGGCGAGTACGTGCGGCCGGGCGTGTCCACCGAAGAGCTGGACCGGCGCTGCTTCGAATACATCACGCAGGTGCAGAAGGCGATCCCGGCCAACGTGGGCTACCGCGGCTTTCCGAAGACGCTGTGCGCGTCGGTCAACGGCGTGGTCTGCCACGGCATCCCGAGCCCGGCCGAGATCCTGCGCGAGGGCGACATCGTCAATCTCGACGTTACCGTCATCAAGGACGGCTGGCACGGCGACACCAGCCGCATGTATTTCGCCGGCCGGCCGTCGCCGGCCGCGCGCCGGCTGGTCGACACCACGCGGGAAGCGATGCTGCGCGGCGTGGCCGAGGTGCGCCCCGGCGCCCGCCTGGGCGACGTCGGCGCCGCGATCCAGCGCCATGCCGAGGCCCACGGCTATTCGGTGGTGCGCGAATTCTGCGGCCACGGCATCGGCCGCGTCTATCACGAGGAGCCGCAGGTCCTGCACTACGGCAAGAACGGCACCGGGCTGCCGCTGCGCGAAGGCATGGTGTTCACCATCGAGCCCATGCTCAACGCCGGCGGCGCGGCGGTCAAGGTGCGCGACGACGGCTGGACGGTGGAAACCGCCGACGGCTCGCTGTCGGCACAGTGGGAACACATGGTCGCCGTCACCCCCAACGGTTATGAGGTATTGACCTCCCCCGCGCGCTGACGCGCGCCCCGGGGGGCGGTGCTTGTGGGGCGCGGTGGCACTATAGTTATGGTCTTTGCCGAATTTGCTGCTTCCATGTCGTCTTCCGCCCCCGTTTCCCGCCCCGATGCCGCCACGCCGCTGGCGGATTGGCTGAGCTATCTCGAATCCATCCATGCCCGGCCGATCGATCTCGGCCTGGAGCGGGTGAGGGCGGTGGCCGACCGCCTGGACATCCGGTTCGACGCGGTCAGCATCGTGGTGGGCGGCACCAACGGCAAGGGCTCGACCTGCGCGATGCTGGAAGCGATGCTGCTGGCCGCCGGCTACAAAGTGGGGCTGTATACCTCGCCGCACCTGATCGAGTTCAACGAGCGCGCGCGGGTCAACGGCGAGTTCGCCACCGACGCCCAGCTGGCCGAGCAGTTCGCCGCCGTCGACGCCGTGCGCGGCGACACCACGCTTACCTATTTCGAGTTCACCACGCTGGCCATCCTGCGCCTGTTCGCCCGCAGCGGGCTCGACGCCGTGATCCTGGAAGTGGGGCTGGGCGGCCGGCTCGACGCGGTCAACATCATCGACGCCGACTGCGCCATCGTCACCAGCGTCGACCTCGACCATACCGACTGGCTGGGCGACGACCGCGAGCGGATCGGCTTCGAAAAAGCCCACATCTACCGCCCCGGCCGGCCGGCGATCTGCGCCGACCCCGTGCCGCCGCAATCGCTGCTGGACTACGCCGCCCGCATCGGCGCCGACCTGTGGCGTTTCGGCCGCGACTACAACTACGCCGGCGACAAGCAGCAGTGGAGCTACGGCGGCCGCTCGCAACGCCGCAACGCGATGGCCTATCCGGCGTTGCGCGGCGCCAACCAGTTGCTGAACGCCTCGGCCGCGCTGGCCGCGCTGGAAGCGCTGCGCGACCGCCTGCCGGTGCCGCAGCAGGCGGTGCGGCTGGGCCTCCTGCAGGTGCAGCTGCCGGGCCGCTTCCAGATCCTGCCCGGCCAGCCGGCGGTGATCCTCGACGTGGCGCACAATCCGCACGCGGCCGCGGTGCTGGCCGACAATCTCGACAACATGGGGTTCTACCCGTACACCCACGCCGTGTTCGGCATGCTGGGCGACAAGGATATCGACGGCGTGATCGCCCGTCTGGGCCACCGTATCGACCACTGGTACTGCGCCGGGCTGTCCGGGCCGCGCGGCGTGACGGGCGAGGACCTGGCCGCGCGGCTGCGGGCGGCCGGGGCGAAAGAGGGCGCCGACGCTTCGATTTCTGCTTACAAAGACCCGGCCGCCGCCTATGCCGCGGCGCGGGAAAAGGCAGGCGAGGGTGATAGAATTGTAGTCTTCGGGTCATTTCTGACCGTAGCCGGTGTATTGACTTACCTGCGCGATCTGAAAGCGGCGCGCAAGGCCTGACCGGGCTGGCGCCGCAGGCCGCCTTCCAGACGCTTGAACAGCCGGACGTTTCGATGGGATTGCTCGACCGCAAGAAAAAGGCAGCTTCCGACAAGGCCAAGCCCGGCCGCGCCGATTACGGCGACGACGCCCGCGATCCGGCCCAGGAAGCGCGCCGCCGCGCCCGTCGGCGGCTGGTGGGCGCGATCGCGCTGGTGCTGGCCGCCATCGTCGTGCTGCCGATGGTGCTCGATTCCGAGCCCAAGGTGCTGCCCGACGACCTGCCGATCCAGATTCCCGACAAGAACGCGCAATTCGCGCCGCTGGCACCGGCCGCCGGCGCCGCCGCCCAGGGCGCCGATGGCGCCGCGCAGCCGCCCGCCGCGCCGCAGCCGTCCCCCGAGCCGCCCAAGGCGGCCGATGCGGCCGGCGGGGCCAATAGTGCGGCCGCCAATGCGGGCAACGCCGCCCGCCCGGCACCGCAGCCTGCCGAGCCGGCCCGCGCCGACGCCTCCCAGCCCGGCGCCTCCCAGGCCGACACGGCCAAGGCCGACGCCATGAAGGCCGAAGCGGCCAGGGCCGAGGCGGCGAAAGCCGAAGCCGCCAAAGCAGAAGCCGCCAAGGCGGAAGCGGCGAAGGCCGACGCCGCCCGCGCCAAGGCCAAGGCCGAGGCCGAGCGCGCCCGCGCGCTGCTCGACGGCGCCCCCGCCGCGCCGGCCGCCACCACCGCCCGCGCCGACGCCAAGGGCAGCTTCGCGATCCAGATCGCCGCCTTCTCCACCGAAGAGCGCGCGCAAGACATGCGCGACCGGCTGTCGGCGGCGGGCATCAAGAGCTTTACCGAACGGGTCAGCACCGGCAAGGGCGACGTGTTCCGCGTGCGGATCGGTCCGTTCGCCTCGCGCGAGGCGGCCGATGCCGCCCGCAGCCGTGTCACCTCGGCCGGATTCAGCAGTTCCATCGTGCCGCTGTGACCCCGTTCGACTACGGCGTGCTGGTGATCCTGGCGGCGTCGATGGTGATCGGCCTTCTGCGCGGGCTCGTCAAGGAAGTGCTGTCGCTGATCGCCTACGCGGCCGCCTTCTATTGCGCCTACCGCGTCGGCCCGATGGCCTACGAATGGCTGGCGCCGCACGTCGACAACACCGCGCTGCGCTTCGGCCTGGCCTACGGCGGCGTGTTCATCGCCACGCTGCTGGTGGTGGGGCTGGTGAACATGGCGCTGGCGATGGCGATCCGCGCCACCGGGCTGACGCCGGCCGACCGCGGCCTGGGCGCGCTGTTCGGACTGCTGCGCGGCGCCGCCATCGTGCTGGTGCTGGTGGTGGCGGCGGGCTTCACGCCGCTGCCCAAGGAACCCTGGTGGACCGGCGCGATGCTGTCGCCGCTGGCCGAAGACGGGGCGCGGGCCATCAAGCCGATGCTGCCGGCCCCCTTTGCGGATTGGATCCGCTACTGATTTGCTGTTGAAAAGAGGCTCCCATGTGTGGAATCGTCGGTGTCGTCTCGCAGGCGCCGGTCAATCAGTTGCTCTATGACAGCCTGCTGCTGCTGCAGCATCGCGGCCAGGACGCGGCGGGCATCGCCACGCTGCAGGGCAATGTGTTCAATATGTACAAGGCGCACGGCCTGGTGCGCGACGTGTTCCGCACCCGCAACATGCGCTCGCTGCCGGGCAACGCCGGCATCGGCCAGGTGCGCTACCCCACGGCGGGCTCCAGCTCCAGCGCCGAGGAAGCCCAGCCTTTCTACGTCAACGCGCCGTTCGGCATCACCTTCGCCCACAACGGCAACCTGACCAACTGGGAAGCGCTGCGCGAAGAACTGTTCCGCGTCGACCGCCGCCACATCAACACCAATTCCGATTCCGAGGTGCTGCTCAACGTGCTGGCGCACGAGCTGGAGCGCGCCTCCAACGGCGTCTCGCTCGACGAGGACGCGATCTTCCGCGCGGTGTCGGCGGTGCACCGCCGGGTGCGCGGCGCCTATGCCGTGATCGCGCAGATCGCCGGCTACGGCCTCTTGGCCTTCCGCGATCCCTACGGCATCCGGCCGTTGTGCGTGGGCAACGTCGAAACCGACCACGGCGTGGAATGGATGGTGGCCTCGGAGTCGGTCACGCTCGAAGGCATGGGCTTCAAGATGCTGCGCGACGTGGCCCCGGGCGAGGCGATCTTCATCGACGCCGACAGCCGCATGAGCGCCCGCCAGTGCGCCGAGAACCCCCAGCTCAACCCCTGCATCTTCGAATACGTCTACTTCGCCCGCCCCGATTCGCTGATGGACGGCGTGTCGGTGTACGGCTCGCGGCTGCGCATGGGCGAATACCTGGCCGACAAGGTGGCGCGCAACCTGCGCCTGGGCGACGTCGACGTGGTCATGCCGATTCCCGATTCGGCGCGGCCGGCGGCGATGCAGCTGGCCGCGCGCCTGAACCTGGACTACCGCGAAGGCTTCATCAAGAACCGCTACGTGGGCCGCACCTTCATCATGCCGGGCCAGGCGGTGCGCAAGAAATCGGTGCGCCAGAAGCTCAACGCGATGAGCGAGGAGTTCAAGGGCAAGAACGTGCTGATCGTCGACGATTCCATCGTGCGCGGCACCACCAGCGGCGAGATCGTCGAAATGGCGCGCGCGGCCGGCGCCAACAAGGTGTTCTTCGCCTCGGCCGCGGCGCCGGTGCGTTTCCCCAACGTCTACGGCATCGACATGCCGACCCGCCGCGAACTGATCGCCTACGGCCGCACCGACGAGGAAATCGCCAAGGTGATCGGCGCCGACGCCCTGGTCTACCAGGACATCAACGCCATGCAGCAGGCCGTGCGCGACATGAATCCGGCCCTGCAGCGCTTCGACGTATCGTGCTTCACCGGCGAATACGTGACCGGCGACGTCACGCCGGAATACCTGGACCACATCGAGCAGACGCGCAATGCCCGCGACAAGAGCGAAGGCGGCCTGCAGATCAACATGGGCTACGCGGCCAACGACTATTGATGGATTTGCATCCCGCCGGCCGGAAGGTCCAGCGTCCGGCGGCGGTCCGTCATAGACGGATCGCATATAACCAAATTACTAAACTGTCGTTTTGTTCATGACCGCAAGTTTGTAACCTGGGGTCATCGGACCGGTGCGGCTGTGCCTTGGCGCGCGCCGGCGTTTCTCATACAAAAAAGGCTTGGCATGTATCAGTACGACCCGATCGACCAGCAGATAGTCGAACAGCGAGCAGCCCAGTTCCGCGATCAGACCCGCCGTTTCCTGGCCGGCCAGCTGACGGAGGACGAGTTCCGCACCCTGCGCCTGCAGAACGGCCTCTACATCCAGCGCCACGCGCCGATGCTGCGGGTGGCGATTCCTTACGGCCTGCTGGCCTCGCGCCAGCTGCGCACGCTGGCCACCATCGCGCGCCGCTGGGACCGCGGCTACGGCCACTTCAGCACGCGCCAGAACATGCAGTTCAACTGGCCCAGGCTGCCCGACGTGCCCGACATCCTCGACGAGCTGGCCAAGGTGCAGATGCATGCCATCCAGACCAGCGGCAACTGCATCCGCAACACGACCACCGACCATTTCGCCGGCATCGCGCCCGACGAGATCGTGAATCCGCTGGTGTGGTGCGAGCTGATCCGCGAATGGTCGACGCTGCATCCCGAGTTCGCCTTCCTGCCGCGCAAGTTCAAGATCGCCGTCAGCGGCGCCGTGTCGGACCGCGCCGCGGTGGGCGTGCATGACATCGGCCTGCAGGCCGTCGAGCAGGATGGCGAAGTCGGCTTCCGGGTCTGGGTGGGCGGCGGGCTGGGCCGCACGCCGATGGTGGGCCAGCTGATCCGCGACTTCCTGCCGTGGCCGCACGTGCTGACCTACATGCAGGCCATTCTGCGCGTCTACAATCTGCACGGCCGGCGCGACAACAAGTACAAGGCCCGCATCAAGATCCTGGTCAAGGACCTGACGCCGCAGGTGTTCGCCGAGCAGGTCGAGAAGGAATGGGCCACCATCGCCGGCGGTCCGGACACGCTCAGCTGCGAAATCGTCGACGCCGTCGCGCAGCGCTTCACGGTGCCGGCCTACGCGGCCGACCCGGGCGCCGACCATTCGGCCGACCAGGCCGCCGACGACCCGCGCTTCGCCCGCTGGCTGCGCCGCAATACCCATCCGCACAAGGTGGCCGGCTATGCCGCCGTCACCATCTCGCTCAAGCGCACCGGCGTGCCGCCCGGCGACATCACCGCCGACCAGATGGACGCGGTGGCCGACCTGGCCGACCGCTTCAGCTTCGGCGAACTGCGGGTATCGCACGAGCAGAACCTGGTGCTGGCCGACGTGCCGCGCAGCCAGCTGCATACGCTGTGGCGGCAGCTCGACGCGCTGGGGCTGGCCACGCCGAACGTGGGCCTGCTGACCAATATCGTGGCCTGTCCCGGCGGCGATTTCTGCGCGCTGGCCAACGCGGTGTCCATCCCGGTGGCCGAGGCCATCCAGCGCCGCTTCGACGATCTGGACTACCTGTACGACGTGGGCGAGCTGGACCTGAACATCTCGGGCTGCATCAATGCCTGCGGCCATCACCACGTGGGCCACATCGGCATCCTGGGCGTCGACAAGGCGGGCGAGGAGTGGTATCAGGTCACGCTGGGCGGGCGCCAGAGCGGCGCCGCCAAGCCGCTGCCCGACATCGAATCCACGCGCGGCGCCGGCGCCGCGATCGGCCGCATCATCGGCCCGTCGTTCGCCCGCGAAGAAATCCCCGGGGTGGTCGCCAATCTGGTCGAAACCTATGTGGAGCTGCGCGACAGCGATGCCGAGCGCTTCATCGACGTGGTGGAACGCCTGGGCATCGACCCGTTCAAGACCCGCGTCTACGCCGACCGCAAGGCCGTTCGCGCCAAGGAGGCCGTCCATGCCTGATGCTGTCCTGACGCAAGGCGCGGCCCAGGAGCAGGGCGCAGCCCGGGGGCAGGCCGCCGGCCAGCCCACGCTGATCCGCCATGGCCGGCTGGAAGCCGATACCTGGCGGCGTTTCGAGCCGTCCGGCGATGCCGCGACGCCGCCCGACGACGGCGACTGGCTGGTGCCGCTGTCGACCTGGCTGGAGGCCAAGGACACGCTGCGCGCGCGCCGCCATCCGGTCGGCATCCTGTTCGGGCCCGACGACGACCCGCGCGAACTGGCCGAGGACGGCAAGTTCGACGTCGACGGCGTGGCGCTGATCGCCGTCGATTTTCCGGTCTACACCGACGGCCGCGGCTATTCGATCGCGCAGGTGCTGCGCACCCGGCTGGGCTGGCGCGGCGAGCTGCGCGCGGTGGGCGACGTGATGATCGACACCATCCACTACCAGGCCCGCTGCGGCTTCGACAGCTTCCTGCTCAAGCCCGGCCACGATCCGCAACTGGGGCTGCAGGCGTTCCAGCTTTTCACGGCGCACTACCAGAAGACGTATCCGAAGCCAGCCGCGGCCTGACATGAAGCCGAATTCCGCCATCGCTCCCAAGGTGTACCTGGTCGGCGCCGGCCCGGGCGCGGCGGACCTGCTCACGCTGCGCGCGGCGCGGCTGCTGGCGCGGGCCGATATCGTGTTCCACGATGCGCTGGTGCATGCCGACGTGCTGGCGATGGCGCCGCAGGCCAGGCTGGTGCTGGTCGGCAAGCGCAGCGGCCGCCTGTCGACCGCGCAGCGCTTCATCAACCGGCAACTGGTCGACGCCGCCGGACGCTACCGCTGCGTGGTGCGGCTCAAGGGCGGCGATCCGATGCTGTTCGGCCGCGCCCAGGAAGAGATCGGTGCATTGCGCGAGGCCGGCATCGCGGTCGAGATCGTGCCCGGCATCAGCGCCGGCTTCGGCGCCAGCGCCGAGGTCGGCCAGTCGCTCACGCGCCGCGGCCTGAGCCGCAGCGTCATCTTCCTGACCCCGGCCGTCGGCACCGGCGAGGCCCGCCACGAATGGGCCCAGGCCGCGCGCCACGCCGATACCGTCGTCCTCTACATGGCCGGCCGCCAGGCCCAGGACATCGCCGACGGCCTGATAGGCGCCGGCCTGCTCCCCCAACGGCCCGCCGTGCTGATCGAAAACGCCACGCTGCCCGGCCAGCGCATCATCCCCACCACGCTCGCCGGCCTCCCCCTGGCCGCCCGCCAGCTCGCCGACGGCCCGGCCCTCATCCTGATCGGCGACGTCTACGCCGAACTCATCGGCCTGGCCGCCGCCACCACGCCGCGCTCCGCCGCCGCCTGACCCTCCGGTCCCGCTCCAGCCAAGCCTTGACCCTCGCAAGGCCGCAGCATCCCGATGCCCCCCCAGATCCACATCGCATGACCCAAGACGCCCCGCCCGGGATGCGGCGGATCCGGCTCCGCCGGTCCGCCCGCATCGTCCCCCCTCGGGGGGGAAGCGCGAAGCGCGCAGGGGGGCCCCCATTCCATGCGAGAATGCGCACGGGTCTGCTCTAGTCGGCCGCCCGCGGGCGGGTTCCGTTCACTTCCATCGAGCATCGTCGCGCCTCATGAAGAATCCTCTTACCGATCGCCTGCTGGCCCTGGTCGCCATCTTCAGCCTGCTCGCGGTCGGCATCGCCCTGGTGTCCCAGCACGTCTTCGATCTGCAGCCCTGCGCCTGGTGCGTGCTGCAACGCCTGATCTACTTGGCCATCGCGCTGTTCTGCGTACTGGCGCTGGTCGCGCGCCGCAGCGCGGCGCTGCAGCGGCTGTTCGCCGCCATCGCCGCGCTGCTGGGCGCCGGCGGCATCGCGGCGGCGATCTACCAGCACGACGTAGCCTCGCAGATGCTGTCGTGTTCGCAGACCTTCGCCGATCGCTTCATGACCCGCTCCGGCCTGGACGAAGCCCTGCCGTCGGTATTCGGCATCTTCGCCACCTGCATGGATGCCGCGGTCGACGTGCTGGGCGTGCGTTACGAGATCTGGAGCCTGCTGTTGTTCGCGCTGCTGACCGTGGCGCTGCTGGCCGCGCTCACGCGCAGCAGCAACAAGCGGCGCCTGTTCTCCTGACCGGCGCCGCCGCCCGGGCGCGGCGCACGGCTTCGTTTCTTTCGTCCGAAGAGGAAGCGGCATGACCGACCCCGTATTGTTCGAAGAACGCGCCGCCGGCGCCGGCCGGCGCATCGGCATCGCCACGCTGAACGCGCCGCGGGCGCTCAATGCGCTGTCGCTGCCGATGATCGACGCGCTGCAGGCCCGGCTGGCGGCCTGGGCGGCCGACCCGGCCGTGGCGCTGGTGGTGCTGCAAGGCGAGGGCGACCGCGCGCTGTGCGCCGGCGCCGACCTGCATGCGCTGTACCGCGAAATGCGCGCCCATCCCGCCGCCCGCACGGCCGACGGCGGTTTTGGCGCGCCTTATTCGCGCGCCTTCTTCGAACGGGAATACCGGCTCGACTATTTCCTGCACACCTATCCCAAGCCGCTGCTGTGCTGGGGCCATGGCATCGTGATGGGCGGCGGCATCGGCCTGATGGTGGGCGCCAGCCATCGGGTGGTCACGGAGCAGTCGCGGCTGGCCATGCCGGAGGTGTCGATCGGCCTGTTCCCCGACGTGGGCGCCTCGTGGTTCCTGAACCGCATGCCCGGCAAGGCGGGGCTGCTGCTGGGTCTGACCGGCGCCCAGCTCGGCGCGGCCGACGCGCTGTTCGTGGGCTGGGCCGATTACTGCATCGGCCATGACCGCAAGGAAGACATGCTGGCCGCGCTGGCGCAACAGCCCTGGAGCGGCGCCCGGCGCGCCGACGACGCGCTGCTCGACGCCTTGCTCAAGCGCTTGCAGGGCGCCGAATTGCCCGCGCCCGGACCGCTGCGCCGCAACCTGGACCGCGTCAACGCGCTGTGCTCGGGCGCCACGCTGCCCGCCATCGTGGACGCGCTGCGCCACGGCTCGCATGGGGACCCCTGGCTCGACGGCGCGGTCGCCACGATGACGGCCGGCGCCCCCAGCACCGTGCGGCTGGCCTACGAGCTGCAACGGCGCGCGCGCCATCTGTCGCTGGCGGACGTGTTCAAGCTGGAGTTTTCGGTGGCGACGCTGTGCACCGCGCGGCCGGACCTGGCCGAAGGCATCCGGGCGCTGCTGATCGACAAGGACCGCCGGCCCGCATGGCAGCCCGCCACGCTGGAAGCGGCCGACGAGGCGTGGGCGGATGCCTTCTTCGCCGAAGCTTCGCTGGCCGATGGCGCGCATCCGATGGCGGACCTGGGCTAGCGTTCGCCCTTTTTATGCCGGCCGGGCCAGCGCCGCGAGCGCGCGCACGTCGGCCGCCTCGCCCAGCCCCCAGCAGGCGGCGATCAGCGCCGCGCTGCGCGGCGCGCCCAGCACGGGGTCCGACATGCCGCTGAACTTGGCGGCCAAGTCGGCATCGCTCATGGGCCGTTGCAGGGAGCCGATGGCATGCTCGACGAAGATGTGGATCCGGCGTCCGTCGGTGAGCACGGCCGCCATGTCGGCGCTGGCTTCGCCGATACGCTCGTCTACCGTCGCCTCCACCTTGCGGCGCAGCGCCACCATGTCGGCGCGGTTGACGATTTCGTCGGTGTATTCGTCTTCGCTCGCCTTGCCCAGGATCAGCCCCGCGGCGCAGCCGTGGTAGACGCTGAACTTGCCTTGCAGGCCGTCCGCCGGCTCTTTCTTGCCGGTCAGTTCCAGCACGAGCGGATGCACCTTCAGTTCGATGCGTTCCACCTGCTCGGCGCGCACGCCCTGGGCGCGCAGTTGCACGCAGGCGTCGATGCTGGGATGGATCACGATGCCGCAGGCGAATGGCTTGTAGCTGTTGAACGAAATCTCGAAGCGCCGCCCCAGTTCGTCGGTGGCTTCGTGCCAGGCGCTTTTGTCCGATACCACCTGCGCGAAGCCGCGCGGGGCCTCCAGCGCGCGCGGGCTGGCGGTGAAGCCCTGTCGCGCCAGCAGCGCCGACATCAGCCCGGCGCGCGCCGCCGCGCCAGGATGGAAGGGCTTGGTCATGGTGCCGAACTGCTCGCGCAGGCCCACCGGCTGCGAGGCCGCGATGCCCAGCGCCATCTGTGTGCGGCCGGCGTCCAGCCCCAGCAGCCGCGCGCAGCCGGCGGCCGCGCCGAGCATGCCGGTGGTGCCGGTGATGTGCCAGCCGCGGTCGTAGTGTTCGGGATAGATGACGTTGCCCATGCGGCAGGCCACGTCCACGCCCAGCACCAGCGCATCGATCACCTGGCGCCCGCTGGCGCCCGTGAGCTCGGCCAGCGCCAGCAGGGCCGAGGCGACGGGGCCGGCCGGATGGATGATGGTCTTCAGGTGCGTATCGTCGAAATCGAAGATATGCGAGGCGATGCCGTTGAGCAGCGCCGCGCTGGCGATGTCGACCCGTTCCGGGCGGCCGGCGACGGTGGCCTGCGGCGCCGGCTGCAGGACGCCGACCGCCGCCAGCGCCGCCTCGGCGGCCTCATGGTACGCGGCGCCGACCGCGCAACCCAGCCAGTTCAGGAAGGTGCGGTGCGCCTCGTGGTCTACCGCGTCGCTCCAGCCGCGCGAGGGATGGTTCGCCACGAACTCGGCCAGCAGGCGGGTGATGGGCGGGGCGTTAGGGTCGGCCTGGACCAGGGTATTGCGTGCCATGGGATCGGATGATGGAGTTGTCAGTCGAGGGAAATGTGCCGGGCCTGGGCCAGCGCCGTCCAGCGCGCCAGGTCCTTCTTCAGGTAATCGCCGAATTCCGCGGCCGACATCGGCATCGGCGCCACCGCCTCGCCGGACAGCTTGTCGCTCATGTCGGGCGCCTTCAGCACCGAGTTCAGCGTGTCGTTGAGACGGGCCACCGCGTCGGCCGGCATGCCGGCCGGGCCGACCACGCCGTACCACTGTACCGCGTCGAAATTCTTCAGGCCCAGTTCGTCCAGGGTGGGCACGTCGGGCACTTGCGGCGCGCGGCGGTTGCCGGTGACGGCCAGCGCCCGCAGGCGGCCGGAACGGATGTGCTGCAAGGCCGCGGCCAGGCCCGGGAACACGGCCTGCGTCTGGCTGCCGATGGTGTCGGTCAGCGCCGGCGCCACGCCGCGGTAGGGAACGTGGGTCATGGGCGTGCCGAGCTGCTGCGCCATCAGTTCCATCGTCAGGTGGGTGAGCGAGCCGGGCCCGGCCGAGCCGTAGCTGACCTTGCCCCGGTTGGCCTTCAGGTAGTCGACGAAGGCCTGGAAATCCTTGACCGGCAGCTTCGGGTCGATGACCAGGATGTTGGGCGTGGCGCCGATCATGCCGACCGGCGTGAAGTCCTGCACCGCGTCGTAAGGCACTTTGCGGGTGGCCGGGCTGGTGCCGTGCGTGGCCACGTAGCCCTGCATCAGCGTGTAGCCGTCGGCCGGCGCGCGGGCCGTGGTCTGGCAGGCGATGATGCCGCCCCCGCCGCCCTGGTTCTCGACGATGAACTGCTGGCCCAGCGCGCGGCCCCAGCGGTCGGTGACGGTACGGCCCACCATGTCGCTGCCGCCGCCCGGCGCCACCGGCACGATGTAGCGGATCGGCCGGTCGGGCCAGGACTGCGCGCGGGCCGCGCCGGAAAGGCCGGCCAGGGCGGGCGTCAGCAGGAAGGGCGCTGCCTGCAGAAACGTGCGTCGTTGCATAGCGTGTCTCCTCTCTTTTGTTGGAATGAAGCGGCGGGCCGGCTTCAGCCCGAACCTGCCAACTTGTCGTTCAGGCGTCCGAAGGCATCGTGGACGTGGCTGGCCAGCAGGGCCTCGCAGCGCGCGGGATCGCCGGCCCGCAGGGCCTGGGCGATCTCGATGTGCTCGGCGATCGACGCCCGCATGCCCATGTCCTGCGAAAGGTTCTTCAGGCGCGACAGGTGCAGCTTCTGCACCACGCCGCGGTAGGTTTCGACCACCGGAAGGTTGTCGGCCGCCTCGACCATCAGCCAATGGAAGCGCAGGTTCTCGGCGTAATACGTGCTGACGTCGCGCGCGTCTTCGGCCGCGCGCATCGCAGCGATCGACGCATCCAGCGCGTCGGCCAGCGCCATGCGCTGCGGCAGGGTGAGCTGCGCGGTCCGCCGTCCGGCATAGCCGTCGAGCAGGGCGCGCAGATCGTACAGGCCGCGGATCTCGTCGGCGTCGGGCTGGCGCACGAACACGCCGGCATGCTTGCGCGATACCACCAGTCCGGAGCTTTCGAGTTCGCGCAAGGCCTCCCTGACCGGCACGCGCGACACGCCCAGGCGCGCCGCCACGTCGGGCTCGTTGATCCGCGCGCCGGGCGGCAGCTGTCCGTTCAGGATCTGTTGCAGCAGGTCTTCGCGGACCAGTTTCGACAGCTTGGTTTCGCGGACGGCGGCGAAGTAGTCCTCGCTTGTGTTCGAATGCCAGGGAAGCATGGGTGGGTTCTCGAAAGTTCCGTAGGTTCGTGGACGTCAGGGGTTCGGAATGAGCAGCGGCGAAATTTGCGAGGCGCGCCCCTTGTACAGCGCCTCGCTGTCGGCTTCGAGCAGGAAGCCCTGGTCGACCAGGCGATCCGCCGCCGCGCCGAATTTGCCCACGTAATCGGCGCGGCCGGTGTACAGGTCGGCCAGCGTCGGGCGCGGGTCGGCCGCGCCCTTGGTGGCAGGGCTTACGGCCAGCGGCAGCGCGAAGCCCGACAGGGCGCACAGGTCTCCCTGGGCATATCCGGCGCGCCGGAAGTTCCAGCCGCCGTAGGTCGCCACGGGCACCTCCACCTCGGGCAGCCGGATGCCGGCCACGTCGTTGCCGATGTCGTCGACGGTGGGCACCAGCAGGGTGTACGTCCTGGCCAGGTCGACGACCGGCACGGCGTTGCCGTAGTCGGTCACCGCGAGCTGGTTGACCAGGCCGCTGTAGGCCACGCTGACGGGGGTAGGCGTCGCATTCGCGCCGCTGGGCACCACGATGTCGGACAGGTCGGGGAAGCCGACGGCGGCGCGGTCGGGCAGCGCCATGGTGCCGGCCGCCACGGTCGGGTACCGCGACGCGGGCGGCGTGGCGCCGGTGGCGATCCAGCGTTCCAGCGCCCGGATGAGGCTGCGTTCGACGGTCACCTGGCCGACCGGATTGGGCGCGAATTCGCAGCGGCTGCCCGCCGCGGGCTGGGTGACGATGCCCGTCGTGACGCCGGCGCCGCCGGTGTGCTGGTTGGCCGCCACGAAGTAATAGCGGACGTTGTCGGGCAGCCCGATGTCGTTGCCGATGCCGTCGGTCACCACCAGCGAGCCGCGCGCGCCCCACCATTCGAGGCTGCCGTCGATCTGCATGACCTTGGGGCAGGTGTCGGTGGCCAGGCAATTCTTCAGCAGCCCGTCGGTGGCGCCGCCCACCGGATCGGTGCGGACGTCGTAGGTGAACGGGAAGTCCACGCCGGGCGCCCAGTGGTCTTCGTGCTGTTTCGCTGCCCGGTCGGGCTGGGCGAAGCGGTAATTGATCCAGGTGCGCCGCGCGCCGGTGCCGATCGGCACCAGGCCGTCGAACACCCGCTTGCCGTTGCCTGCCTTGTTGAAGCCGCGGTACAGGAAATCGCGCAGGAAGCGCCCCGACTGCGAAACGCCTTCGCCGATGACGACGTCGACGTTCGTGTCGGGGTGCCCCGGGCAACTGGCCGCCACGCAGGCAGCGCCCTTCAGGTCGTTCAGCGGGTTGGGCGTGCCTTGCGCGTCCTGCTCCGAATAGCGGAGGAAGGAGAGCAGGTCGCGCACCGCGGCAAAGCCGATGCCCATGACCTTGGGATCCCTGGCCCGGTAGACGAACTGGTAGATGGTGCCCTGGTCCGCCGGTTCGGCTGCGCCGCCGGCGCGCGGCACGGAGGAGGGCGGCGTGAAGCCGACCGACACGGCGCCGTCTTCGCCCACCTGGTAAGACCAGGCGGTGACCGGTACCGAGACTGCCGCGTAGTCCTGCTTGCCGTCGCTGTCGAGCCAGGTCTGGCGGGCGGTGAAGGCGACCTCGGAGCGGTCGCTGAGCGAGGCCGGCGGGTAGTTCAGTTTCATGACGGTGCCGCCGCCCGCATTGTCGGGCACGAATTCCTCCCGGCTCAGTCCGGTGATGGGGCTGCCGTCGGCGTTGCGCGCCACGGGCAGCAAGGTGCCGACCGGTCCTGTCGCCCCATTGCCGGTCTGCGCGATATTGCCCTGCCAGCCGCTCCAGACCACGGTATAGCCGGCGCCGAGCAGGGAAGGGAAGTCCGCCGCCGGCGGCGCGCCGTCGTCCAGGTCGCCGCCGCCCACGTAGCGGCTCTGGCCGATGCGCCCGCCGCGGTTCACCACGTCGTAGAACAAGGCACGCCGCGCCGTGGCGGCCGACTTGGGCCGCAGGATGACGACGTCGGTGCTGTAGGACACCAGCCCGTCTTCTCCGGTCGGGGCGTTTTCCAGGTCGACGATGCCGGCGTTGTCGGGGTGGGCGGGGGCCAGCTTGCCGTGCACGATGCCGGTGATCAGCGTATACGGGCCTGCCGCGCCGGGGGGCGTCGCGCCGCCGTAGGCGTCCACCTGGGAGACGATCTCGAAGCGGTCGATCACGCCTGCGCTTGCGGCGGGCGGCGGCGTTTCGGGCGTGCCGGCGCCGGCGTTGCCGTCGTCGTTGCCGCCGCAGGCGGCCAGGAAGGCCGGCAATGCCAGCAGGCAGAATCGATATCGCATGGTGGTCTCCTCGCTTTTATTGGTTCGTGGTCTGGCTTCCCGCATGGGAATCGAAGCGATGGAGAGATGATTCTTTATTTCGTATACGAAATAAAGTAGGTATTTGCCCGGGCGCATATGCGCCGGGAGCGTTTCCCGGCGCGGCTATCTCACTGTCCGAGTCTTGGGCTCAGCGGACGTCTACGGCGTCTTTCAGGACCTTGGCGGCGCTGAAGGCGGGGGAGCGGCGGGCGGCGATCTGGATGCTTTCGCCGGTGCGCGGATTGCGGCCGGTCTTGGCGGCCTTGGCCTTGACCGAGAACTTGCCGACGCCGGGCAGGACGACTTCGTCGCCGGAGGCCAGCGTGTCCCGCAGCGCGTCGCCGAGGGCGTCGAGGAAGGCTTCCGACACGTTCTTGGGCTGCTGGGTCCGTTCGGACAGGGCGTCGATCAGTTCTTTCTTGGTGCGCATGCGTATTCCTCAAAAAAGTCGGCCATTCGCCGGAGTGGCTGGCGCCGACGTCAGGCCGGCATTCAAGCAATCTTGGCGTGGAAATGCAAGCGGCCGCCCACGGGGGCTTGGTTGCGAAAGGTGTCAGGCGGCCACCCGACGCAAGGAGAAACCGTAGCGGGGAGTCGCAAGCAAATGTATCCGCCGTGACCCGTGCGATGCAGGCGGTTTGAAGGCGAGATGTCATAAAATCGCGATTCGTACCAAAAAGGCGCTCTTCCCGAGCAAACCCGCGTCGAACTGTCGACTTGATACCAGCGCCCGCCTTGCCTACCATCGGTGCTGGTCTACCGAAACACGCCATTCCGCCTCCTGGAGCACCGCATGCACGCCGATCCCGCCCTGGCTTCCGCCGCCGACGCCGTTACATCTCGCCGCAATTCGGCGTCCTGGCAGGTCGACGACATCGTCGGTCTCTTCGAATTGCCCTTTGCCGAACTGATCTTCCGCGCCCAGGAAACGCATCGCCGCCACTTCGATCCGGCCGCCGTCCAGCTCTCCACGCTGCTGTCGATCAAGACCGGCGGCTGCCCCGAAGACTGTGCCTATTGCCCGCAGTCGGCGCGCTACGACACCGGCGTCGAAACCGAGAAGCTGATGCCGCTGTCCGAGGTCGTGGCCGCGGCCGAGGCGGCCCGCGCGCAGGGCGCCACGCGCTTCTGCATGGGCGCCGCCTGGCGCAGCCCCAAGCCGCACCAGGTCGACGAGGTGGCCGAGATGGTGCGCGCCGTCAAGGATTTGGGCCTGGAAACCTGCGTCACGCTGGGCATGCTGCGCGACGGCCAGGCGCAGCAGCTGCGCGAGGCCGGGCTCGACTACTACAACCACAACCTCGACACCTCGCCCGAGTTCTATGGGCAGATCATCACCACCCGCACCTACCAGGACCGCCTTGACACGCTGGAGCGCGTGCGCGATGCCGGCGTCAAGGTGTGCTGCGGCGGCATCGTCGGCCTGGGCGAATCGCGGCGCGAGCGCGCCGGCCTGATCGCGCAGCTGGCCAATATGGACCCTTACCCGGAATCGGTGCCGATCAACAACCTGGTGCGGGTGGAAGGCACGCCGCTGGCCGGCAACGAATCGATCGACCCGTTCGAGTTCGTGCGCACGATCGCGGTGGCGCGCATCACGATGCCGCAGGCCATGGTGCGCCTGTCGGCCGGCCGCGAACAGATGGACGACGCGCTGCAGGCGCTGTGCTTCCTGGCCGGCGCCAACTCGATCTTCTACGGCGACCGTCTGCTCACCACCGAAAACCCGCAGGCCGAGGCGGACCGCAAGCTGCTGGCGCGGCTCGGCATGCATATCCAGGCTTGATGCTGCACATCCACGGCGAGGTCTGGCTGGCCGACGACGAGATCGAACTTACGATGATCCGCGCCCAGGGCGCGGGCGGGCAGAACGTCAACAAGGTGTCGAGCGCGGTGCACCTGCGCTTCGACATCGGCCGCTCCTCGCTGCCGCAGGCATGGAAAGACGCGCTGCTGGCCTTGCGCGACCAGCGCATCAGCAAGGACGGCGTGGTGGTCATCAAGGCCCAGGGCCACCGCAGCCAGGACAAGAACCGCGCCGATGCGCTGGAACGGTTGCAGCGCCTGCTGGCATCGGTGGCGGTGCCGCCCAAGCCGCGCAAGCCGACCCGGCCCACGCGCGGCTCGCAGCAGCGGCGCCTGCAGCGCAAGACGCTGCGCGGCGAGATCAAGCGTCTGCGGGGCCGGGTGGAAGATTGAGCCGCGCCCAGCCCTCGTGGCCGAGGGCGCGCAGCGTCTCGATGTTGCGCTGGTAGATCTGCTCGGCCTCGGGAAAGGCCGCCACCGCCTTGTCGACGCTGGCTTCGCGCAGCAGGTGCAGGATGGGATACGGGGCGCGGTTGCTGTAGTTCTCGATGTCGTCGGGCCCGGTGCCGGCGAACTGGTAATCGGGATGGAAGCTGGCGATCTGCAATTCGCCGGCCAGTCCGAGCGCGTCCACCGCGTCGTCGGCCAGGTCCAGGAAATCGTTGTAGTCGAGGAAATCCTGCAGCACCCAGGGGTGGACCAGCAGCGTGGTGTCGACTTCCTCCGGCGATACCGCGGCCAGGTGCCGCAGTTCGGCCTCGAGGTCGGCCAGCAGTTCTTCTTCGCTGCGGGCCGCGCTGACCACGTAGCGGATCTGCTGCCTGGCGTGGACGGCCTTGGCGAACGGGCACAGGTTGAGCCCGATCACGGCCCGTTCCAGCCACAGCCGGGTGGCCTCGATCACGTCGTCGTGCGCGGGAGCGGTCATGGCGGCGGGTTCAACGGCCCAGGCCTTGCAGCAGATTGCCCAGGTCGGGCACCTGCAGCGAGCCGGCCGGCAGCTCGAACCGCGAGGAAGGCGGCGTGGCGCCGTCGATCGAGATCAGCGCGAAACGATTGCCGAAACGCAGCAGGCCCTGGCCTTCGTCGACGATGCGGGTCAGCAGCTGTTCGGCGCCGGCCGGTATCCTGGTGCCGGTAACGGATGCCAGCGTGCGTCCGAGCTGCACGGTGGCGGCGGTGAATTCGTTGGCCCGCGTGTCGCGCGCCAGCACGAGTTCCTCGGTGCGCGGATTGCCGCGTCCGTCTTCGTAGGAAAGCGTATAGACGGTGCCGGCGATGCCCGCCACGGTTTCGCGGCGCGAGGTGGGATCGAGCGCGCGCACGGCGCGCACCTGCTCGATGGCCACGGTGGGGCTGGGCATCAGCGTGCCCGCCATGCGCATCATGTCGGCGGCGTCCATCACGACGGTCTTGCCGTTGACGTTGGCCACGTTGTAGACCTTGCCGCCGCGCGCCAGCAGATAGGCGTTCGGCTGCTGCGGCGAGGCCGCGCGCAGCGACGATCCGGCGTATTCGACCGTGGCGGAGACCTGTTTGCCGTCCTGGTCGACGGCCTGCAGGCGGGCGGTGCCGCCGGCCCAGGCCAGCGCCGGCAGCAAGAGCGAGGCGAGAACGCCGGCGCGCAGCGCGGCGGCGAGGCGAAGCATGGCAGGACGCAATGTCATGGCGTGTCGCCGCCCTGTACGGGGCGGAATTCTCCGGTGGCCGGGTCGCGCACCATGAGCAGCCCGGTGGCGATGCCGAAGTAGGCCCCGTGCAACTGGAGCTGGCCGCGTTCGACCAGGATCCGCACACAGGGGAAGGTCATCAGATTGTCGAGGCTGTGCTCGACGACAGCCATTTCCAGTTGCATCAAGTATTTGCCGGGGTCCTCGCCGGGCGGCACCACGCGCTGCTTGACCGGCGCGATCTGCTGCATCCACTTGCCGATGAAATCGCCCGGTGACAAAGGCTGGGCGCTGGCGGCGGCCGCGCCGATGCCGCCGCAGTGGGCGTGGCCCAGCACCACGATGTGCTTGACGCGCAGCGACTGCACCGCGAATTCGAGCGCCGAACTGGTGCCGTGGTAGGAGTCGCTGGCCAGCTCGTAGGGCGGCACCAGGTTGGCCACGTTGCGTACGACGAACAGTTCGCCCGGGCCGGCGTCGAAGATGACCTCGGGCGCCACGCGCGAATCGCAACAGCCGATCACCATGATTTCGGGTTTCTGGCCGGTTTCGGCCAGGGCGCGGTAGCGCGCGCTTTCATCGCTGAAGCGGCCATCGAGGAAACTGCGGTAACCCTTGCGGAGTCGTGTCGGGAACATAGGAAAAAGCTCACGGCGCCGGCAGGATGGGCGCCCGCTTCATGATAGCAGCCCGCCCTCAGCCTGCCGCGGTGGTCAGGCGCCTGAGGGCCTGCGACAGCAGGTGCAGCGGGTCTTCGGACGAGGCCAGCAGGCGGTGGCGCCAGGTCAGCACCAGCACGCCGCCCGGCAGTTCGATCAGCGCCAGCGCGCCGGGCGGCAACGGCAGGCCGGCCTTGGAGGCGATGATGTGCAGCGTCTTGAGCAGGGCGTCGATCTCGTCGCGGCGATAGAGCGGGCGGGCGTGGCTGAAACGCTGCACCGTTTCGCTCTGCAGGGCGTCGGCATGGCGCTGCAGCGCCTGTTCCACGCCGTAGACCTGGGCGCTCATCAGGCCTTGTTCGTCGTCCTCGACGGCGATGGCGTCGGCCGGCAGGTCCGGCCGCAGCGACGCCAACGCGGCCCGCAGCCGCATTTCGGCGGCATGGCGCACTTCGTGGCGCGACTCGGGAACAGACATGGCAGGAATCCGGATCGAATGCAGGGATCGAGCTTAGTGCGATCGCGGCGCGCTAGGGGTTACCGTGGCTTTGCGGGCATTTCCGGTTTTAACAGGGGCGGTCGGCCGATTCGTGCTAAGGTAGCGGCCGCCGGCGCGGCATGGGCCCGCCGGCGCAACGTTCTCGGGGCGGGGTGAGATTCCCCACCGGCGGTGATGGCGCCCTGCGCGCCCAGCCCGCGAGCGCCCGGCGCAATGCGCCGGGGTCAGCAGATTCGGTGCGATTCCGAAGCCGACGGTACAGTCCGGATGAAAGAGAACGGAATTCCGCCAGCCCGGCGGGCGCCGTGCGCCTGCCCGCTGCCTGCATTCCCGCGCGCCCCGACTCGCCATTCGCGTCTTGAATTTCGCATGGAGCAGTCAGTGAGCCAGGAGTCGCAGTCCCACGTTTCTTCCCGCGGCGGCCGCCGCATCGCCTTCGTCCAGTCCTGCTGGCACCGCGACATCGTCGACCAGTGCCGGCGCGCCTTCGCCGCCGAGATCGCGGCGGCGGGCCATGCCGAAGCCGACATCGATTATTTCGAGGTGCCGGGCGCCTTCGAGATCCCGCTGCATGCGCAGGTGCTGGCCCGCAGCGGCCGCTATGCCGGCATCGTGGCCAGCGGGCTGGTGGTCGACGGCGGCATCTATCGCCACGATTTCGTGGCAGGGGCGGTGATCGACGGCCTGATGCGCGTCCAGCTCGACACCGGCGTGCCGGTGTTCTCGGCGGTGCTGACCCCGCATCATTTCCATGCGGGCGAAGAGCACCACCGTTTTTTCCACGAACATTTCCTGGTCAAGGGCCGCGAGGCCGCGCAGGCCTGCGCCGCCACGCTGCGCAGCCTGGCGCGGCTGGCCTGAGGCATCGGTCCGACGCGGCCGGCGCGCCGGCATGCGCGCGGCCCGCGTCTGCCGTAAGCTGTGGGCGCGGCGCGTGCCGCGCCATGGGGAGACGCGATGCAAGATGTCTGGCCGAGGGTCTGGATGACCTTCCGCGGCGAATTTTCCGACCTGAACGACGTGTCCGACATCACCCAGGTGTGCGTGCGCCTGGGCATGGCCATGCTGCTGGGCGGCGTGCTGGGGCTCGAACGCGAGCTGCGCGGCCACGAGGCCGGGCTGCGCACCCACATGCTGGTGGCGCTGGGCTCGGCGTTGTTCGTGCTGGTGCCGCTGCAGGCGGGCATGCACCTGGCCGACGCCAGCCGCGTGCTGCAGGGGATACTGGCCGGCATCGGCTTCCTGGGGGCGGGCGCCATCATGAAGGGCGGCCCCCGGCAGGTGCACGGCCTGACCACGGCGGCCGGCATCTGGCTGACGGCGGCCATCGGCGTGGCCGCGGGGCTGGGCCGGGAGGCCACGGCGATCCTGGCGACCGCCGGGGCGCTGGTGATCCTGGTGCCGCTCAAGAAGTGGGAAATGCGGCTCAAGCTGCGGCGCAAGGCCGCGGCCGGCCGTGGGCAGGCGGCCGGCGATGCCGCTGCCGCTGCCGCGGTCGCGGATGAGGATGATGATATGGATGCGCCCGGGGCGCCGCGGCCATAGCCGTGTCACCCCGCGGCCGCGCCGGGGCTCGCCGGCCGGCTCAGTGGAAATCCCGGCTGCGGGTGGACAGCCGGCCCAGCAGCGCGGAAAGATCGACCAGCCGCCGGGCCACGAGGTGCTGCACGCCCTGGCTGGACTGCCATATGCCGTACACCCCCAGCAGCGACGCGCCGACCGCCTCGCGCCGCTGCGCTTCGAGCAGCGCGGGCCACACGATCACGTTGACCTGGCCGGTTTCGTCTTCCAGCGTGACGAACACCGTGCCCTTGGCGGTGCCGGGCCGCTGCCGCACCGTCACGATGCCGCAGGCGCGCGCCAGCCGGCCATCGGGATAACCGGCCAGCGTGGCGGCCGGCACGAAGCCGCGGTCGGCCAGCGCCTCGCGCAGCAGGGCCAGCGGATGGCGCTTGAGGGTCAGCTTCAGCGCATCGTAGTCGGCCACGATGTCGTCGGCTTCCGACGGCGCGGGCAGGGGCGGCGGCGCCTCGCGCACGCGGGTGCCGCGCAGCAGCCCGCGTTCCGGCACGCTGTCGATCGCTTCCCAGAGCGCGGTGCGGCGGTGGCCCGACAGCGTGCGCAGCGCGTCGGCCGCGGCCAGCGCCTGCAGCGCGGCGCGATCCAGGCCGGCGCGCCGGGCGAGGTCGGCGGCATCGGCCCAGGGCCCCGCGCGGCGGGCCTCGGCAATGCGCCGGCCGGCCTCTTCGGACAGGCCTTGGATGCTGTTCATGCCGAGCCGGACGGCGCTGCCGGCGCCGGCCGGTTCGAGCGTGGCGTCCCAGTCGCTGGCGCAGACGTCGACCGGCCGTACCTCGACGCCTTTGCGCCGCGCGTCCTGGATCAACTGGTGCGGCGAATAAAAGCCCATCGGCTGGCTGTTGAGCAGCGCCGCCAGGAAGATGTCGGGATGGTGGCACTTGATCCATGCGCTGGCGTAGGCCAGCAGCGCGAAGCTGGCCGCATGCGATTCCGGAAAGCCGTATTCGCCGAAGCCCTGGATCTGCCGGAAGATGGATTCGGCGAATTCGCGTTCGTAGCCACGGGCCAGCATGCCGCCCACCAGCTTGTCGTAGTGGCGGTCGATGCCGCCCTTGCGCCGCCAGGCCGCCATCGAGCGGCGCAGGTCGTCGGCCTCGCCCTCGGAATAGCCGGCCGCGGTCATCGCGATCTGCATCACCTGTTCCTGGAAGATCGGCACGCCCTTGGTGCGCGACAGCGCGGCCCGCAGTTCTTCCTTGGGATAGCTTTCGAGCTCGGGCCGTTCGCGGCGGGCCAGGTAGGGGTGGACCATGCCGCCCTGGATGGGGCCGGGCCGCACGATGGCCACTTCGACCACCAGGTCGTAGAACTTGCGCGGCTTCAGGCGCGGCAGCATGCTCATCTGCGCCCGCGACTCGATCTGGAACACGCCGATGGTATCGGCCTTGCAAATCATGTCGTAGGTTTTTTCGTCGCCCTGCGGGATGGCGTACAGGTCCGGCGGCCGTCCGGTGCGCCGTTCGAGCAGGTCGAGCGCGCGGCGCAGCACCGACAGCATGCCCAGCGCCAGCACGTCGACCTTGAGCAGGCCGACGGCGTCGAGATCGTCCTTGTCCCACTGCACCACGCTGCGGCCCGGCATCGCCGCGTTCTCGATCGGCACCAGGCGCGACAGCCGCCCGCGCGACATGACGAAGCCGCCGGGGTGCTGCGACAGATGGCGCGGGAAATCGAGCAGTTGTTCGGCCATGGCGCTCCAGCGCCGCGCGGCCGGCGATTGCGCGTCGAAGCCGCAGGCTTCGAAGCGCCGGTGCAGGTTCTGCCGGCCGTCCCACCATTCATGGGACTTGGCCACGCGGTCGACGATGGCCAGGTCGATGCCGAGCGCCTTGCCGGCGTCGCGCAGCACGCTGCGCGAACGGTAGCCGATCACCACCGCGGTCAGCGCGGAGCGGTCGCGGCCGTATTTGCGGTAGATGTACTGGATGACTTCTTCGCGGCGCTGGTGTTCGAAGTCGACGTCGATATCGGGCGGTTCGTTGCGTTCGCGGCTGATGAAGCGGCCGAACAGCGTCTTGATTTCATCGGGGGCGACGGCGGTGATGCCCAGGCAGTAGCAGACCACCGAATTGGCCGCCGAGCCGCGTCCCTGGCACAGGATGCCTTCATCGCGGGCGAACTTGACCAGGTCGTAGACCGTCAGGAAGTAGGCCTCGTAGCGCAGTTCGGCGATCAGCGCCAGTTCCTTTTCGATCTGCCCGGCCACCGGCTGCGGGATGCCCTGCGGATAGCGGATCCGCGCGCCGGCATAGGTTTGCTCGCGCAGGTAGCTGGCCGGCGTGTGGCCGGCCGGCACGATTTCGTCGGGGTATTCGTAGCGCAGTTCTTCGAGCGAGAAGCGGCAGCGTCCGGCGATCTTCAGCGTTTCGGCCAGCGCCTGCGGCGGGTAGAGGTTGGCCAGCTGTACGCGCGAGCGCAGGTGCTGTTCGGCATTGGGCGCCAGCGCATGGCCGCATTCGTGCACCGGCTTGCCGAGCCGGATCGCGCACAGCAGGTCGTGCAGCGGCTTGCGCGAGCGGACATGCATTTGGACCTGGCCGGTGGCCGCCACCGGCAGGCCGGCGGCCCGGGCGGCGCTTTCGACCGCGGCGCGGTGGCGGTCGTCGCGCGCATGCAGCAGCAGCGTCAGCGCCAGCCAGCAGCGCCCGGGGAAGGCCTGCGCCGCCCAGCGCGCCTGTTCGGCCATGGCTTCGGGGTCGAGCCCGTGGTCGGGGGCCAGCAGCAGCAGGCAGCCGGGCAGGCCGCGCAGGTGTTCGCTGCCCGGCGGCGGATCGGTCAGGTCGGCGCGGTGGAGCCGGTAGCTGCCCTTGTCGGCACGGGTGCGAGCCAGCGTGATGAGTTCCGACAGATTGCCGTAGCCGCCCTTGTCGGTGGCCAGCGCGACCAGCGTGAGCGGCGTTTCGGCGCCCTGCGGCTGGAGGAGGAACTGGCTGCCGACGATCAGGCGCGGCAGCGGTCCGGCGTTGCCGTTGCCGTTGCCGTTGCCGTTGCCGTTGCCGCAAGCGTTGCTGTCGTCGCCTTCGCCGTCACCGCCGCCGCGGGCCGCGCGCTCGGCCTTCAGCGCGTCGAGCGTCTGTTGGGCGCGCACGATGCCGGCCAGCGAACATTCGTCGGTCAGCGCCAGCGCCGCATAGCCGGCCTCGGCGGCGCGGTGCACCAGTTCGCCGGGGTGCGAGGCGCCGCGCAGGAAGGTGAAGTTCGACAGGCATTGCAGCTCGGCGTAGCCGGGCAGGGCGGACGGAACGGGAAGCGCCAGCATCAGCCGAACAGCCCGTGCAGGAACCAGCGGACGTCGTCCTGCGCCCGCTGCTGGTAGATCCAGTAGCGGGCGCTGTCTTCGCCCTCGGCGATGAAATAGTCGCGGCGCTGCGGATCGTCGCGCCACCAGCCGACCTCCAGGCGCTCGGGGCCGCGCAGCAGCCGCAGCGGCGTGCCGTGGAAGGGACGATGGCCGCGCACTTCCAGCGGCAGCGGCTGTTCCAGCAGCCACAGCGGGCGGTCTTCGAAGCGGGGCAGGGCGGGCGCGCGGCGCGCCGGCCGGGTGGCGGGGGCCCAGGCATTGGCCACTTCCGGCAGGTGGTCGGCCTGCGTGGCGGGCGCCAGCACGCGGTCGGCGCCCAGGCGCGCTTCCAGCAGTTCCAGCAGCCGTCGGTGGTCGGCCGCGGCCTGGCCAGGGTCGACGAACAGCGTGCCCGAAGCTTCGGCCGGTACCACCACTTCGCGCGCCCGCAGCGCGATGGCCGCTACCGGCGCCGGCAGCGTCAGCTGCGCCAGCCGTTCCCGCAGCAGCGAGAGCAGGTGGTCGGCATGCCAGGTCGGGTCGGCCAGCGCGATGGCCAGTTCGGTGGGCGCGCGGGCGTGGCGGCCGCGTTCGTGTTCCAGCGTCAGTTCGATGCGCGATACCGCCCGCCGGCGCGCCGCCAGCCAGCCGGCCATCTGTTCGAGCAGGTGGCCGGCCAGCGCCAGCACGGCGGTGGCGTGTTCGAGGCGTTCGAGCGGCTCGCCGCGGGCGCTGAACGACAGCGGGGGCTGGAACCAGTCGAACAATTCGGGGGCCTGCCCGTAGGCGCGGTCGAGCGCCTGGACCAGCGCGGGGCCGCAGCGCCGCTGCAGGCCGGCGCGCGGCAGGGCGCGCAGCGCGCCCAGGGTGCGGCAGCCGATGCCTTCTAGCCATTGCCGGTGCGGCCGGGCCGCCTGCAGCCGCACGCCGGGCAGCGCCGCCAGCCGGCGCGCCAGCGTGGCCGGCGCCAGCACGCGC